>JBJXGC010000168.1:0-4615 GCA_046154545.1 Dehalococcoidia bacterium | reverse complement strand
CCCGCCATCCCGTTGCCGATGTGGTGCAATGCCGGTGCTGTGCCGCAGTGGTACATGAAGGCGCCCGCGTTCTTCGCTTCGAACTGGTAGACCAACGATTCGCCGGGGTTGATCGTGCGCATCTCGTCATTCCACGCGACCTTGCTCGCGTGGAAATCGATCGAATGCCCGATCTTCCGTTTGTTTGTGCTTGAGAAGGAAGGAACGCATGCATAGCCTCCACGTGACCGGATCCTCCTTATCGTCTCCGCCCTCGTGATGCAGCGGCCCGTCCAGACGGTCCTCATTCACCTGCCAACCGGTCCTTATTCGGCGCTGCCGGGTGGGCCGCGCCCACGTGGCAGCCGTGCATGGGCTTGTTCGACATCACACCTCGCCCTCATACTCGCGGCGTGCCTCAGGTCGAACCGCGGAACCCATCAGTAGCCTTGCAGGGCACCGTCCTGGTCATCGACGACGACGATATCGTCCGGACGGTGATCGGCCGCATGCTCGAACGGGCCGGCTTCCACGTCCTCACGGCGGAGGACGGCCTCGCCGGCATCGCCGCCTTCCGCGAACACCTCACCACCGTCCAGGCCGTGATCCTCGACATGACCATGCCCCGGATGGACGGTGTCGAGACCTGCCGGTCACTTCGCGAACTGAGCCCCGGCGTGAAGGTCATCCTCTCCAGCGGCTACGCCCAGCGCGATGCCGTCGTCCAACTGCCGGCGCTGGCCGTCGCCGGGTACCTCCAGAAGCCCTATGCCGCCGACGAACTCCTCGCCTTGCTCCACTCCGTGATCGCGACCGCCGTCTAACGCCCGGCGCCAGCGATGACCGGGGGACGGAGCCGCGCCCCTCCGTGGGCGCTTACTTCGAACGCTGATCTGCGTGTCGTACGGCGCCCGGCAGCCACCGCTGGACGATGTCCCGCCCTGCCAGTGGATCGCAGGGGGCTGAGGGGCTCGTTTCCCCTTGGGACTCGGACCATCACCGGCACTTCCGGTGCGCCCACGACATAGGCGCCCAGAGCGCGGCGCGCTCCGGCGATCTGTCTCAGGACGGCCCGGATTCGGCCGCCCGCCGCGCCGCCGCCGCCCTGCGCTCCCGCAGGAGATGCAGCGCCGCCGGGATCAGCGACAGCCCGAGCATGCCCCCGACCAGGCCGATGATGATCACCTCGAGGTTGGGCACAGCCTTCCCCACGAAATAGCCCAGTAACGTGAGGGATACGACCCAGCCAACTCCCCCGGTGATGTTGTAGAACGCGAACCGCCGGTAGGGCATGTTCGCCGCTCCCGCGACCGTCGGGGCGAAGGTCCGGATAAAGGCCAGGAACCGGGCGGCCACGATCGTCTTGCCGCCATGCTTTTCGTAGAACACGTTCGCGCGTTCAAGGTGGCGTTTATGGAACCAGCGCGAATCTTCACGCGTGAAGATTCGCGGTCCCGCCTTGTGCCCGATCTGGTAGCCGACGGCGTCACCAGCGATGGCGGCCACGATCAGCACGGGGATGATGAACCAGATCCCGTTCTCGCCGAACAACGAAAGCTGCCCGCGCTGACAGGCCAGGCCGACCGTGATCAGCAAGGTATCGCCGGGCAGGAAGAACCCGATCAGCAGCCCTGTCTCGGCAAACACGATTAAGAAAAGGCCGGGATACCCGACCGCGTTGATGATCCCCTCAATATCGAAGCCCATCGTCCTTCGTAGCCTACCGCCTCCCGCCCCTTGCCGCGACTCAGACTTCCGTGCGCACCCGCTCGTAAGGGCTTACCCGCGGCTGGCATCGCCTGGACCCCAAATTCAGCGAGGAGCGTGTGCGCCACCCGCCTATGACAGTACCGCGACCTCACGGGAGCGGCCGTCCCAGGCTACGGAGGCCCGGGTGCCTCGCCCTCGTCCCGCCGCCCGCATTCGCCCTCCAGCGGTCCAGCGGTTCGGCGCCAAACGTTGAGCCGTACCCAAACCCGTGTCAGCCGCGCTACTTCCCCTGTACCATCGCCCCCATGCAGGCCCTTCGATTCTTTGAACCCGGGCGCGTTGCCGTCGTAGCCGCCGCTGACCCACACCCCGGCCCCGGCGAGGTGGTCCTCAAGCTCCACGCCACCGGCCTCTGCAATAGCGACATCCGCGTCTATCTCGGCGAAAAGAAGGCCGCCGCGGGCGTCGTCCCCGGCCATGAGATGACCGGCGAGGTCTACGAGACCGGCCCCGGCGCACGGGCCACCATCGGCGAAACCGTCTCCGTCTGCCCCATCCTCTGCTGTGGCTCCTGCAGCTTCTGCCGCGAAGGCTTCCGCAACCGCTGCCCCTCCCGCCGCACCCTCGGCTACGACCTCGACGGCGGCATCGCCGAGTTCGTCCGCATCCCGGCCGAACTGGTAGCCATGGGCCAGCTCCTCCCCATGGACCCGGCGACTCCGCCCCACCTCCGCGCCCTCCTCGAGCCCTTCGCCTGCATGCTCAACAGCGTCGAGAGCCTCGGCGTGCGGGCCGGCGCGCCCTTCGCCATCGTTGGCGGCGGTCCGATGGGCCTCATGCACCTCGTCGCCGCCCGGGCCTACGGCGCCGGGCCGATCCTCGTCGTCGAACCCGACGCCACCCGGCGTCAGATCGCCACCGAGCTGGGGGCCGACGCTGTCGCCGATACCACCGTTGCCCTTGCCGCCGGGCGCGACCTTACCCACGGCGAGGGCTTCCCCGCCGTCGCCCTTGCCGTTGGCGTTGCCGAAGCACTGCCCCTCGCCCTCGACCTCGCCCGGCGGCTGGGGAGCATCAACCTCTTCGCCGGCTTCCCGCCCAATTCGGCCCACCTGCTCGACCTCAACCGCGTCCACTACGACGAAGTCCGCATCTTCGGCACCCAGAACGCGCCCTTCCACCTCTACCACCGCGCCGCCCAGATGATCCCGCGTCTGCCCCTGCTCGACCGCATCGTCACCAACCGCTACCCCCTCGCCGAGGCGGCCACGGCCTACACCGCCCGGCTCGGCCACGACGGCCTGAAGTCGGCGGTGGTGATGCCGTGACCTTCGCCGTCCGCGGCGGAAGGAGGCCCGCGTGCTGACGGCCACCCTCTTCGCCCTGGCGGCCGCCGTCCTCCACGCCGGCTGGAACCTGGCGATGAAGGCCCAGGGCGACCGCTTCGTCACCGCCTGGCGGATGTTCGTGGCCGGGGGCATCCTCGCCGCCCTCGCCCTGCCCTTCGCCGGCCTCCCCGGCCGCGAGGCGGTCCCCTACCTCGCTGCCTCGGGGACGATCCACGTCTTCTACGTCTACTTCCTCAGCCGCGCCTACGACGCGGGCGACTTCGGCCTGACCTACCCCATGGCCCGCGGCGGCGGCGCCCTCCTCGCCGCCATCGGTGGCGTCGCCCTCCTCGGCGACGAGGTTGGGCTGGCGGCGGCGGCGGCGATGGCCGTCGTTTTCGCCGGGCTGCTCTCCCTCGCCCGGCCGGGCGCATCGACCGCGGCCCGCAACGCCGCCCTCATGACAGCCCTCCTCATCGGCGCCTATACCCTCGTCGATTCGCGCGGCGCCCGCGCCTCGGACGCCTTCAGCTACGGGCTCTGCCTGTTCGTCGTCATCGCGTTCACCGTCAGCCTCGGCGGCCTGCTCCTCGGCCGCGGGCACGCCTTCAGCGCCGGGTTGAGGGCCACGTGGCGCCGCGACCTCGTCGCCGGGGCCGCCTCCGTCACCGCCTACGCCCTCGTCCTCGTCGCCGTCACCCAGGCGCCCGTCGGCTACGTCACCGCCCTGCGCGAATCGTCGGTCGTGCTCGGCGCCCTCGGCGGCTGGCTCCTGCTCAAGGAGCGGATGGCCATCGCCCGCCTCGCCAGCTCCGCCACCATCGCCCTCGGCCTGGCCCTCCTCGTCTGGGCCCGGTAGCGCGCGCCATCCCCGCATCCGGAATCTGAGCCGCGACCGTGAGGGAGCGTTACTACACCCCGCTGTGCACGCACCCAGAGCGCATGGCCGCCACCCCGCCTCGCCGTCGGCATGGCCCTCCTGTGCGACCGATAGGGAGCGTTACTACACCCCGCCGTGCACGCACCCAAGAGCGCATGGCCGCCACCCCGCCTCGCCGTCGGCATGGCCCTCCTCGTCTGGGCGCGATAGCCCGGCCCGATTCCGAACCGCGACCGATAGGGAGCGTTACTACACCCCGCCGTGCACGCACCCAGAGCGCCTGGCCGCCACCACGCTTCGCCAGCTCCGGCACCATCGCCCTCGGCTGGCCCTCCTCGTCTGCGCGCGATAGTCCGGCCCGATTCCGAACCGCGACCGATAGGGAGCGTTACTACATCCCGCCGTGCACGAACCCAGAGCGCAAGGCCGCCACCCCGCCTCGCCAGCTCCGGCACCATCGCCCTCGGCTGGCCCTCCTCGTCTGCGCGCGATAGCCCGGCCCGATTCCGAACCGCGACCGTGAGGGAGCGTTACTACACCCCGCTGTGCACGCACCCAGAGCGCATGGCCGCCACCCCGCCTCGCCGTCGGCATGGCCCTCCTGTCTGGGCGCGATAGCCCGGCCCGATTCCGAACCGCGACCGATAGGGAGCGTTACTACACCCCGCCGTGCACGCACCCAGAGCGCCTGGCCGCCACCACGCTTCGCCAGCTCCGG
>JBJXGC010000164.1:0-11161 GCA_046154545.1 Dehalococcoidia bacterium | reverse complement strand
TGCGTTTGGGCGTGGCGTTGTTGCCGGGACACCGCACAGCAGGCAGTTGGGGCTGCGCCGACGCCGCATAGGCGTTTCACCGAGTTAAGAATCCGTGAATTTGGCTGATTATCCAAGGCAGGGATATCTCCCCCGGCGAGGTTTGGTGCTCATGGATTCTTTCGATACGACACGGGCGACCATGGCTGGACGTACGCCCACCAGCCGCAGGCGGATGCTGAAGTTCTGCTCCTTCGCCGGGCTGGCGGCCATCCCGGTCGTCGGCGGCATCGTCGCAGGCTGCGGTTCCACCGAGCGAGAACGCCTCTACTCGGGGAATGAGGCGGCGACGGTGAAACCAAAGGCGACCGCTGCGAAAACAGCAGCAGGGGCCGCGGCCGATGCTCACGCCCCCGCCGCCGCGACCGAAGCGGCCGCGGCCGGGCATGCCGCCGCCGAAGGCACCGCGGCTCTGACGCCGGACGAGGCCCTCGCGAAGCTCCTTGAAGGGAACAAACGCTACGTGAGCCAGAAGCTCACTCACCCGAACCAGACCGAAACGCGGCGCGTTGAGGTGGCGACGGGCCAGCACCCGTTCTGCGCCGTCATCGGCTGCATCGACTCACGGGTCGCGCCCGAAATCGTCTTCGACCAGGGCCTCGGCGACCTCCTCACCATGCGCGTCGGGGCCGCCATCGCCGACGACTCGATCGTTGGCAGCACCGAGTTTGGTGTGGAAGAGTTCCACATCCCGCTCGTCGTCGTCCTCGGTCACGAACGCTGCGGCGCGGTGAAGGCGACGCTCGACGCGGTAAAAGCCGGGAAGACCGACACTCCGGGCCAGATTGGCGCCGTTGTCGGGCCCATCGTCCCAGCAGTTAAGTCCGTGCTCGGCAAAGGCGCCGACGAGCTGGACCTGGCGGTGCGGGCCAGTACGAAGCTCACCGTCGATGCCATGAAGGCGAGCCCGGTGCTTGCCGAACTCATCCACGCGGGCAAGGTCAAGATCGTCGGCGCCCGCTATGACCTCGATTCAGGGGCGGTCGAGATCCTTGCCTGAGCATCTCGGCGCTGGCCGCCGATTCTTGCCTCCCCCACGCCGCGGGACCCGCCGCGGCGCCACTCCTTCAGCCTTCAGTAACGAGAGGAACCCCTATGTCCTGGTTCAATAATCTCAGTCTGCAGTGGAAGCTGCTCGGCATGAGCACCCTGGTCATCGTCATGACCGGCATCCTGGCCTTCATGTCCATCCGTGCCCTCGGCCAGGAGGCCGATCGGCTCGACACGCTCTACGAGAAGCACGCGCTCGGCCTCTTCTTCATCGGCGAAGCGAAGGCGGACCTCATCGCCAGCGGCCGCGCCGAGAAGAACGCGATCCTTGCTGATGACCCGGCTGAAATCGCGAAGCACGCGACCTCGGCGGATGACTACCTGGTCAAGGCCCACGCGGCCCTCGAGGAAGTCAAGGACCGAGTCGTGAGCCCTGAGGCGAAAGCGACGATCTCCGAAGCCGAGGTCCAGCTCGAGGAGCTCACCAAGGGCCGCGACGAGGTCCTCGAACTGGCGCGCGAGGGTCACGACGCGGAGGCGGTCGTCAAGGCCACGGAAGTCCGCGAGATCGCGAACATCGTCGATGAGCACATCCAGGAGATCGAAGAGAGCAAGCTCGCCCTCGCCGAAGAAGCCGTCTTCGCCTCCGACGCGGCAGCCAGCTCGACCCGCACGCTGCTGCTCGTGATCACGGGCGTGATCATGGTCGTCGGCTTTGGCATAAGCTTCTATGTCGCCCGCAACGTGAAGGCCGCGGTCGGCGCCATCGTCTCGCGGCTGGAGTCGATCACGAACAACTGCGTGACGGCCCTTCAGCACGGCATCAAGAGCGTCGAGCAGGGCGACCTGACCGTTGATGCCCAGCCGGTGACGCCGAAGATCGAGAAGTACAACAAGGACGAGGTCGGGCGGGCCGCCGTCAGCATCAACCTGATGCTCGACAAGCTCGTGGGCACGATTGCCAGCTACAACGCCATGCGCGGCGGTCTGGCGGAGATCATCAGCGGCGTGCGCACGAACGCCGGTGGAATCCTCACGGCCTCGGGCCAGCTCCGCGAAGCGTCGGACCAGATGGCCAGCGCGACGGGCCAGGTCGCCTCTGCCATCAACGAAGTGACGCGCGCCACGGTCTCCCTCTCGGAGCTGTCGGGCCAGTCGGCCCGTGAAGTCGAGCGGGTCGCGGCCGGCTCCCAGGAGGTCGCCGCGACGGCGAACGACAACGCCGCCTCAGCGAACCAGTCCCAGCAGATGGCCACCGAAATGGGTGGTCAGATCGCTTCGATGGCGACAGCCTCGGAAGAGGTTGCCCGGGCCGCCCAGGAGAGCCGCACGGCGGCCGTCCAGGGTCAGCAGAGCGTCGCCCAGGCGGTCTCCTCCATGGAGGCGATCGCCCGCGCCGTTGAGCGTGCTCAGGGCACGGTCAACCTCCTCGGCGAATACGGTCAGCAGATCGGCGACATCGTGAAGACGATCGACGAGATTGCCTCTCAGACGAACCTCCTCGCGCTCAACGCCGCCATCGAGGCTGCCAGGGCCGGTGAGCAAGGACGCGGCTTCGCCGTCGTCGCCGACAACGTCCGCAGCCTGGCCGAGCGCTCCAGCGAATCGACCAAGGAGATTGCGGCCCTGATTGCCAAGGTCCAGTCCGGCACGCAGGAAGCCGTCCAGGCGATGGAAGTGGGCGTCCGCGATGTCCAGGGTGGCCGCGAAATCACCACCCAGGCCGGTGTGGCGCTCGACGCCATCATCGCCTCGGTGGAGCAGTCGGCGACCCAAATCCAGGGCATCGCCCGGGACATCCAGGGCCTCGCCTCGGGTGCCTCGAACATCGTCGCCTCGGCCGAGCGCATCGCGGGCGGCGCACTCCAGAGCGCCCAGGGCGCCGAGGAGATGGCAATGAGCACCTCCAAGGTGAGCGAGGCCATCATCCAGGTCTCGGCCACGGCCGAAGAGACCTCGGCCAGCGCGGAGCAAGTCAGCGCCTCGACCGAGCAGCTTTCGGCCCAGTCCGAAGAGCTGGCGGCGACGGCCACGGACATGCGAAACCTGGCGGAGTCGCTGAACGCAGCGGCGTCCCGCTTCAAACTCGCCTAGTACCTGGTCCGACCGCAACAGAGGGAAGGCCGGCACGTAAGTGCCGGCCTCCCCGTTTCGGACAAGAAGGGAGACCGATCATGGAAGCGACCAGCCCTCGGGCCACACGGGAGGCAGACGAGCATGTCGTGGTATGCAGGTTGGAGCGGGAGCATTACGCGCTAGAGATCAGTGTCGTGCAGGAGATCGTGCGGATGCAGCCGATCACTGAGATACCAGGGGCGCCGGCCTCGGTCGTTGGCGTGACGAGCTTTCGTGGACACGTGGTGTCGGTGATAGACCTGCGACGGTGCTGCGGGTTCAATGCGTCCGAACCCACAGCAGACACGCGGATCATCGTGGTAGCCGTTGACGGTGGCGAAACCTACGGGCTCATCGTTGACGCCGTCACGGAGGTCCTGCGCATCCCGAAAGGGGACATCGAGCCGGTCGGGGCCATGCTCGGCGAATCCCCGATTCTGCGTGGCATCGCCAAGCTCGCGGACCGGCTCGTGTCGCTCTTGGATCTGGAGAAGGTGCTCCCTCAGCCGGCAGCGCTGCCCGAACCTGTGCAGGTGGCCGCGTAAGCGCGGGTGTTTCGACCGGACCTCGTCCCCTGCTCGCTGCCCGAGACGCTGGACGGAAACGGCGTCTCGGGAGCATTGAATCCGGGCTAACCGGCTCAAAACCTGGCGGAGTCGCTGAACGCAGCGGCGTGGCGCTTCAAACTCGCCTAGTAACCTGGTCCGACGTCACCCACAGAAGGCCGGCACGCGAGTGCCGGCCTTTTTTCTCGCCGGCACAATTCGCGCACGATCGCGGGCGGATTGTCGATACAACGCTCCGCATTGCGTGTAGGCTCAAGGGCAAGGCCGGGATTCGTCCGGCAGAACTGGAATACCCAATGGGATGGCTCAAGAAACTGGTTGGCAAGGAAGAAACGCACGAAGAGTGGCTCGTCAAGCACCCTGGCAAGGGCGCGATGAAGACCGTCGAAGCCGCGGTCTCTGATGAGGAGCAGGCGGCGATGCGCTCCCGCATGGAGCAGGAGATGCGCGACCAGGGCGAGAAGATGCGCTCCCAGTAGCTCCGTCGCCGCCCGGATTCGCTCAACGGCACCGCCGCCGTCGCTGCTGTTTGCCTCGATCCGTGTCCGGCTCGGCTCGCGTCCGGCGTTCGGTCAAGGCGGGGCCGCACGGATCGGGGGACGGGCTGCGAGGATGAGCAGGGCGCCCAGCCAGAGCGTTGCCGCGAAGACGATGAACGAGGCGCCATAGCTGCCGGTCACCGTGAACAGGCGCCCGCCCAGGAGCGGCCCGCCCGCGCTGAAGAGGATCGAGAACGGCATCGCGACCGCCCGGATCGAGCCCAGGTGGAGCCGCCCGAAGTAGTCCGCCCAGACGGTCTCCTGAAGGGGCGCGGTGCCGCCCATGGCGAACCCGTAGAGGGCCAGCACCGCCAGGACCGCGCCCGTCGAGCCGGTCCCCGAGACCGCCGGTAAGGCGGCCATTGCGAAGCCGGCGACGGCGAATCCGCCGACGCTCAGGTGGCGGGCGTGGACGCGGTCCATGGCCGGTCCCCAGAACGCTTTCGAGGCGAGGGAGGCCCAGGAGAACGAACTGAGCAGTACGGCCGCGGTCCCAGGGCTGAAGCCGTCGTCGGTCAGGAACGGGATCGTCTGGAGGATGAACGCCCCAAGGCCGAGCGTGGCAAATCCATAGCCGACGATGACGAACCAGAGCGCGGCCGTCCGCAGTGCCTCGGGCCGGGTCCACTGTTCTTCGAGCTTCGGCGCATGGCGGGAGCCGGGGGCCGCGCTGGCGAGGGCGCCGTCGGGCAGGAGGCCCAGGTCCTCGGGGGACCGCCGCATGATGAGCGCGGAGGGCAGGATCAGGATTGTTACGAGGACGCCGAGCATGACCCAGCCGGACTGCCAGCCGTAGCTGTTCACCCAGCGGCTGAGCAGGGGCACCATGAGCACGCCCGCGAGCGAGATACCAACCGACGCCAGCGCGACCGCCGTCCCCCGCCGCCGCACGAACCACCGGCTGACGGTGAC
This sequence comes from Dehalococcoidia bacterium, assembly GCA_046154545.1. GTDB lineage: Bacteria > Chloroflexota > Dehalococcoidia > Tepidiformales > Tepidiformaceae > JBJXGC01. The sequence continues at coordinate 6,000 of JBJXGC010000164.1, read as the reverse complement.
GTTGACCACGAGGTTGCCGCACAACGCGATGCCGATCGTCTGGGCGATCCCCCGCAGAAGGACGAACTGCCAGTAGGTATCGACGAGGGCCGTTGCGGCGAGGGTCGCGCCGCTGATCACCCCTCCGGCGAGCATGAGCAGCCGCGGCCCGCGCCGGTCGAGGATGCCACCGATGAAGATCCCGACCACTCCCGAGACGGCGAGCGAAAGCGTCTGGACAGCCGCGAAGCTCTCCCGGCTCCAGCCGAAGTCGGTGGTCATCGGCTTCAGAAAGACGCCGGCCGCGAACATCTGCGTCCCGACGGCGACGAACTGGGCGACGATCGCCACGGCCACGATGTACCAGCCGTAGAACAGCCGCGAGCGGCGGGGCACCGTCAGCGTTGTCGCCACGGCAGACCTCCGCATGGCCCGAACCGGCCGCCGCTTCCCGAAGTCCCCCAGGACGGTCCCCAGATCATCACGGCGCTACGGTACTTCACAATGCCGGACTCGACACCGCGGTGGCGGCGGCCGTCCGCCGGCCCGGTTGACCGGTCTGGCCGCGAACGCCTATCGTCGCCCGCCTGAGAAGGAGGAGTCCAGCCATGCGCATCGGGACGTTCGAAATCCTGCCCGTGATCGACGGCGAAATGCGGGTGCAGCCCACCCAGGCGTTCGCTAAGACGAGCGAAGCCGATTGGTCGCCGCACCGCGCGCTGCTCAGCGATGACGGGATGCTGACCATGTGCCTGGGCGGCTTCCTCGTCCGGGGCGGCCCCGGCGGCAAGGTGGTCCTCGTCGATATTGGCCTCGGCCACTTCGCGATGGGTGGACAACAGCTCGGTGGCCGCCTGATCGATAGCCTCGCCGCCCACGGTCACTCCCCGGCCGACATCACCGACGTGATCTTCAGTCACCTCCACCTCGACCACGTTGGCTGGGCTACTACCGAAGACGGCAAGCCTACCTTCGCGAACGCGACCTACCGCTGCGACCAACGCGACTGGGACTACTGGATCGACAGCCCGTCCGACGCGATAGCGGGGGTGCCGAAGGAGTTCGCGGACCTCCAGAAGCAGGCGCTCACGCCCCTCGCCGACCGGATCCAGACCTGGAAAGCAGACGTCACAATCGTCCCGGGGATCAGCGCCGTACACGCTCCCGGGCACACGCCCGGCAGCTCCCTGACGGTGGTCGCCGACGGGACTGACCGCGCGATGCTCCTCGGCGACGCCGTGCACTGCCCGGTCGAACTGCTGGAGGACGAATGGTCGGGCCTCGGAGACGTGGACCCCGACCTCGCCCGCCGCACCCGCGTGGCCCTCGCCCGCGAACTTGAGGGCAAAGATACGCCGATCGCGGGCGCCCACTTCCCCGGCCTCGCGTTCGGGCGGCTACTTAAGGGAGAAGGCCGCCGCCGCTGGGTCTTGTAGGGGGTCAGTGCGGGGCTGTGGTAGCAGGGGGGAGACTTGAACTCCCGACCTCACGATTATGAGTCGTGCGCTCTGACCAGCTGAGCTACCCTGCCACGGGTCTCCAGCCTATCAACGCCCCCCCTCGCGGGCAATGAAGATCGGTTGGACGCAAAGGATCAAAGGGACAAAGGGCGGACGAGAGTGCCGCGTCGTGCACGTTACACGCTGGGCTCTGTCCTGCTGTCGTTCTTTTCTCGCTTTCGAACCTTTGATCCTTTGCGGCTAACCGTTTTCAGACGACCCGCGCCATCGACCCGCGCACGGGGTCCTTGGTCACTTCGATGCGGCGCTCGAACCGCTCACGCAGCTCCTCCACGTGGGTGACCACGAGGATCAGCTTAAAGTCGTCGCGGATGGCCTGGATCGACTCCACCAGGCGGTCGATCCCCTCCTGGTCCTGGCTGCCAAAGCCCTCGTCGATGATGAGCGTCGGCAGCTCGGCGCCCGCCCGTTCGGCGAGCAGCCGGGCGAGGGCGATGCGCAGGGCGAAATCGACGCGGAAGGCTTCGCCGCCGCTGTACATCTCGTAGTCGCGCGTCCCCAGTTCGTCGCTGATCCGGATGTCGAGCGTTTCGCGGGTGTTGCCCGAGGCCGTCTGTTTCTGCGTCGCGAGGGCGACGTTGATGCGCCCGCCGGTCATCCGGTCGAGCATCTCGTTCGCCACCTGTTCGACCCGGGGAAGGGACTGCTCGATGAGCATCGCCTGCACGCCATCGCGCCCGAAGGCCTTTGCAAGCTCGCCGTACGTCCCCTCCGCTTCGCGGTGTGCCTGCACGTCCTCCCGAGCGACTTCGACCCTGGCCACGAGATCCTGGAGCTTCGCGCGGCGTTCCTGCATGCGGCCCTGGCGGACTGCGAGCTCTGTCTCAGCAGCGCGGAGGGCGACGAGTTCCTCTTCGTGCGCCCGCAGGCGGGGCTCGACGTCTTCGGCGGCGGCGAGCATTGCGCAGGCCGCCTCGGCAGTGGCGGCAGACTCGGCGAAGTCGCGTTCGCGCTCGTCCAGCGCGGCTTCGAGCTGGTCGCGCTCCCGCTCGAGTGATACGGCCCGTTCTTCGGCGGCGACGATGCGGCGCAGTTCCGTCTCCACGCCCTCGAGTGTCTGCAGCTCTGAGCGGAGGCGCCGGTGCGCTTCGACTTCGTAGCCGAGCGCCGCGAGTTCTTCGCGGGCGGCGCAGTGTGCCCGCCGTGCTTCGTGGGCGAAGTCGCCGGCTGCGAGGACGGCGAGGGCGGCCGCGAGGTCAGCCTTGCGCTCGGGAAGGGCGGCGGCCGCGTCCGTGGCCAGTGACAGTCGAACGTGATAGTCGCGCTGATGGCGCTGGAGGTCAGTGTCTCGCTGGTGGGAGGCCGCGACGGCGGCCGCGATCCCAGCATCCAGCGCGGTGATTGTGCATGATGCCTCCAGCACCCTGGTCTTCGCCGCTTCCATGCGCTCGCGAAGGTCGCGAATCTGGCTGCGGTACTCCTGGTCGACATGTTCGCGGTCAAGTGGGCTGAGGGGACGGCGGCAGACGGGGCAGGGAGCACCGTCCGCCGCCGTGAGCTGCTTGCGCCGCTCCTGTAGCTCCTTGCCTTGCTTCTGGCAGCTCTCGCGTTCGGTGTCGGCGCGGCTGCGTTCGTCCTGGAGGGCGGCGAGCCTGGCGCGGTCGCTCTCGATGGCAAGGCTCGCCCCAGCGATCGCCGCCGCCTCGCGTTCGAAGCCTGCCCGGGCCTCCTGGAGCGCTGACAGCTCTGACGAAGCGGTCTCCAGACGCTCAACGTCGCGCTCGAGGCCGCCGGCGAGAGTGCGGAGCCGCATCTCTTCCGATGCGATCTGCTGGCCGGCGTCACGGATCCGGTCGGCGATGGCCGTGGCCTGTTCCTGGACTGCCGCAAGCGTGCGTTCGCGTTCACGAAGCCCGGTGAAGGTCTCGTGCCTGGCGCGAACGTCGCCGCCCTTCGCGACAAGCGCCTGAGCGGAGGCAACGTCGAGCTTCGCCTGGTGGAAGAGCGCGCGGGCCGTCCGTAAAGCCTGGTCGCTGCGCGCAGCCCGCTCGCGGGTTGCCTGCGCTTCCTCAGCGGTCCGCCGGAAGTCGGCCTGGAGCCGCCGCAGTTCGGCCGTGGTGTCTTCCAGGAGCGAACGCTTGGGCCCGATGGCGCAGGCTTCCCTGGCGATGCAGGCCAGCTGCTCCTCGACCGCCGGCAGCTCCTGCACCTCGGCCTCCGCATCGCCGAGGCGCAGGCCGATCGCTCTTGTTTCTGCCGCCGCTTGCTTCCTGCGGTCAGCGGCGCTGGCCGAGAGCTCTTCGTAGAGCTGGAGCCCCAGGACTTTGCGGAAGACCTCCTTGCGCTCGGCGGGCTTCTTCTTCGTGAACTCGTCGGCGTGGCCCTGGGCGACGAAGGCGCTGCTGGCGAACGTGTCGTAGTCGGTCCGCACCCGCCGGATGATCTCGGCCTGGGTCTCGCGCACGGTGGCGCCCGTGAGGGTGGTCTTGCCGCCGGCGGGGTCAAGCTGGAAAAAGTGGACCTCGCCCACGGCTCTGCCCCGGGTGCGCTTGCGGATCACCTGGAACAGGTCGCCGTGTGCTTCGAATTCGAAATCGACGAGCATCTCGCCGGCGTGCAGGCGGATGCGGTCGTCTTCGATGGTGCCGCGCGCTGCTCCCCAGACGGCCCAGGTCATCGCATCGAGCAGGGCAGACTTCCCTTCGCCGTTCTTGCCCGTGAGGACGGCGATGTGCAGGCCGCTGAGATCGACCTCGCACTCTCGATACGAGAGGAAGTTCCGAAGTTTGATGCGGCGCGGGATCATGGCGCCGCCTCCCCACGCGGGTCGACTCGCGCGGTCCGCCAGCGGACGCCGCCGTCGTCGAGGTCGATGACGGCCGCCCAGCCAGCCTTGCGGTTGGCGTCGCTCAGGGCGAGGGGTGCCCCTGAGTAGACGGCGGCCATGCCGCCGCTGCTGACGTCGGCGTGGGGCTCCCAGTGGCCGAGGGCGAGGTAGTCCCACTGGCCGGCCATCGCCTGAATTTCCCGTTCGTGAATGAGGAGCGAGCGGCTGTGGTCTCCGTCGGCTTTGACGAAGTGGCCGTGGCCGAGGGCGACGTGCCAGCGGTCATCGAGGCGCCCGGGCAGCCCCTCCAGCGGCCGGAAGTGCCAGTCGCTCTCGAGGTAGCCACGGCCCCAGAGCACGAGGTCGAGGCCAGGCGCTTCGACCAGTTCGCCAGCGTGCGCGCGGATGATCCGCAGCCGCGGCGCCATCGCTTCGAGGTCGTACCGCCGGTAGACGCGGCCCTCGTCCATCGGGTCGTGGTTCCCGGGCAGAAGAAACGCCTGGCCCTTGAAGCGGTCGATCTCCTCCGCGGCGAACCGGACCGTCTCCTCCGGGACGCGGTCGTTGTCGAAGAAGTCGCCGCAGATCAGGAGGGCATCGGCCTCGACATCGTTCGCGAGGGTGATGACGTTGCTGAACGCGGATTCCATGAGGCGGCGGCGCGACGTCCATTTCTCGTCCTCGTGCGAGGCGTAGGCTCCGAGATGGACGTCAGAGGTGTGGACCAGGCGGAGGGGCCTCCGTTCAGCCACGGCTGGCCCCCACGCTCACGAGGAGTTCTTCGGCCACCCGGCGCAGGCGCTCGCGGCGCTGGTCGTCCAGGTCCTGGGAGCGCAGGTAGAGGTCGAGCGACTCGATTGGCGATGCGGCGTCCGGCTGGACGCCGGCCGGCAAGCGCGACCGCACATCGTCCGGCAGGACGGTGCGGATGCCAGCGACATAATGCGCAGATTCGAGCGCCCGCCTGGCCTCGGGCATGCGGAATTGGCGCGCCTGCGACGCGCTTAGCCGCACTTCGACGCGGACGATCGCGTCAGCCACCTCCTTGCGGTCGATGGCCGCACAGACCTCAGGCGTGGGGTCGTCATCAGCGGGACGGACCTCGATCGTCAGGAATGGCCGGGCCGCGACCGTCTGCAGCCGCGGCGCTCCCGTGCCGGCGAGGCGCGCACCGAGCGGCTTCGCGGTGTCGAGATCGAAGGTCAGAAAGCCCTTGTCCTGGCCCTCTTCGCCAAAATCGACGCGTTGCATCGAGCCCGAGTACCAGCAGGGGGTGTTCATCTGGAGGTCGAGGTTGTTGTGGTGATGGCCGAGCGCGATGTAGTCGAAGTTCTGCTCGCACAGTGAACTCTTGAGCACGGTCGGCGAACTGCCGATCGTCATCCACTGTTCGCTCCCCTGGTTCTCCCGGACGAGGAAGTCGTTGACCGAGACGTGGCAGGTCAGGATGGCCGGCAGTCCCGGCTCGAGCGCCTCAGTTTGCGCCCGGATGAGCGCCGCCAGCTTGTCTTCGACGGCCTTCATCTGCTGGTCGAGTGGCATCGCCGCGACCGCTTCGTCCGCGGCCAGCAGGCGGCTCACCTGCGGCCAGGGCACGAACGCGACCTGCAGCGGCCCCGAGCGCGTCCGCATGACCTGGGGTACGTAGCCGTTCTGGGCGAACCACCAGTTGTCGCCGACGTAGACGTTCGGGACATCGAGCGTCCGGAAGATCTCGAGGGCGTGGGCCCGGCC
>JBJXGC010000158.1:0-11907 GCA_046154545.1 Dehalococcoidia bacterium | reverse complement strand
TGGTTGGCGAGGCCCTTATGGAAGCCGGGGACCCGGCCGCGAAAATCGTCGAACTGCTGGGGTGTGCACCATGAGGGCACTCTCCCTCTGGTCTGAAAACTCGTCCTCTGGGGGCATGCTCGGGGCTCCGTTGGGCTCCGCGTGGCCGTCGCAGCCCTCACCCCGGCCCTCTCCCGCTGCGGCGGGCGAGGGAGTGCGGCGTCCGGAACTCAACCTTTTCATCCCTCACTCGGGTCCGCTGGCCATGCTTGCCTCCCGCTTGTCACCAACGGCGGCACAACGGGCCGCGAAGGCATCTCTCGCGCGACTCCGCCCCGGTTCAGCCGGCGAGGTGCTGACGGAGCCTCCCATCCTCCGCCAGCACCTTTTGGCCCTTGCTCACGAGTCCGGTGATGGTGCTCCGGTCACGCCCGTCGAGGATGGTGGCGATCTCAGCGAGCGTGCGGCCGCGCTCGCGCAGGGCGGCGACGGCGACGGCCCGGGCGGTCGAGAGCGGTTCCGTCCGGGACCGTCCGGCGATGGCTTCGAAGGTGGTCTCGAAGTAGCGGGCAACGGTCTCGATGACCTCCTTCGGGCCGGGGGCATCGACGGGCTTGAGCATCGAGCAGAGCGCAACCCTGGTGAGTTCGGTATCCAGCCGCTGCAGGTCCAGCCGGTCGAGGCGGGCGAGCGACACGGCGGCGTGGACGGCGCCACGGAGGACGCGCACCGAGGGGACTTCGAGGCCTGCGATCCGGTCGATGGCCCAGGAAGGGAGCTCGAGGCCGAGTTGTCCGGAGAGCTGGGCGGCGTAGGTGCGGCGCTCTTCGCGGCGGAAGGGTTCGACCCGGGTCACGATCCCGGCCGCCAGGCGCGAGGTCAGCCGGTCGGCGAGGTCGAGTTCGAGGGGGTTGGTCTCGCTGGCGATGGCGACGTGGCCGCCGTTGTGGCCGATCGCGTCGATCGTGTGGACCAGCTCCATCTGCTGGCCGGTCCGGCCGGCGAGGTACTGGAGGTCGTCGAGGACGAAGAGCCGCACGCTGCGGAGGGAAGCCTGGAAGGAGGGCAGGTCGTTGGCCCGCATCGCCGTCATATAGCGGTTGGCGAACTCTTCGGCGCTCAGGCAGGCGACGGGCAGTGCGCGGGCGGCGGCGCGGCAGGCGAGCGCATGGAGGAGGTGAGTCTTCCCCATCCCGGGTGCGCCGTAGAGCACGATCGGGCTGATCCGGGATGCGGTTTCGTCGGCGAGGTCGAGGCAGCCGCGGTAGGCGAGGGAGTTTCCTTCGCCTGGCACGTAGCGCTCGAAGGTGAAGTCGCAGTTCAAGCGGCCGATGACGGTGGCCGGGAGGGCGGGCGAAGCGGTGGGGGTGACGGCGAAGGCCTGTGAGAGCTCGCCCGCGTCTTCGAGGGAGCGGGTGATGAAGCGGACTTCGAGTGGTTCTTGCCAGATATCCGAGGCCATGGTGCGGATGGTTGAGGCGAGTCGCTGGCTGAGCCAATCACAGGTGAAGGCCGTCCGCGCTTCGATGACGAGGCAGCCACCATCAACGCCTGCCGCCCGTGTGCCCCGCAGCCAGGTGGTGAAATGGTGCGGGCTGATCTCGAGTTCGAGCCTGCCGAGGACGGCCTGCCAGAGTCGAGAAATGTCCCGGGGAACGGGCGCGCAGGGGCTAAGCATGGGCGATTGCGTTCCTTTCCCACGTACTTCGTTGAGGTGTCGCGTTCCGGTTTGCATGTGGCCGTGAAGGCTGCCGAGAGGGTGTCTGCGGCGACCGAGGCAGCGGCTACGTTAGCCCCGCCGAGACGGTTCACACAACGGGTAACCACGGGATCTTGGCGTTAACGCCCGGTTATTCACGACCACCCCGGCTTATGTGGTCGCTACTTCGCGCCCACGCTGCGTTACGTCCGGAGAAATTCACGAGGGGCTGGTTTACGTCCGGTTTACAGAAGAGGGCCGGCCTATCCGCCGACGTGGCGCCGAGCGGGCGGCGCTATCGAGCCGGTGCGCGTTCGAGCGCGGCGATGGCGGCGTCCAGGCCGTCCACGCTCTCGACGCCGCGCATCACGGCGAGGAAGGGGCCGACCGCTTTGGTGAGTGTCCAGACGCGCTCCACTTTGGGGCCGATGGGGTCCGATGAGGCGGGCGTGTCGGCGTAGGAGCCGTGGAAGGCGAAGTAGGCCTGGTTGAGCTTGCGGATCGTCACGCAGTGGTCGGCGAAGTAGAGACGGCGCTGCTCCATCAAGGCTTCGGCCTCGGGGACCTTTCCGGCGGCGAGGAGGGCATCGACCTCGAGGCGGAGGGCGCGCATCTCTTTGGCGAAGTCGATGGGTTCGGCTTCGCAGGTGCGCGGCGGGGCGGCGCCATCTTCGCCGGCGGGGAGCTTGAGGGGGTGGAGGGCGCGCATGAGGTTGGCGAGTTCGCGGCCTGCGATGTTGGCCGTGGTTTCGTTGAGGGTGACGCCGTCGCCGCCGCGTCCCCAGCGGGCGCCGAGCGGGAAGAAGGCGAGGTAGTGGTGGACCCACTCGTGGGCGGTGGTCTCGAGCCAGCCGTCGAAGGAGCGGTCGCCGGAGATGACGGCGGGGTAGGCGGCCAGGCCACCGATCGGTTCGACGATCGAGACCAGGCCGGGCGTGTCGGTCTCGCGTTCGATCCGGGTCATTTCGGCGGCCGTGAGGTCGTTCTTGAGGAGGGTATCCCCGGCCCGCGCGATGCGGTCGCGGGGGGAGCGGATGAGGATCCGGGGCGGCGTTGTCAGCTCGAAGCTGACGGGTGGCCAGGTAATGCTGGCGCCGCCGAAGAGGGGCAATGACCGGCGAAGACCGGCCGCGCCGACGGCGTCATCGACCAGGCCCGCGACGTAGCGTTCGGCGGTGTTTTCGTACTGCGCGCGCTCCTGAGTGAGCTGCGCGGCAGCCGGTGAGCCGCTGTCGAGGGCGCGGATCTGGCTGGTGAGGCGGAAGTAGTTGCGAATGGCGTCTTCGCCCTCGGCCCTATCGGGGTTTGGGCCGAAGCCTGCGACGCCGAGGAGTGTCGTGGGGAGGGTCTCGCGTTCCCAACCCGTCCAGAGGTGCCAGCGATCGGCGGCCAGGCGCGAACGCTCGACCGTGATCCCGGTGGGCAAGCCGACGCCGACGCGGATGTCCGCGGAAACGACCACGGCACCGGTGAGCAGGCCGAGGGTGGCAGCGGTCATGAGGAACATGACAAAGACGCGCGGGCGCCAGGGGGCCAGGGGGACGGGGGACGTGGCGGCAACGAACGGCGGGCGCACGCACCGGAGGATACGCGCAGCGGGGCAAAGCCAGCGTGAAACGGGTGGCGTGCAGCGTTTTGCGGTGGCACGACATCGATGAGACGCAAAGGATCCAAGATACAAAGGGGACGGAGGATTGGGTTAGGGCACGGGGAGGCCTGCTCGTCAGGTCGTCTTTGACCCCGTTGACCGTTTGTGTCCCCTCACCACGGGCGTCTCGCACAACCTTGAACCCCACCGCCGTGAAACCCCACGGTGAACGCGTCTTCCTGGTGCATCTGTCTCGTTGGGCGGGCGCTGGTAGAATGGCCGTATCGCCATGACAGTCACCAGTGCAACGGCGGGGGGCGCGGCCCGGCCAGCGAAGCGGCAGCTCCGCATCGAGTTCGCGTCGTTCGAGTCCAGGGTGGCGGCGGCGGCGCTCGACGCCCTCGTCGTCTTCATCATCGCGGCACTACTGGTGACGGCTGGCTCGATCGTCGTGCTGGTCTCGTCCGACTTCGAGAAATCCGACCCATCGAACACTTCGCTCTCGACGTTCTGGGGATGTGTTATCGCCATCGCCCCCGCGGTCCTGCTCTACTTCCTCGCCTCATACGCCTGGAAGGGCCAGACGGTCGGGAAAGCGGTGATGCAGCTGATGGTGATCCGCTCGGACGGGCATCCACTGGGCATCCTTGGCGCCCTCGGCCGGGTGGTGGCGCAGATGGCTTACCCGCTCATCGCCTCGGCGGGCATCCTTGCCGCCGTCATCGTCCGCGATTCGACGCCGCAGGCGGCCGGTGCGGTAGGCGGGGCGTTCCTGCTGATCTTCATCGGCCTCGCGAGCGCCGCGTTCGATTCGCGCCGCCGGGGCCTTCACGACCGGATCGCCGGCACCATCGTCGTCAGGATTCATTAGTGCTCTGGCGGCGCGCTCCCGGACCATCCCAGCCGGTGCCCATGGTCTCCCCGCGTGACCGGATCAGAGAGCGGCCGGCCCATTCGTATGACGGGAGCAAGTCGCTCTACGCGATCATGCTGGCGGCGGTGCTGCTGCTGCTCGTGGCCGCGATAAGCCTTGGCCAGGTGACGACTCGGGAGCACGCCACGCGCCTGCTCCAGGCGGGGATCGCCACGCTTACCGACGTCGATCAGGTGATCGCCGAGAATCGCGAAGGGCTGCGCCAGCTTGCGGAGGCCGGCGAGGGGCCGACGGTCAGTTTCCCGGGCTACCCCATCCCGGTCGAGTTCAGGCGGGCAGAGGCGTTGAGTGGGACGAATGAGCAGCTTCGAGCCGCGGTCCTCGAGCGTTCATCGACGCAGGTCTACGAAGAAGGGCTCGGCGCTTTCGACCAGACCGGCCAGCAATCCCTGGGGACGTTCTCCACGCAGGGGCTGATCCGGCTGATTGTGGGCCAGTTGTCTCAGAAGACACACGACCGGGCCTCGCTCGCGAGCCTGGTCCTGGGGGTACTGGCGGGACTGGGAGGGCTCACTGTCGCCCTGAAGAACCACGGCTACGTCCGCCTCCGGGCGCTGGGCCTTTCGGCCCTTGGCGCGGCTGTTGTTGGGGTGGCGCTGGTCGCCGCTACGCGGTTGTTGGCGACGAACTTCTGGCCGGATGACCCGTTCGGGGACGACCTGGCCGGCATTGTGACGAAGGTGATGGAAGTCCCGCTCCGCAACTACACGGTCCTCGGGGCGGCAGGCCTTGTCCTCACGGTTGCGGGGTTGATCTTCCAGGCGGCCGCCGAGCGGCGGGCCTGGGACGACGAGGAATCGTGGCCTATGCAGCCACCGATCTATGCGGACGACGAGGCTGACGCCTGAGGGCTTATCCAGCCGTTGCGGCGGCGGGGCACTGTCGGGCGAGGGGGCAGCGCCCGCAGGCGGGCCGCCGGGCGGCACAGGTGCGGCGCCCGTGCTTAATCAGCAACATGTGGAAGCGGTAGTAGTGGGCCGGGTCGACGAGCCGTTCGAGCGCCTCGTGCGCCTGTTCGGCCGTGAGGTTCGGGGGGATGAGGCCGAGGCGCTTGGAGACGCGTTCCACGTGGGTATCGACGGGCAAGGCGGGGCGGCCGAGGGCGAAGAGAAGGACGCAGGCGGCCGTCTTTGGCCCGACCCCGGGTAGGGCCCGCAGCCAGGATCGCGCTTCCTCCAGGGGCATTTCACGGAGGAAGGCCAGGTCCCAGCCGGGGGAGCGCGCTTCGACGGCGCGGAGGATGGCCTGGACGCGGGGCGCCTTCTGCTGGGCGAGGCCGCCGACCTGGATGGTCTCGACGACCTCCGCAGGTGGGGCGGCGGCGATGGCGGCCCAGGAGGAGTATCGCCGGAGGAGGCGGGTGAAGGCGCGCCCGCTGTTCGTGTCGGCGGTGTTCTGGGAGAGCACGGTGAGCACCAGTTCGGCCACGGGGGCGCCGTTGGGGGTGTGGACGGGCTCGCCGTAGAGGGCGGCGAGGGCGGGCATGAGTTCCGAGGGCAGCAAGGTCATTCGCGGCCGAGCAGACGGCCGGCGACGGTGGGCAGCACGGGCAGGCGGGCCACCTCCCGGGCGTAGGTCGATTCGCCGCCCTGGACGGCGAAGAAGGCATCCCAGAGGAAGCCGATGTGGGCGCTGGCGAACATCCAGGGCCGCGGAGCATGGCGGAGCATGCCGTAGAACATGCAGGCGATGAGGCGGGCGGCCCGAAGTTCGGGCATCACTTCCCGGTCGATGTCCGCCTGGTACCGTTCGAGGTCACCGTCGGAGGCGAGGGCGCGGAGGACGTTGCGGGCGGCGATCCGTCCGGATTCGACGGCGTAGAAGATGCCCTCTTCGGTGAACTCGTCGGCCAGGCCGGCGGCGTCCCCGGCGAGGAGCGCCCTCCCGGCGGCGATCGGTTCGCCGCCGCGGCGGAAGCGGATCTTGTGGCCGCGGGCGATGGCTACCTCGGCCGCTTCGAGGCCGAGCCGCTCGATGAAGCGCCTGGTGCGGGCCTTCATCGTGCCGGCCCGGCCGGGCGGCACCACCACCCCAAAGGAGAGGAGCGCCGTCTTTGGGAAGAGCCAGGCGTAGCCCCAGGGGCGGTCGCCGAGGTCGATGAGCGATGTGCCGCGGTAGCGCTTCAGGGCCGCGGGCGGGGCCTGGACTTCGACCTCCCAGGCCGCGCACTCGCTCAGTCCCTGACCGAGCCCGGCCATCCGGCCCACCGGCGAGTGGGCGCCGTCGGCACAGATGACGAGGTCCGCCTCGGCGGAGAACCCGTCCGCCTGGACGGTTGCATGGCCGTTCAGGGAGAGCGCGCGGACGGCCGTGCCGGGCCGGAACTCTGCGCCGGCGGCCCGCGCCTGGTCGAGGAGGAGGTGGTCGAAGCGGTCGCGCATGACCATGTGGGCGAATGGTGCGCCGGAGTCGCGGACGAACCGGCTGGCGCCGAGCAGGCCGACATCCAGGCGATGGACCGAATCCTCGATGACGGAATCGATGGGGAAGGGGAGCAGCCGCTCGGTGCGGAGGGGGACGCCCCCACCGCCAGCCTTGTATCTCGGGAACTCGGCCCGATCGACGATGAGGACGCGTGCGCCGCTGGCGGCGAGTTCGCGGGCGGCCGTGCTCCCGGCGGGGCCGGCACCCACTACGATCACGTCGAAGCTGGTCACAGGGTGATTCTACGCTGGCGCTTGCGAGCGACCCAGCACCGGCCGAACTAGCCGGAGTGGCGCAGGCTGCAGGCGACCATCGCTATTAGGGCCCAGGAGAGGGCGGCACTGAGGAGGCCGAACGTGAGCCCGCGCGGTCCGGCGAGCTGTTCATGGCGCATGTCCATAGAACCAGCTTATACCCGGCCATGGCCCCCTACATAGGTGAAGCGCCCCGAAGGCGAGGTGGAAACCCTTATTGGGGTGTGAATTTACCGCCGGCTTACGGCGCGCGACGTGCCCACGGGCGAGCATCGACAATGCGACGCATGCAAGCGCGTTTTGTGGCCGAGATGAAGGCTGCCCTCCTGGCCTGGTACGCAGCGAACGGGCGCCACGGCCTGCCCTGGCGGCTGAGCCGCGACCCCTACGCGGTGCTGGTGTCCGAGGTGATGTTGCAGCAGACGCAGGTCGAGCGGGTGGTGCCTTACTACGTGCGGTGGCTGGACCGCTGGCCCGGCGTGGCCACGCTCGCTGCCGCCTCCCCGGCCGACGTCATCCGGGAGTGGGCGGGCCTGGGCTACAACCGGCGCGCGCTCCACCTTCACCGCGCGGCGGTGGCCGTCGCAGGGTCTGGGGGCGAGGTGCCCGTAGAGCTGGCGGCGCTGGCGGCCCTGCCCGGGGTGGGACCGTACACGGCGAGCGCGGTGGCCTGCTTCGCGGGCGAGCGGGCGGTACCAGTGATCGATACGAACATCGGGCGCGTGCTCGCCCGTGTCATCGGAGGGGTCGCCACGGCCCGGCAGCTCGCGCAGGGCGAGGTCGAAGCGCTGGCCCGTGGGCTAGTCACCGGCAGCGGGGATGCCCGCGCGCAGAACCTGGCGCTCATGGACCTCGGAGCGATGGTTTGTGGGGCGCGCTCGCCCGCCTGCGGCGTCTGCCCTTTGATAACGGCATGCCGCTGGCGTAAGGCGGGCTACCCGGCCGGGCCGGACAGGCCCGCGCGCCTGCCGGCGTTTGAGACGACCGCCCGCTTCGCCCGCGGGCGGATCGTTGATGCGCTGCGGCGAGCGCCCGAACTGACCGCGGCTGACCTCGCGGCGAGGCTGCCCGGGGACCATGCCGTCCGCGTCCCGGCCTACCTGGCGCAGCTTGAGCGCGACGGGCTGGTCGAGCCGCGTGGAGAGGCATGGCGGCTGCCGCAGGGAGGGTGAGCCGTTCAGGCCCGCCGGTGGACGAGCGTGGCGCTCGCCTGGGCGAGGGGTGTGACGCGGAGATGGTCGATGTTTACGTGGGGCGGCCGGGTCACGGCCCAGGTGATGATGTCGGCGATGTCGGCGGCGACGAGCGGCGTGACGCCCTGGTAGACCTTCGCCGCCCGCTCCTGGTCGCCCTGGAAACGGACGACGCTGAACTCGGTTTCGACCATGCCCGGGTCGACTTCGGTGATGCGGATGGGCTTGCCGAGGAGTTCGACGCGGAGGGTCTCGGTGATGGCCACGACGCCGTGCTTGGCGCTGGTGTAGCCGGCGCCCCCGGGATAGGACTCGAGCCCGGCGATCGAGCCGACGTTGACGATGTGGCCGGCGCCGGATGCTTCGAGTGCCGGGAGGAAGGCCCGGGTGACGAGCATGAGGCCGAAGACGTTGCTCTCCCACATCGTCCGCCAGTGATCATCGACGGACTGGGCGACCGGTTCGAGCCCGAGCGCGCCGCCGGCGTTGTTGACGAGGACGTTGAGGCGTGGGACTTCGGCGGCGAAGGACTCGACGCTTGGGCGGCTGGTGACGTCGAGGGGGATGGCGCGGCCGCCGATCTCCCGGGCGAGCGCCTCGATACGGTCGAGGCGGCGGGCGCCCAGGACGACGGAGAACCCGGCCGCGGCCAGCATGTGGGCGGTGGCTGCGCCGATGCCGGCGCTGGCGCCGGTGACGACGGCGATGGGCGGCGAACCGTCGGCGGTCGGGTTGGCGGTGTAGCTCATGCGGAGAATCTACGGGGAAGGTGAGGCGGCGGACAAGGAGGCGGTAGACTGTGGCCATGAAACCGTTCCGGATAGCCTGTTGCCAGGTCGAGGCGCACGACCTCGAAGACGCCGAGGAGAACCTCGGGAACCTCCTTCGCGCGCTCGACGAAGCGGGCGAGGCCGGCGCCCAGCTCGTCCTCCTGCCGGAGTGTTCGTACCCGGCCTACTACCTGAAGGACCGCGAGCCCTACGCGCGCCCGGGTGTACGGCCGTTCGCCGAGGTCACGGCGCTCTTCGCGGAGAAGGCGCGGCGGTATGGCTACTGGCTGGCGGCGGGGATGGCTGTCCCGCACGAGGACGGCAGCCTGACGAACAGCGGGGTGGTCTTCGCCCCCGGCGGCTCCATCGCGGGGCGTTACGACAAGGGCTTTCTCTGGCACTTCGACAGCAACTGGTTCAGCCCGGGCCGCGAGTTCCCGGTCTGGGACGCGGGGTTCGCGAAGTTCGGCATCCTCATCTGTGCGGATGGGCGTCTGCCGGAGATCGCCCGGATGCTGAAGGTGAACGGGGCGGAAGTCATCCTCGACCTCACCGCCTGGGTTTCGTCGGGGCGCACGATGGCCGACCTGAACACGACCCAGTGCGAATACCTGATGCCTACGCGCGCCTTCGAGAACGGCGTCTGGGTGGCGGCCGCCGACAAGTGGGGTACGGAGGATGGCACGATCGTCTACGCCGGGCGATCCTGCGTCATCGACCCTTCGGGAAGTGCGCGCGCGGCTGCCCCCAGCACCGGCGACCTGGTCCTGACTTACGACATCGTGCCGATGGACGCTGAGCTGATCCAACGGCGGCCCGCGCTGTACGGCCCGCTCACGCGCGGCGCCCGGGAGATGCCCAGCGATGGCCAGGTCAGCGGTCGCGTGAGCGTCGTGCCGGGGTCGGGCGGGCTGGACATGGCCTCGGTCATCGCCCGCTACCGCGGCCTGCGCGCCCAGGGCTGCGACTTCGCGGTCTTCGGTGGGGTCGAAGGCCCGGAGGGCTGGGAGGTCGACCTTCCGCCGCTGGAGGCGGCTGTCCGCGACCTGGGGGGCGCCGCGATGGTGGCCGTCCGGACGACGGGGTGTAACTGGTGGCAGGCGGCGGCGCTGGTCACGCCGGGACGGACCTATTCGCACACGGCCACGCACGGCCGTGGTATCGACACGGGGGAATCGCTCTCCGACATCGTCGCGTTGCCGATCGGCAACGTGGGCATGATGGTTGGCGATGAGGGCTACGTGCCCGAGGTGGGCCGCTGTCTCGCCCTCCAGGGAGCGGACATCCTCGCCTGGTCGCTCTTCGAAGATGGGCCGATGGCCGAACGGGTCACGCGCACGCGAAGCGACGAGAGCCGGGTGTACACGGCGCTTGCCGGCCCGGATAGGGCGATCGTCACGAATCCGGATGGCGGCGTCGTTGCGTCTTCACCGGCGGGGAGCGGCGTGGCGATGACGGCCACCACCCAGCTCGCGTTCAGCCGCTGGAAGGAGCGTGCGCCGGGGACGGATGTCTTCCGCGACCGGATCCCCGAGGCGTACGGCCGGTTGCTCCGCCGCTGAAGGCTGGCCGGCGTTACCGGGGCTGGAGGACGATGACGGTGAGCTCGGCGGGCAGGCTTGAGCGCGTGATCTGGAGGCGGGGTTGCGGCTCTGGTTTCGTGCCGAGTTCCTTGAGGAAGCGGTCGAGCGGGTCGAGTTCCATCGTTTCAGTGGGCGTCTTGTAGTTCATCGGGATGGTGATGCGGGCGTCGATGGTCTGCATGACGTCGGCGGCCACGGCGGGGGCCACGGAGTTCAGGCCGCCGACGGGCAACAGGAGGATATCTACCCCCTTCATGTCATCGACGGCGATGGCGTTCGCGGTGCCCGCGGGCACGCCGAGGTGTCCGATCTTGATGCCGTCCAATTCGATCACGAAGGTGACGTTGCGGGCGCCGTCGGGCCGTTTGGTGGCGATGCCGGTGACGAGGATGCCCCCGACTTCGTATTCGCCTGGCGCTTCGAGGACGCGGGCTCCGCCGCCGTTGAGCGCTCCGCGGTAGTTGTAGCCGGGGTCATCCGAGCGGCTGATCGTGACGACGTTGGCGTCCAGCTTCGCCAGCTTGTAGCCGCTCTCGGGCGGGCAGGGGTCCGTGACGACGATGCCTTCGCGGCCCTTCAGACGGAAACAGTTGCGGCCGAGCCAGGTGATCTCCAGAGCCATACGCCCATGGTACGGCGAGGCCGTCCAAGGCGGAACCAATTGCTGAACGAGTGATCGGATTGACGGGGGTCTTCGCTCATCGGCTCCCGGCTTATGGTCGCTGCTCCCCGGCCCTTGGCTCATTGCTCCCGGGTCTTCGCGGTCTGGTATGCTTCGCCCCACCTAAACAACCACCCCCGAGGAAACCCATGAAGTTCTCGTATGATCCCGATGTCGAATCGTTCCGTGGCGAAGTGAAGCAGTTCATCGCGAACGAGCTCCCGCCCGAAGAAGAGCGCGTCAAGCGCGGCTACGAAGGTGGCTTCAAGGACAACCAGGAAGAGTACGACTACGTCATGGGCTTCCAGAAGAAGCTCGCCAACCGCGACTGGCTGGCCATGGCCTGGCCGAAGGAGTACGGCGGCGGCGGCGCCAGCCATATGCGCCAGCTCGTCTACAACGAGGAGATGGCCTACAACGGCGCCCCGTCGATGAATATGGGTATCGCCTGGGTGGGCCCCAGCCTGATGCTGTACGGCACGGACGAGCAGAAGGAGCGGTTCATCCCGCGGATCACGGGCGCCGACGACTGGTGGTGCACGCTCTACTCCGAGCCGGGGGCCGGCTCGGACCTCGCCGCCCTCCAGACCCGCGCGGTGCGCGACGGCGACGACTACGTGATCAACGGGCAGAAGATCTGGACCTCGGGCGGCCACCTCGCCGACTGGGGCTGGATGGCCGCCCGCACCGACCCGGACGCGCCCAAGCACAAGGGCATCACGATGTTCATGCTCGACATGAAGTCGCCGGGGATCACGGTCCGGCCCCTGATCAACATCGCCAACCGCCACGGCTTCAACGAGGTCTTCTTCGAAGACGTCC
>JBJXGC010000152.1:0-3677 GCA_046154545.1 Dehalococcoidia bacterium | reverse complement strand
GGTTCCTTTGCGGGCGCGATGTTGACCGGGATGGCGCTCTGCCAGGACATGCCCGTGTACTTCTCGTGGTGCTTGTCCAGGTTCACGAGGCGGTTGGTTGAGCTGCCGATGGTGCGGACGAGGTGGTCGTGCTCGGGCGTGTCGCCCCACGAGTGCGACATGGAGATGACGCCGGTTGGCACGTCGGCGGTGGAGGCCACGACCCCGAGGATCGACGCCCGGTCGGAGGTGATGGTGACGAGGTCACCGGGGCCGACTCCCAGTTCGGCCAGGTCAATGGGGTTCATGTAGGCGTAGTTGGTGGTGCCGATCTTCTCACGGACCTCGGTCAGGTCGCGGCCGGACGAGTTGTTGATTTCGCGGGTGCGGCGGCTGATCAGGCGATGGCTGAAACGGTCGTCCGGCGCGTAGCCACCGTGGCCGGTGAGCGCTTCGGCCCGGACTTCGCGCAGTTCCGCGATCAGCTCCGGCTCGCCAGCGCGGAGGCGGGCGGCGCTCTCGCCGCGGCGGGGCTGGACCTTCGCCTCAACCGGGAAGATGGCGCCGCCGGGGTGCTTCCGCACTTCGTCGAGGGGCACGCGCGAGCCCGCGCAAACGAGGTCGAGGTACTCGTCGGTGGTCAGCTTCCGGTCCATCGGCATGGGGCCGCCGGCGAGGACAACGTCCGTCCCGAGGCGTTTCGCCAGGCCCCAGAAGAGCTCCCACTCCTCGATGACGTCGCCCTCGGCTTCGACGGCGGCGGCAGCGTACTGGGCATAGGGCTCCGGGAACCACTGGTCTGGCAAGAGCGTGACATCCGGCCGCTCGAGACCGAGCTTGCCAGCGAAGACGTAGTCGCAGAGCTTCGCCGTCGCGGACATCTTGATATCGACGGTGACGTTCAGTTCGAGGGCCTTGAGGGCCGCGATGGTCTTGAGCTGGTCTGGCCAGGCCGAGACGGGGTTGCCGGCGATGGAGATGAGGGCCTTCACCTGGCCCTCGCCGGGGGTGAGTATCTCGTCGGCGAGGACGGTGGTGGGGATGTCGCCGCCGGGCATGTAGGCGCCGACGCCCTCCCTCACGCGGCTGCGTTCGCCGAGGGCGGGCACGCCCGTGCCAGCCATGACGCCGGCGAAGCGCTGGGCGAGCGGGGTGAGGGTACCGGGGTTCGGGACCGCCTCGCCCTCGCGGAGGTAGCGGCCACAGATGGTGTTGAGGGTGGTGACGAGCTGTTCGCTGAGGTTGCTTCGGGGGGCCATGGAGACGCCCGTGCCGGAGCTGGCGGTGCCCCGTTTCGCCTCGGCGAACATCCGGGCTGCCTGGACGACGTGCTGGGCGGGCACGCCGGCGCGCTCCTCGACGTACTCGGGCGTGAAGTCGTGGACGGCGTCACGAAGATCTTCGAGGCCTTCGACGTAGGCCTGGCAGAAGTCGCCATCGTAGAGTCCCTCTTCGAGGATGACGTGGATGATGCCGGCGAGGAGGGCGGGGTCCTCACCGGGTTTGACCTGCAGGTGGAGGTCGGCCCGTTTGGCGACATCGGAGACGCGGGGGTCGATCACGATGAGCTTGAGGCCGCGTTTCTTCGCGTCGTTCAGCCGCTTCCAGGGGTTATAGGCGGGGAAGTTGAGGCCCCCTGCGTACATGGAGACAACGGGGTTCTCGCCGATCATGATGTGGACATCAGAGCTATCCCAGCTCTGGGCACCGCCGGCCCAGATGCCATGGCGCATCATCGCAACCACCTTGCCGGGCTGGTCGATGCTGGCGCTGTTATAGAGCGAGGGCGAACCGATGCCCTTGTGCCAGGCGCCGGCGATCTGGAGGAGGCCGCCGTAGAGGTAGGCGTAGGTGCCGTTGTAGGTGGCGACAGCGCGGGGGCCGTCGCGGTCGATAATGGCGCGCAATTTGGCGGCCACTTCGTCCATGGCCTGTTCGCTGGAGATGGCCTGGAAGGTGCCGTCCGGCAGCCGCTTGAGGGCGCTGCGGAGGCGATCCGGGTGGTTGTGCTGCTCGGGGAGGTTGCGGCCCTTGATGCAGGTGTAGCCGCCGAAGATCGGGTTCGTCTTATCGCCCCGGACGGCGAGGACGGTGTTGCGGGCCGTATCGACATCGACATCGACGGCGCAAAAAGCGTGACACATGCGGCAGAAGGACTTACGAGTCTCGACAGACATCCTGGTGATCCCCCGAATCCAACAAAACTGGCTGAGCGGCCAGATTCTAGCACGGCTTGTGGGGCGAGGGGGACACGGTCCGAGGAACGAGCGTGAGAGGAGGGCTACGCTCCTGGACTCCGCGATTTGTCCAGGGGCGCCGCTCCTCAGCGCGTGCCACGGGCACCGTGGGAGCGCTTGCTCACGCGCGCGCCTCGGATCCGCCGCCTACGACGGCCGCAGGCCAGGGTGTCCGTGAACCCAGGAGACGGGAGAAACGTGACGCCCGGCCTGGGTGGGGTGTCTGTTTCACGTAAGGCGGGGGTTCCTGCTACAATCCCGCGGCTGTGGCGGCAGGTGCCTCACCTCGCCGCGAGCCATCTCACCTAAAGGACGACCTCCGCATGGACCTCGGGCTTAGCGAAGAACAGGAACTGCTGAAGAACTCGGCGCGCGAATTCCTTGAAAAGGAGTGCCCGGAAGAGCACGTCCGCGCGATGGAGGAGGATGAGAAGGGCTACAGCCCGGCGCTCTGGAAGAAGATGGCCGACCTCGGCTGGCACGGCCTGATGGTCCCGGAGGAGTATGGCGGGGCCGGGTTCTCCTTCCTCGACCTCTGCGTGCTGGTCGAAGAGACCGGGCGGGCGCTTCTGCCGGGGCCGTTCATGCCGAACCAGGTCGCTGCGACGATCCTGCTTGCGGCCGCTTCGGCGGAGCAGAAGCAGAAGTACCTCTCGAAGCTGGCGGATGGCAGCTCGATCTTCACCTACGCCTATACCGAGCCGAGCGGACGCTGGGACCGGGAAGGCGTCCAGCTCAAGTCTTCGAAGAGCGGCGACAACTACGTCCTCAACGGCACCAAGCTGTTCGTGCCCGACGCCAACGTGGCGGACTACATCCTTGTGGCCGCTGACTTCGACGCGAACGGCGGGCGCGTCTTCATCGTCCCCCGGTCGGCGGTCCAGGTCACTGTCCTGAAGACGATCGCCAGCGACAAGCAGGCGGAAGTCGTCCTCAACAACGTCTCGGTGGCGGCCGCCGATAGCTTCGCCATCCCGATCGCGGCCGGGACGGAGATCCGCAACAAGGCGACCTGCCTCGAGTGCGCTTACCTCGTCGGCCTCGCCCAGAAGGACTTCGAGATCTCGGTGAACTACGCCAAGGAGCGCGTCCAGTTCGGGCGGCCGATCGGCTCCTTCCAGGCGATCCAGCACAAGGCCGCCGACATGGTCACCGACGTCGATGGCATGCGGTTCATCATGTACAAGGCGGCCTGGGCGACCAGCGAAGCCGAGGAGAGCGCGACCATGGACACGGCCATGGCGAAGGCCTGGTGCAGCGACGCCAGCCGCCGGGTCGTGGCCCACGGCCAGCAGATTCACGGTGGCATCGGCTTCACCAAGGACTACGTCATCCAGCTCTTCTTCCGCCGCCAGAAGCGGGCGGAGCTGTTCTGGGGGGACGCGGACTTCCACCGCGAGCGCGTCGCCCAGATGCTCGAGATCTAGCGAGCATCGCATTCGAATCGAGAACGGGGTGGCC
>JBJXGC010000149.1:0-8952 GCA_046154545.1 Dehalococcoidia bacterium | reverse complement strand
TTTGAGGCGGTACACGCGGGCGGCGGTGCCGGCGAACATGGCGGCGCGTTCGTCGGCGCGGAAGGACTTCGTGAGCTTCTTGAACTGGTTCCAGAGGACGGTGTAGCTGCAGGAGGCGCGGTCGACGGGGAAGTTGCTTTCGAACATGCAGCGGCTCGGGCCAAAGGCTTCGATGGAGTGCATGTACCAGGGGGCGTTGACCGCGATCAGCTCGTCCGAGGTCGGGGGGCGCTCGCGTTCGTGCCACTTGAAGCCGTTGACGGGCATCTGGATGCCGCCGACCTTGAGGACGACGTTGGGGCACTGGGCGACGGCGGTGATGTCGCGCTTCCAGGTGGCGAAGATCTCCTCGTTCGTACCCGGGAACTCGCCGCCGAGGACGGGGCCGCCGAGGTGGTTGAGGATGATGGTCTGGTCCGGGAAGGCGCGGGCGAGGTCGGCGACATCGGGGATGTTGGGGTGAAAGAGCCAGGCTTCGAAGGAGAGGGCGTATTCGCGGAGGTAGCGGAAGCCCTTGCGGAAGTCGGGGTCGAGCAGGAGATGGTCCATCGAGGCGGGCTGGCCAACGGGAATGGTCCGCCGTTCAGGCCAGGCGGCGCGGTGGCGGACTCCGCGGAAGCGGTTCGGGCTGGCGGCGAGCTGGGCTTCGAGGACGGGGACGACGCCATCGCCGAGGCGAAGGTCAGCGGTGCCGACAATGCCGGTGTTGACGGCCGTGGTGCCGTAGCGTCCGGAGGCGCTCATGGCGGCGATGCCCTGGACGAACTCGGTCTCGCCGATTGGCTTGAAGTGGTCGGGGCCGGTGGCGCGGTACATGGCGCTGCATTCGATGAAGACGGTCTGGCGGACGTTGTGGGTGGCCGTGTCGGCGACGATCTCTTCGAGGGCGTAGCGGTTGTCCGGGTAGTCCCAGAGGTGGTGGTGGGGGTCGATGATCGGGATGTCGAGTTCGATCGGGTCTTCGGCGGTGAGGTTGAGCCAGTCGTCGTTGAGGACCATGGATGACTCCAGGGAGTGAGGTGGAGCGGAGACTACGCGACCGGGGCGCGTGTGGAAACGTCGCCCTGGGCGGGGCAAACGCCAAGACGCCAAGATCGCCAAGCGACCGCCAAGGACGACGGGCCATAGGCCATAAGCCATAAGCCATAGGCCATAGGCCAAGCACGCGCTATTCCGGGGGGGCGCTGAGCGAGGCGAGATTGTTGACGGCGCTGAGGGCGGCCTTGAGTGAGGCGACCAGAATGTTGTCATCGATCCCGACGCCCCAGCGTGTGCCTTCGGAGCTGCGGGCTTCGACGTAGGCGACGGCCTGGGCGTCAGCGCCGGCGCTGACGGCGTGCTCGGAGTAGTCGAGGACCTCGACATCGATGCCAAGACCGATCTGGAGGGCGCGGACGAAGGCGGCGATGGGGCCGTTGCCTTCGCCAGAGATGGCGTGGACCGCACCGTCGAGGCGTACCTGGGCCGTCAGCCGCGTGTGGCCCGAAGAGGTCGTGATCTCCTGCGAGACGAGGGCGTAGCGGGGGAATTCGGGCAGATAGCCCTTCTTGAACGCGGCCCAGATCTCGGCGGGCGTGACCTCCGTGCCGGTGTCCTCGGTGACCGCCTGGACGGTCTTCGAAAACTCGATCTGGAGCCGCCGGGGAAGGTCGAGCCCGTGTTCGGTCTTCATGATGTAGGCGACGCCGCCCTTGCCCGACTGGCTGTTGACGCGGATGACGGCCTCGTAGGTGCGGCCGACGTGCTTGGGGTCGATGGGCAGATAGGGCACTTCCCAGACCTGGTACTCCTCGCCGAGGGCGTCGAACCCCTTCTTAATCGCGTCCTGGTGCGAGCCGGAGAACGAGGTGTAGACGAGGTCGCCGCCATAGGGATGGCGGGCGGGGACGGGCAGCCGGTTGCAGTACTCGGCGACGCGGCGGAGGCCGTCGATGTCGCTGATGTCGAGTTCGGGGTCCACACCCTGGCTGAAGAGGTTGAGGGCGACGTTGATGAGGTCGAGGTTGCCGGTACGCTCGCCGTTGCCGAAGAGCGTGCCCTCGACCCGGTCGGCGCCGGCCATGATGCCGAATTCGGCGGCGGCGACGCCCGTGCCGCGGTCGTTGTGGGGGTGGAGCGAGAGGCAGACCGAGTCGCGGTTGGGGACATGGCGGAGGAACCATTCGATGGCGTCGCCGTAGATGTTGGGGGTGTACATCTCGACGGTGGCCGGGAGGTTGAGGATGATCTTCTTCTCCGGCGTGGGTTCGATGATCTTCATGACCTCGGCGCAGACATCGAGGGCGTACTCGAGTTCGGTGCCGGTGAAGCTTTCGGGGGAGTACTCGTAACGGACATCGGTGCGGCCGAGGACCGACGTCTCGAGGCGGCGGCAGAACCTCGCGGCGTCGGTCGCGATCTTCGTGATGCCGTCGCGTTCGAGGCCGAAGACCACGCGGCGCTGGAGGATGGAGGTCGAGTTGTAGAAGTGGACGATGGCCTGTTTCGCGCCTACGAGGCATTCGTAGGTGGGTTCGATCAGGTCTTCGCGGCACTGGACCAGGACCTGGATGGTGACGTCGCCGGGGATGAGGTCCTCTTCGATGAGCTTGCGGACGAAGTCGTAATCGGGCTTCGAAGCGGAGGGGAAGCCAACCTCGATCTCCTTGAACCCCATGAGGACGAGGGCTTCGAACATCCGCATCTTGCGGGCCGGGTCCATCGGGTCGATGAGGGCCTGGTTGCCGTCGCGGAGATCGACGGAGCACCAGAGGGGCGCCTTCTCGATCTGGCGGTTGGGCCACTCGCGGTCGGGCAGGCGGAGGGGGAGGGGACGGAAGGGGCGGTACTTGTGGAACGGCATCCGCTTCGGCGTGACTGGCGCTGGTGGCATTGGTTTACTCCCTGGTACGTCCTGTGGACGGCAATCTGACCCCAAACAAAAACCTCCCGGCATTGCTGCACAGGAGGCTATCGGCGAGCACGGGGAGGCGCTCGCCGTCAGGTAAGAAGGAGCAGGCCGGACGCGAGGACGGTCATGGGCACAGTCTGTTAGCTGCCCGGGGCGCCGTCAAGCGTTATGGGCGGACGGTCGGGTGACTGTCATTGAGCGCTCGGGTGGGCGTTGCCCTCCGCCAGCCGGTCGTGGCGCTCACTGCAGCGCCCCGGTCTCGCAACTCGTCGATCCAGGCAGACTCGGAGGTCCCGCCGGGCTCCGCCGGGCCGACGCAGCCCTCACCCCGGCCCTCTCCCGCTGCGGCGGGCGAGGGAGTAGGGCGTCCGGAACTCGCCTTTTCATCCCACGCTCTGGCCGCTGGCCATGCTTGCCTCCCGCTGCGGCGGGCGAGGGAGTTCGGCGTTCGGAACCGAACCTTTTCGTCCCGCGCCGTGCCCGCAGGCCACACGTCCCTCGCCAACTCTGAAGGCCAACCGGGGCTGTCGGCGATGGGGGAGTGGTGTTCAGGCTTCGGTGAAGACGATGTCGCTGACGAGGAGGAGGCCGCTTCCGCGGCGGAGGGCGAGGTGGGGGTTCCAGCCGCGGAGGCTGGCCAGGGCCTCCTCGGCTGGTAGGCCGGAGAGTTCGCGGGCGGCGATGGTCGCCCAGGTGTCGGTGACAGCGGGCCGGATGAAACGGCGGGCGGGAGAGAGTGTCTTTGCCATGGGCCGGATTGTACGCCGCTGGCGAGCGAGGGGAATGGGCAGTCCGCTGTCAGGATCGCTGCGGACGGCGTAGTATCAGCGCTATTCAGTCCGGCGCCCGAGGGGGTCTCCATGCTCGACCTTGTTATCCGCAACGCACACATCTTCGATGGCTCCGGCCAGCCGGGTTACCTCGGCGAAGTCGGGATCAAAGATGGCCGCATCGCTCGCGTGGGCCGCGTGACCGAGCGTGGGGCGAAGGAGATCGACGCGAAGGGCCTGGCGGTGGCGCCGGGGTTCGTCGATGTGCACACCCACTACGACGCGCAGCTTTGCTGGGACGGACTCGCCCAGCCGGCGCTGGAGCACGGCGTGACGACAGTCGTGACGGGCAACTGCTCGCTGACGCTGGCGCCGCTGAAGGTGGCGGACCGGGGACGGCTCTGCCGGATGTTCCGCCAGATCGAAGACCTTCCCATGGCAGCGTTCGAAGATGGCATCAACTGGACGTGGGAGTCCTTCGCCGACTACCTGAAGGCGTTGAAGGGGACGATCGGCATCAACATCGCGCCGCTCGTCGGACACAGCGCCATCCGCCTGTGGGTGATGGGCGAGGACTCGTTCCAGCGCGAAGCAACCGCCGACGAAATCGGGCAGATGCGGGAGATGCTGCGCGAGTGCCTGAACGCGGGCGCGAGCGGGCTGAGCACGAGCTACGTCGATTCGGACGAGAACTACAAGCCCGTGCCGAGCCGGATGGCGAACCACGAGGAGATTCGGGCACTGGCCAGCGTGCTTGGCGAAGTGGGCCATGGGATCCTCCAGATTGTGCCGGAGTTCTACGACACGAGCATGATGGTGAACCGCGTCGATATGCTGGCCGAACTGTCGCTCGAGTTCGGCATCCCGACGACGCTCTCACCGCTGTTCGAAAGCCGCCGGACGCCGGAACTCGTGGGCGCCGTGATCAACCGGGTCGCGGAACAGGCCGAGCGCGGGGCGCGTGTCTGGCCCCAGGTCCAGACACGACCCGTCGATATCAACTTCCGGCTGCGCGAGAAGAACTTCATGTTGATGGCCCAGCCGACCTGGTTCCGCGTCCTGAACACGGCCACGAAGGCGGAGAAGATCGCGGCCTACACCGACCCTGAGACGCGGGCACAGCTGATCGCGGAGGCACAGCCGCGGGGTGAAGACAGCCAGCTCAAGTACATGCGCGACCGGATCAACAACGCCTACATCCGGGGCACGAAGCTCGAGAAGAACCGCCACATGGTCGGCAGGACGCTCGGCGA
The DNA here is from genome assembly GCA_046154545.1 of Dehalococcoidia bacterium. Classification (GTDB taxonomy): domain Bacteria; phylum Chloroflexota; class Dehalococcoidia; order Tepidiformales; family Tepidiformaceae; genus JBJXGC01. Next base: position 4,039 of record JBJXGC010000149.1, on the reverse strand, counting down.
CCTGGCGAAGGAGCGGGGCACGACGGCGGCCGAGTTCATGATCGACATCGCCCTCGAAGAGGACCTCGACACCGAGTTCAAGAACGACGCGCTGAGCCATACGGACGTCGATGTCGTGGGCGAGATGCTGGCGAGCCCGTACACGCTCATCGGGTCGAGCGACGCCGGCGCCCATGTCCAGGCCTTCGCCACGAACGGCGACACCGGCCACCTCTTTAGCAAGTTCGTCCGGGACACCGGCGCTCTGACGCTCTCGCAGGCGATCAAGAAGACCACGCTCGACGCGGCCCTCGCCTGGGGGCTGCACGACCGCGGACTCCTCGCCCCGGGCTACGGCGCCGACATCGTCATCTTCGACCCGGAGACGATCGATCGGGACGAAGAGGTCGGGGTCGAGGACCTGCCCGGCGACGGCTTCCGTTACATCCGCCACGCCCTGGGCATCGACACGGTGGTGGTGAACGGCGAAGTGACGTTTACGGCGGCCGGCGGGTACACGGCGGCGCGGGCCGGTGAGGTCGTGACCCTGGGCACGCCGCGGACGCCCTGAGCATGGGCCACGGCTTCCACGGGATCGTCCCCGGCGAGGGCGTCCATTTTGGCATGGCGCTCTGGCCGTATGACCTGTTGCTCCGCTTCGGCTACGACCTGCCCGAGAACGAGCACACCTGGGACGGGAAGTGGTTCGACGACGCCTTCGAGGCGGCGGCGTTCGACCTGCGCTCGACAGCGGCGAAGCTCATGCTCTGCCTGCGGACGGTGGCTGCGGAGGCGGCGAAGCTCCGGGAGGTGACGGACGGCGACATCCGTCCGCGGGAGCTGGAGGCGGCGAGCGCGCTCGCTGAGCGGGCGCCAATGGGGCTGGATCTGGCGTTTTCGTACCTGCGCCGGATCGGGCGGGACATCGCGACGGTCATCCCCTGTTGCTACGCTCTGGAGGGCCGCGCGCTGCTGCCTGACCGCCAGGGCATGCGGCGGCTCCGCGAGAGCACGGCCCTGGCCGGGATAGACGCCGGGCTTCCGGGGCTCCTCGCGCAGGCACCGGTGGCCCTGCTCAAGGATGGGGCGCCATCGACCCATACGCCGACGCTCTATGTGGTGGCGGACGCGCGTGGCTTCCGGTCGGCGTTGCCGAAGGCGGCGGCGCGCGGCGTGCGGGAGTCGTGCCGGCAGTCGCTCGCCGCTGGCGAGCAGCTATGCGAAGCGACAAATGCCGTTGCCGCGTGGCTCGACCGGCTGCTCGCCTACCTCCAGGGGGTGGTGGCGGCGCGGAGCGAGCCGGGCGAGGAGCTGCGGGAGCGCTGGAGCGTGCGGGACTGGTCGCTGCTGTCGCCGTTGGGCGCGGGGGACGAGGCGTTGGCGGGGTACTGGCCGGAGCTAGGCTGACGCCGCGGTCGTGTAGAATCCGGCGGACAGGAGGTGTGGTATGGCGTTACCTTTGCAGGCGTTTGGGCGGACGGGTCATCAGAGCACGCGAGTGATCTTCGGGGCGGCGGCGCTGGGGCGTTCGAACCCGGAGGAGGCGGCCGGGGCGCTCGAACTGCTGCTGAAGTACGGCGTGAACCATATCGATACGGCCGCGAGCTATGGGCGGTCGGAGCGGCTGGTCGGGAACTGGATGCCGGAGCATCGGGACCGCTTCTTCCTCGCGACAAAGACGGGCGAACGGACGTATGAGGGGGCGCGGGCCCAGATCCTCCATTCGCTGGAGCGCTTGCAGACGACGCATGTCGACCTGATCCAACTCCACAACCTGGTCGACCAGGCGGAGTGGGACACGGCCATGGGGAAGGGTGGCGCGCTGGAGGCGGCGATTGAGGCGCGGGACATGGGGCTCGTGCGGTTCATCGGCGTCACCGGCCATGGGGTGACGGTGGCGGCCCAGCATCTGCGCAGCCTCGAGCGGTTCGCCTTCGACTCGGTCCTCCTGCCATACAACTACGTGATGATGCAGAACCCGGCCTACGCGGCCGACTTCGAGGAGCTGGCCCGGACGTGCCGCGAGCGCGAGATCGCCCTCCAGACGATCAAGGGGATCACCCTGGGGCCGTGGAACGAGAAGGAGCACACCCACGGCACGTGGTACGAACCGCTCAGCGACCCGGCGGACATCGGGCGGGCGGTGAACTGGGTGCTCGGACGGCCGGGCACGCTCCTGAACAGCGCCGGCGACCTGACGCTCCTGCCGCACGTCCTGGAGGCTGCGACCAAGCTGGGCCAGCGGCCGGGCGACGCGGAGATGGAGACGCTGGTGAAGAAGCGGGAGATGGCGCCGCTGTTCGTCTGACGGGGCCACCTCGGCCGGACGCAGTACCCGTCGGAGGCGACGCCTGGGCACCGCGCAAGGCAAGCGCGCCCACTGAAGAGCGCGGCTCCGGGACGCTCCGGACGTTCGCCGCGGGCATAACGCTAGACCGCAGCCTTAACACCAGTGCCGTGGTGTGAGCGCGGGCGTATCATCCGAAAACCCGCAAAGAGCCGGGACCGATCGGGAGGACGCTGTGCAGACCGTGAGCCTGGCCGCGATGACGGATGCGGAGCTGGTCGCGCTGGCGAAGGGCGGTGAGCAAGACGCCGTCGGTGAGTTGTATGAGCGGTACTTCGACCAGGTCTATGACTTCCTTTTGCGGACGCTACGCAGCCGCGAGGCGGCGGAAGACGCGACGCAGGACGCCTTCATCCGGGCATTCCGGGCGCTGCCCACGTTGCAGGAGGAGGGCCGATTCAAGGCCTGGCTCTTCTCGATCGCCCACAACACGGCCCTCAATAACCTGCGCAAGACGAAGCGGGAGACAACGCCGCTCGAGTGGCCGCAGGATGAGGAACGCGGGCTCGTCCTCGACGTCATCGACAACGACCGCCTGGGCGACCCGGAGGAGGCGGCGCTCCTCTCGGAATCGAGTGCGTTCGTATGGGAGGCGGCCAAGGGGCTGGACGAGCGCCAGTACACGGTGATCGACCTCCATCTCCGGCGGGGTCTGGAATCGCCGGAGATCGGGTTCGCGCTCGGGGTCTCACGGAACAACGCGGCGGTCATCTTGAACCGGGCGAAGGCCTCGCTCCGGGACGCGACCACGGCGCTCCTGATGCTGCGGCTGGGCCGGCGGGAGTGCGCCGCGCTGGATGGCGAACTGCTGCGGGCGCGGGTGGACCAGCTTTCGCCCGAGGCTCGTAAAGTAGTCGATCGCCACGCGAAGAGCTGCGCCGATTGCCAGGCCACCCGCTCGCGCTTCGCGTCGCCGGAAGCGGTGTTCACGTATCTCTCGGTGGCGCCGGCGGCGATGGGCATGAAGGCCGCCTTCCTGCTGCAGCTGCTGAACGCCGTTGCGCCGGCCGCCGCGGGATCGACCGCCGCCGGGGCGGGCGCGGCAACCGGAGTGCGGCCGGAAGCGGCAGCCGGGGGCGCGGCGGCCGGGCCGGGAACGACGGTCGTGGCGGTGGTAGCGGCGGTGGTGGCGGCCGGCATCGCCGCCGCGGTCGCCGCGTTCATGCTCCTGCCATCCGGCCCCGCGCCGAAGGAAGAGGCGCCGGCGCCGGTCCAGGCGGCGGTCGCCGCCCCCAGCGCCACGCCAACGGCGGTGCCGACGGCAACGCCAACGCCAGCTGCCACGGCCACGGTGAGCGCCGCGACTCCGCCCGCGGCCCAGGCCGGCGGGGGGCCTCAGCCGGTGGTGAACCAGCCAGCGGCGAACCCGCCCCCGCCATCGCCGTCCCCATCCACGACCGCGACGCGCACGCCACCTTCGACGACGGTCCCGAGCGCGACCCCTGCAGCAACGGCGACGGCGACGCCTGTGGCTGCTCCGCCAGCCGCCGTGATTCTGGTCACTCCCCCGGTACTCCCGGAGGCTGACCTCTCGGTGCAGCTTCAGACGCCCGCTCAGGCCATCGCCGGTGACCGGATCGTCTACAGCTTCGTCGTGAGGAACGGCGCTTCCGTCGCCGTCAGCGGGGCACGGCTGCGCACGGCCGTATCCGCCGGGCTTGATGGGGTGCGGTGGGCCTGCGTGGCGGAGAACGGGAGCAGCTGCCCGGCAGC
>JBJXGC010000146.1:0-8723 GCA_046154545.1 Dehalococcoidia bacterium | reverse complement strand
TTCGTCGCCCCGTCGCTCGCCGAGGCGCTCTCGGAGGGCGGCGAAGACCTCCTCCGTAGCCATCGCCGCGAGGTCGCCGTCGTCTTCACCGACCTGCGCGGTTGGACGCCCTTCTCCGAGACCGGCGAGCCCGAGGACGTGATGACCGTCCTCAACGAACTCCACCAGTCCGTCGGCCCGCTCGTCTTCGAACACCAGGGCACGATCCTCCAGTTCACCGGCGACGGCCTCCTGATCCTCCTCAACGACCCGCTCCCCTGCGAGGACCCGGCCGGTCGCGCCGTCCACCTCGCGATGGCGATGCAGGAGCGGATGCGCGGACTCGGAGCGAGCTGGCGGCGCCGTGGCCACGAGCTCGATATGGGCGTCGCAGTCGCGTTCGGCTATGCCACCTGCGGTCGCATCGGTTTCGAAGGCCGCTACGAGTACACCGCCATCGGGACGGTCGTGAACCTGGCTTCGCGCCTGTGCGCCGCCGCGAAGCCGGGCCAGGTGCTCGTCTCGCAGCGCGTCCAGGCGCTCGTCGACGACCAGGTGGAGGCCGAGCTAGCGGGCGAGATGGAGCTGAAGGGGTTCGCGCGCGCGGTCCCTGTCTATAGCGTGGTCGGAGAGCGACGATAGCGGCCTATCCCAACGTCCGCCGCCTCCTGGCCGGCACGGAGCCGCGCATCGGCAAGGGCGGCGATCGCCCCGCCACGGGCTAAGCGCCCGGTGCCGCCAGCCTCGACCGCCACCGCACCAGCGCCACGACCGTCCAGATCGCTTCCACCACGCCGAACGGCCAGGCGCCCTGCAAGAACCCGTACACGGACGACGCCGCACACGCCCCGGCAAAACCGAGGACGAACCCCGCATGTCGCGGCTCCAACGCGTAGAGCACCAGCATCGACGCCACCGCGAAGACGCCATAAACCGTGAGGGCATCCATTGCCGCCAGTATCGTCCAGCCAGCGCCTCCGGGCCCCGAACCCTCTTCTGCATTTGGACTCGCTACTCCGGCCGCCCTATGCTCACCGCATCAGGAGTAACCCAAGTGAAATTCGGCGTCACCATCTTCCCCACCCACTACAGCATCGGCCCCGCCGAAGTCGCCCGTGCGGCTGAAGCCGCCGGGCTCGAGTCCCTCTGGTTCCCCGAACACACCCACATCCCCACCCAGACCCGCTTCCCCATGGGTGATGGCACCGTCCCCGAGCACTACCGCAGCACGCTCGACCCCTTTGTCGCACTCGGCGCCGCCGCCTCGGTTACAACGACGATCAAACTCGCGACCGGCATAGCTCTCATCCCCCAGCGTGACCCCATCACCCTCGCGAAGGAGGTCGCGACCCTCGACCTCATCTCCAACGGCCGCGTCATCCTCGGCATCGGCGCTGGCTGGAACGAACCGGAGACCCGCAACCACGGCACCGACTTCGACCACCGCTTCAAGGTCATGCGCGAGCGCATCCTCGCCATGAAACAGCTCTGGACCAAGGACGAAGCCGAATACCACGGTGAGACCGTCGATTTCGGGCCCACCTGGTCCTGGCCCAAGCCCGTCCAGAAACCGCATCCACCGATCGTGGTCGGGGGAGCGGGCGCCCACACCCTGAAGCGCGTGATCGACTACGCCGATGGCTGGATGCCAATCGCCTTCGCCGGGTTCGACGGCCTCAAGCCACGCATCGCTGAACTCACCGAGATGGCGGCGAAGGCCGGGCGCCCGAAGCCGGAAGTGTCCGTCTTTGGCGCGCCCCTCGACGCCGCAAGCATCGGCCGCGCCGCCGAGATCGGCATCGACCGCATCGTCTGGGGCCTCGATTCCGCCCCGGCGGACAAGGTCCTTCCCGTCATCGAGGCGTACGGCAAGGCCGCCGCCGCCCACCGGTAACACGCCCGGGCGACGACCCCACAAGGGATCAGGTAAGATCCGCCTATGGCCTTCGAGGGCGAGGATTTCGACGGGCTCATTCGTTACCTGGACGCGCATCCCGAGATGCGCGCGCAGTTGCGGGACCGCATCCTCGACGAGGAGTTCGCCCGGCTCCCGGCCGAGGTACGTGCTCTCCGGGTAGACATCACGCGCCTCGATGCCCGGATCGACAGGCTCATCGACGAAGTGACGGCCCTCTCCGCGGAAGTCCGCACGATCGGTGTCGAGCTCCGGGCACTCACGGTCCAGGTCACTGCGCTTACCGAGGCCGTCATGGAACAGGGCCGGCGCACGGACGAGTACGTCGGTCCCATGTACGAGTTGCTCTTCGAACGGAAGGCCCCGTCCCTCTTCGGACATTGGTTGCGCCGGCCTCGGGTTGTCCAGATCGACGACGTCCCCGGAATCGAGGAGATCGAGGACGCGAACGGGTTTACGCGCCCGGAGCTGCTCCGCCTCCGGGCTGTCGATCTTGTCGTCTCTGGCATCGACCGCACAATGTCTCCTCCATTGCAGGTCTTCCTCGCGGTCGAGGTGTCGCGGACAATCGACCTCATCGATGTCGAGCGTGCCATCGAGCGCGCGGGCCTCCTCGCCCGCGGCGGAGCCGCGACCCGCCCCGCCGTCGCGGGCAAGTTGATTACCCCGGCCGCTCGGGAGCGCGCTGACGCCACCGGCCACCTCGTCCGCCTGCTGGACGAGGTGGCCTGAGAGGCCCCTGTCGTTTAGCACTCTTGACACCCGAGTGCTAAACCCGGGATCATCTACCCTACGGACCATCACTCCCGGAGAGAGCACCTTGCCGACTTACGACTACCACTGCGCAAAGTGCAAGACCACCTACGAAACGCGCGAGAGCTTCTCCGCCCCCAGCACCCACAAGTGCCAGGAGTGCGGCAAGGGCACCGCCAAGCGCGTCCTTACCGCGCCTCGGATCATGTTCAAGGGCTCCGGCTGGTACGCCACCGATAGCAAGAGCAAGAGCGTTGCTTCCTCCGATGGCGATTCGAGTTCTGGCTCCAGTGACACCGGATCGTCCAAGGGCGAAGCAAAGGCCGATACGAAGGCCGAATCCAAGAGCGAAAGCAAGCCCGCCGCCAAGAGCGAGAGTAAGCCCACCGCAAGCGCCGCGGCCGACTGACCCGCCGTGCGCGCGGTCGTCCAGCGCGTCGCGCGTGCCAGCGTCCGCGTCGAAGCTGACCTCGTCTCCGAGATTCGGGGCGGGGTACTCGTCTTCCTCGGCGTAACCCACGGCGACAGCGTGGAGACCGCCGGCCGCCTCGCCGCGAAGGTTTCCGCCCTTCGCCTCTTCGAAGACACCGATGGCCGCATGAACCTCTGCCTCGCCGACGTCGGCGGCGAGGTCCTCTGCGTCAGCCAGTTCACCCTCTACGGCGACCTTCGCCGCGGCAATCGCCCTTCGTTCACGGCAGCCGCCCCGCCCGGCATTGCCGCTCCGCTCTACGAACGCTTCTGCCTCGCCATTGAAGGGGCCGGCCTCGCCTGCCGCCGCGGCGTCTTCGGCGCCCACATGGAAGTCGAACTCGTCAACGACGGGCCCGTCACCCTGATCCTGGACACCGCCGAATTCGACCGCCCCCGCCGCGCTTGACCGGAACGCCCCGCGAACCGCAACGTTCAGAGACGGGACCGCCCGGGAAGGACCACCGCCCATGCGCATGAGCAAGCTGCTCCTCAAGACCCTGCGAGAGGCACCGGCCGACGCCGACCTGCCCAGCCACCAGCTCCTCCTCAGGGCCGGGCTTATCGTCCCCCTGGCGGCGGGTCTCTACTGCTTCACGCCCGTGGGCTGGCGCGTCATCCGCCGGATCGAGAACATCATCCGCGAGGAGATGGACCGCACCGGCGCCCAGGAACTCCATCTCCCCGCCCTCAGCCCCATCGAACTCTGGGAGCAGAGCGGCCGCGACGTCAGCATGGGCGAAACCCTCTTCCGCCTCCAGGACCGCAAGGAGCGCGGCTTCGCCCTCGGCCCGACCCACGAAGAGGTCGTGAGCTTCGTCGCCTCCCGCGCTATCCAGAGCTACCGCGACCTCCCGGTGACGCTCTACCAGATCCAGACCAAGTTCCGCGACGAGCAGCGCCCCCGTGGCGGGCTCGTCCGCCTCCGCGAGTTCACGATGAAGGACGCTTACAGCTTCGACGCCGACTGGGAGGCGCTCGACACCTCATACCAGGCCGCCTTCGACGCCTACGTCCGCATCTTCGCCCGCGCCGGTGTCCCCGTGATCCCGGTGGCCGCCGACAGCGGCGCCATCGGCGGCAAGGACAGCCAGGAGTTCATCTACCTCACACCCAACGGCGAGGACGAGATCCTCCTCTGCCCCGGCTGCGGCTACGCCGCCAACGCCGAGAAGGCAGAGTTCCGCAAGCAGCCCCCGGTTGCGGCCGAATCGCTGCCCCTGGAGAAGGTCCACACGCCCGGCCAGAAGACCATCGCCGAGCTCGCCACGTTCCTGAAGATCGAGCCGCGCCAGACCTGCAAGGCCGTCTTCTACCGGGCCGATGGCAAGCCCGTCTTCGTCGCCATCCGGGGAGACCTGGACGTGAACGAAGTCAAGCTCAAGAACCTGCTCAAGGCCACCGCCCTCGACCCCATGGACGACGCGATGGTGCGGAACGCCGGCCTCGTCGCCGGTTCCGCCTCGGCCGTCGGCCTCACCGGCATGAAGGTCGTCGCCGACGACAGCGCCGTCGCTGCGGTCAACCTCGTCGCCGGCGCCAACGAAGCCGACTACCACTTCCTCAACGCGAACCACGGCCGCGACTGGAAGGCCGACCTCATCGCCAACATCGCCCTCGCGAAAGAAGGCGAACAGTGCGCCACCTGCGGCCAGCTCCTCGAGTCGCGCCGCGGCATGGAGATGGGCCACGTCTTCAAGCTCGGCACCATCTACTCCGAGTCCATGGGTGTGAACTTCCTCAACGAGGCGGGCGAGCAGCACCCCGCCGTCATGGGCTGCTACGGCATCGGCGTCGAACGGATGCTCGCCGCCTGCATCGAGGCCAACCACGACAAGGACGGCATCCAGTGGCCGGCCGAGCTCTCCCCCTATGACGTCCACGTCGTTGCCCTCAACCTCGACCAGGAGCCCGTCGCCGCCGCCCTCGACGACCTCGAACGCCGCCTCGAGTTTGCGGATCTCACCTTCCTCACCGACGACCGCCCCGACTCGGCCGGCATCAAGTTCAAGGACGCCGACCTCCTCGGCATCCCCTGGCGCATCACCGTCAGCCCCCGCGCCCTGGAAAAAGGCGGCGTCGAACTGAAATCGCGGACGACCGGTGCGATGGAGATCGTCCCGCCGGGCGAGGTCGCTGGCCGCGTACGGACGGCATCCGAGCCGCGACCGTAAGGTCGCCGAGCCCCGTTAGACTCGCAGGACGAGGCCGCCATGGCCGGCATTCGGCCCAGGCTGTGGTACGATCCGAAGACCGTGAAGAACGAATTCACCGCGATCATCCAACAAGCCGAGGGCTGGTATATCGCCTTCTCGCCTGAGGTCCCCGCGGCCAACGGCCAGGGTCGCACCCGTGCCGAGGCGATCGAGAGCCTCTCGGCGGCGATCGACCTCGTCCTTGAAGACCTTCGCGAAGAATCGTTGTCTCAGTTGTCGGCCGGCGACCAACGAGACGATCGAGACGCTAGTTGCAACCAGGATCCAGACCGTACCGAGCCACGAATCCAGTTCTGGTGGCCTACGCCTCGGAGCGCGGGCTTGTCCTGGCCAGCTGGTCAGCGGTGCCGGCCAGGACAAGCCCGCTCTCGTAGGCGTAGATGACTACCTGAACGCGGTCGCGGATGTCGAGCTTGCTGAGCAGGTGAGCGACGTGCGTCTTCACAGTCGCCTCGCTCACGATGAGCTGGGATGCAATCTCGGCATTACTTAGCCCGCGCGCAAGACACTGAAGCACTTCGCCCTCGCGCGTCGTCAGGTCGGCTGGCACGGCTTGCGTGACCGCCGCGGAAGGTCTGCGAAGATACTCCTCAATCAGACGTTTGGTGACGGTGGGCGCAAGGAGTGCCTCCCCCGCCGCGATTGTGCGGACGCCGGCTACCAGCACTTCGGGCGACGCGTCTTTCAGCAGGAATCCACTGGCCCCCGCTCGAAGAGCCGCGTACACATACTCGTCGAGATCGAATGTCGTCAGGATCAGCACTCGTGGCGGGTTGCTCGCGGCGGCCAGGATTCGCCTGGTCGCTTCGAGCCCATCGACGCGCGGCATGCGGATGTCCATCAGGATTACATCGGGGAGCAGTCGCCCGGCCGCTGCGATCGCATCAGCGCCGTCGCCCGCTTCCCCCACGACTTCCAGATCGGCCTCCGTTCCAAGGATCATGCGGAAGCCGGCCCGCAGGAGCGCCTGATCGTCGACGATGAGCACGCGGATTGTCATGGCCTCGGACCCGTGGGTAGAGTCGCTCGGACGACGAACCCACCAGCGTCGGACGGGCCCGCCTCCAGGGTGCCACCGTACAGGGCTAGACGTTCTCGCATACCGAAGAGGCCGTGCCCCGACCCATCCGTGCGCCCGACGCGCCCGACGCCGTCGTCCCGGATTTCGAGGTTCATCGTCTCCGGCTCATAGCGGATGGTGACCAGGGCGCGAGCATGGCCGGCATGCTTGAGAATGTTTGTGAGTCCCTCCTGTACAACCCGGTAGGCAACGAGGTCGACGCCTGCGGGAAGCTCCCGTGGCTCGCCCTCGCGCTGCAATGCGACATCGAGTCCCGCTGCTCGGACCTGCTCGACCAGGTCCCCAATCTGGCCAGCCCCGGGCTGGGGCGCCAGCGCCAGGCTGTCCGGATCGGCGCGGAGTACCCCAAGCAGACGGCGCATCTCGGCCAGGGCCTGCCTTCCGGTTGCCTCGACGGAGAGGAGCGCCTCCCGCGTCCGCTCCGGGTCTGAGTCAAGGACACGGCGGGCCGCGCCTGCCTGCACCACCATTATCGACACGTTGTGCGCCACCACGTCGTGCAGGTCGCGCGCGATTCGCGACCGCTCGTCGGCCACGGCCGCCCGAGCCCTTTCTTCGCGTTCGCGCGCCAACCGGTGTGTCCGATCCTCCAGCAGGGAGAGCATGACACTGCGATTTCGCACCCCGCGCCCCAATGCACAGGCAACGGCCGCCCACACCCAAAACGGGATGATCTCGCTCAGGATATTGTCGCCGCCTGGAGCCGTCGCGCGGCGGAGGGAATCGGCGAGGGGGATTGCGCCCGGAATGAGCAGCCCGGCTAAGAGGGCAAGGCTGGAAGGCGAGTACGCACCGGCGGCATAGGCCGCCAGGTTGACCGCGAGGAACGATTCGAAGCTACCTTGCTGTCCAGGCTGCAGTCGAACTATCTCCCAGCTGATACCCACCGCCACCATGGTAAGCGCCAGGATGGGGGCCCGTCGCCGGAAGCCAAGAGGGACGGTAATCGACAGAAAGCAGAGAGATGCCAGGTATGCGGGTTCCGGAACTTCGTCAGCTGTGATCGGAGAGACCCAGGCGCTGAACTGCGTTGTGACCGTGAGGACAGCTACCGGGATCCAATCCACGAAGAACCGGCCTCGGTCCGACCCCATCCGTGCCAGCACCTTTGCAAACATGACACGAAGATAGACCGCCGTGAAGCAGGGCGCATCACCCTTCCGGATGACCACCATCATCCACCGGAACGACAACACAATTCCATCCAGGTGGGGACGCATCCACCCATACCGGTGGAGGACAGTGTGCGGGTGATGGGCGCGCAGAGCGTCCCGGAATGGAGAGAAACAACGGTGTTTGCATCAAGGTATTCGCGGTTCATCGCACTGGCAGGGGCCATCGCCTGGCTCGCCGTCATCGTCGTTAGCGACGTGTTCGTGGCGCCGTCACCCGCCTACGACGCGCCTCCTGCTGAGTGGTCGACGTATCTCCAGGACCACTCAGCAGGATCAGACGAGGCGTTGCTTTACGCCGAGGTCTTTCTGCTGGCACTCGCCGGCGTCTTCGTGGGATTGGTCTGCGCAGTCTTGCGCCGAGCAGAGGGCGACCGAGGCTTCCTTTCGACCATGGCGCTCCTGTTTGGAGGCGTTGCGATCGCGATCAAGGTGGGCTCGGGAGCGCCTATCCTGGCGGCAATCTACCTCAACGAAAGCGGATTGAGCGGAGAAATGACCCGCACGTTGTTCAACATGAATGACGCCGCCTTCGTGCTCACATTCTTCGCGAATGGAGCGATGATGCTCGCAATTGGCGCGGCAGTCCTGCTCTATCGGGCGATGCCCGCCTGGCTCGGCTGGTTGGGCTTAGCCGCCGGGCTCGCGCTGCTTGCTGGAGCCCCCTTCGTGACCGACGACGGTCCCGGATTCATTGGGATGGGCCTGTTCCTCCTCTGGAATATCGCCGCCAGCATCACTCTCTTCGTGAAATGGCCGAGTTACGTGACAGGGTTTGACGGGGTCGAGACCGAGCCAACCAGGCCAGGAGTGGCAGGAGCCGCTCCGGCTTGAGATCTACCGCCGCGCACCAGGAGCCCAGCAACCGGCGGTTGCTGGGCTCCTTGCATTCCCACCCCCACGAGCGATTCCGCAATATTGGCGTGGTCCAACGGTCGGCCTCGAAGGCGACTCAGGACAGGGACGAGGAGTTCGTGTGGTATGACGCAATCTCGCTGCGCTCTCTATGTAATCGGCCGTTGCGAGCCTCACGCAAGTTGTCGCCGCGCTACAATCCCGCCCACCATGACTGAAGCCGAATCCCCTCGCGTCCGCCGCCTCCCCTTCGCCTTCGCCAGCCTCGACCCCGCCGTCCG
>JBJXGC010000143.1:0-19673 GCA_046154545.1 Dehalococcoidia bacterium | reverse complement strand
CGCGTGGGCAAGGGGCGGGTGGCGGTGGCCAACTCGCTGCGGCTGCTCGCCCTCGAATCGGAGATCAAGCGCAGCCTCGTTGGGGGCGAGATCACCGAAGGGCACGCCCGTGCCCTCCTCGGCCTGCCCGAGGGCCGGGGCCGCCTCAACGCCTGGCGTGAGGTGGTGAAGAAGCGGCTGAGCGTGCGGGACACCGAGGCCCACGTCCGCCGGGCCCTCGCCGAGGCGACGCCGGCAAGCGCGCCCCAGCCTGCGGGCGCGACAACAGCGCGCCGCGATGCCGCCCTCTCCGACATTGAGACGCGGCTGCGGCAGGCCTTGAGCACGCGCGTCACGGTCGTGCCCCAGAAGAAAGGGGCGCGGATCACGATCGACTGTTACAGCGCCGAAGAGCTCGACAACGTCGTCCGGCAGGTGCTGGGGAGTGACGAGGAATGACTGCTGAATCGCGACTGAAGGAGCTCGGTATCGAGCTGCCCCCCGCCCCGGCACCGGCCGGCCTCTACGTGCCGGCCGTCCGGACGGGGGACCTACTCTACATCTCCGGGCAGATCCCCTTGCGGGACGGCCAGCCGATGGCCCGGGGCAAGTGTGGCGCCGGGCTGACGGCTGAAGCGGCCGCGCCACTCGCCCGCCAATGCGCCCTCCAGGCGCTCGCGATCGTGCGGGCCGAGCTGGGGTCGCTCGACCAGGTGCGGCGGGTGGTGCGCGTGGGTGGCTTCGTGGCCAGCGCACCGGGGTTCACGCAGCAGCCCCAGGTGATCAACGGCGCCTCGCAGCTCCTGATCGACGTCTTCGGGGAGGCGGGCAAGCATGCCCGGGCGGCGGTGGGCATGGCCGAGCTGCCGCTCGGCGTCCCGGTGGAAGTGGAGTTCCTGTTCGAGGTGCGGTAAGAGCCGAGAGCAAAGAGCCGAAAGCAGAGGAGCCGAGAGCCCGAGAGCCGAGAGCGAAGATGCTTCCTTACCGTGATCTGTTGGTGTGGCAGAAGGCACATGCCCTTGCGATGTCCGTACTGGAGATAAGTGACAGGGCGCCGCTCGCGAACCTCTTTTGGTTCCGTGATCAGCTCTGTTCCTGCGCGATGTCGGTCCCGGCCAATATCGCCGAGGGAAGCGGCCGTGGCACTGATATCCATTTCGCTTCGTTTCTTGACAGGGCCAGAGGCTCGTTGTTCGAACTCGACACGTGGCTCATCACCGCGAACGCCCGCGGCTACATCACTGGCAGAGAAGCCGACGCACTGGCCGCCGCGATCGGCGAGGTGAACGCGATGCTCTTCGCGTTGCGGCGGACTCTGCGCGCAGACCGTGGCCGCCGGGAGTAAAGCGTCCCGTTCCCGGCTCTCGGCTCTCGGCTCTTTGCCCTACGGACAGACCGGGGCCGCCGCCCGTAAGGCGGCTCTTCGCTCTGGGCTCTGGGCTCTCTGCTCAGAAACCGTTTGAGCCGTCGGTGAAGCGGAGGGCGTCCACGAGGACGCCGCCGGCGGCGACCTCCCAGTGCAGGTGGGCGCCTGTCGAGAGGCCACTGCTGCCGACGTGCCCGACCGTATCGCCGCCCAGGAGCTGCTCTCCCTCAGCGACGTTGAACGACTTCAGGTGGGCGTAGCCGCTAAAGAGCCCGCCGCCGTGATCGACGACGACGGTATTGCCGCGGAGCTGGAGCTGGCGGGCGAGGACGACCCGGCCGTTGTTCGTTACGGCCACCGGTGTGCCTTCGGGGGCGCCCAGGTCGGTGCCGTAGTGGTGCCCGACGGGCGGGCCGCCGTTATAGGAGCGTTCCTCGCCGAACCTGGTGGTGACATCGCCGCCGGTCGGCATGGTCCAGCCTTCCTCCCAGAGCTTCTCCGGAGTCACCTTGCTGTAGACATCGTTGAGCACCGCCAGCTCGCGCTCCTGCAGCTTCGGGTCGAGGAGGACGGCGGCGACGGCGGCGGGCACGGTCACGGAGTCCGCCGTCCAGGTGTTCGCGACGACCGTGATGTCGTGGGTCAGCGAACCCTGGGTCCCGGCGGCGAGGGTGAAGTCGGCGCGCAGCTGATGGGTGCCGGGTGGGGCTTCAACATCGATGCCGACGAAGGCGTAGATGCTGCGGGCTCCTTTGGTGAGCGGTTGCTTGCGGCCGAGAAAGGTGAGGCTGCCGTCCTTGGTCTCGCCCACCAGGGAGACGAGGACGGCGCCGCCCTGGAAGACGCGGTCGATTGAGAGGTCGAGCACGGGCGGGGGTGTCGGGGTAGGGCTCGGACCGATCGTGGGCAGGGGGGTAGGCGCGGAGCCGAGGTTCCCTACCCTGACGACGGCCTGCGAATCGTCCCCGCCGCCGCAGCGGAGGGCAGCGAGCGCAGTGACCGAGAGGAGGCTGAGGAACCCACGCCGCCGCATCCCCTAAGGGTGCCGCTGGCGGCCGCTAAGCGATAGACCGGTGGACCAGAGCGCCGGGGGACGGACGAACCCTGGAGCGGTGAACCGCCAAGACGCCAAGGACGCCAGGATCGACGAGGAGGCTTGCATCCCTCATCCCTCATCCCTAGCGCGCGCCTCATGGCGTACACTCGGCGGATGGACCGCGACGGGGTACGAGCGCTACTGGAGGCCGTCGCTGCTGGCGAGACGCGGCCGGGCGAGGCGTTCGAACGACTGGCGGCGGCGCCGTTCGCCGACCTCGGCTTCGCCACGGTGGACCACCACCGGGCCATCCGCGCCGGGTTACCGGAAGTGATCCTGGCCCTTGGCAAGACGCCGGAGCAGGTGGGGGCGATCGCCCGGGCCGTGCTCGAACGGGCCGGGCGGGTGCTGGTCACGCGGGTGGAGCCGGGCCACCTCGCCGCCCTGCGGGAAACAGTGCCCGCGATCCAGCACAACGCCCACGCCCGCCTCGCCTGGTATGACCCGGCCCCGCGGCCGCGTGCCGGTGACGTTGCCGTGGTAACGGCGGGCACGAGCGACATCCCCGTGGCGGAAGAGGCCGCGATCACCGCGGAGATGATGGGCGCTTCCGTCCGCCGCATCTTCGACGTGGGCGTGGCGGGACTCCATCGGCTGGCGGGGCACGTGGAGGCCCTGCGCGGGGCCAACGCCCTGGTCGTCGTGGCGGGCATGGAGGGCGCCCTCCCCAGCGTCGTCGGCGGCCTCGTCGGCAATCCCGTCATCGCCGTGCCGACTTCGATCGGCTACGGAGCCTCGTTCGGCGGCGTCGCCGCTCTGCTCGGCATGCTCAATAGCTGCGCCACCGGCGTCACGGTCGTGAACATCGACAACGGTTTCGGGGCCGGGTACGCCGCCGCGCTGATCAACCGGCTCGCGGTCGAAGGCGGGGTGGGCCGGGGCGAAGGCGGGGTGGGCCGGGGCGAAGGCGCGCAGGGCCCGTGACCGGGAACGCGGCCGTCTTCGACTGCTTCTCCGGGATCGCGGGCGACATGACCCTGGCCGCGCTCGTCGATGCCGGCGCCTCGCTCGACGAGGTGACCAGGTCCCTGCGGGGACTGGGGCTGCCGGCCTTCTCCCTGGCGACCGAGGAGGTGACGCGGGGCGGCATGATGGCGCGGTACCTCCGCGTCGATATCCCCGCCGAGCAGACTTACCAGCCGGCGGCCATGCGGGAGATGATCGGCGGCGCCGCGCTTCCCGGGCGCGTCAAGGAGCGCTCCCTCGCCGCCATCGCCGCCCTCGAATCGGCCGAGCGGAAGGCCCACCGCAGGGACCAGGCGGACTTTCACGAAGTAGGCGGCGTCGATGCGATGATCGACATCGTGGGGGGGATGCTCGCGCTCGAACAGCTCGACATCGCGGAGGCGTCCTGCGCGGTGGTCACGGTCGGGTCGGGGACGATCACGCGGTCGGCCCACGGGCCGCTCCCGGCGGCGCCGGGGCCGGCGGCGGCCCATATCCTCCAGGACGCTGGCTTTTCGATGCGCTTCGTCGAAGCGGGGCACGAGCTGGTGACACCGACGGGGGCCGCCATCCTCGCCGCCGTGGCCCGGCCCGGCCCGGCGATGCTCCGGACGGAGCGGCATGGCTGCGGGGCGGGCACGGCCGACCCACCCGGGCGCCCGAACGCCCTCCGCATCTTCATCGGCCCGCAGGCCGGGGGCGCTGGCGGCCTCGCCCTCCGGGAGATCGTCCAGCTCGAAGCGAACATCGACGACATGCCGGCCACGCTCCTGGCCCATGCCCGGGACCGGCTGATGGAGGAGGGCGCGCTCGACGCCTGGCTCGAACCGATCGGGATGAAGAAAGGGCGGTCTGCGACCAAGCTCTGTGTCCTCGTCCCAACCGCCGATGAGGGCCGGTTCGCCCAGCTCATCGTGAGTGAGACGACGACCCTCGGCGTGCGAGCCACCAGCTACCGGCGCTACGAGGCGGGCCGCCGGGTCGAGACATTCGAGTCCACGCTCGGGAGCGTGCGGGTCAAGGTCCGCGAGGGTGTCGGCCCGTGGCGCGCCATCCCCGAGTACGAGGACGTGAGGGCCCTGGCCGCAAAGCTGGGCCGGCCCGCGATCGAGGTGCAGCGGCAGCTCGAACGGGAGTTCGAGGCAGGGCGGGGCTAGACCGCCCGGCTCGCAGCGATGCTACGATGTAGCACATGACGACGATAGGCATCAGGGAACTCCGTCAGCACGCGAGCAAATACATCGCCATGGTCAAGAACGGCGAGCGCGTTGAGATCACGGACCGCGGCCGGCCGGTGGCGCTTCTGACGCCGCTGCCCGATGAACCGCTGGACACCGTCGATCGGCTCGTCGCCCGGGGCGTCCTGACGGCTCCGCCAGCGGACGCCCCGGCGGTGAGGCCTGCCCCATTTCCGGCGAGGGCCACCGGCCCGTCGCTGAGTGCCATCCTCGCGGAGATGAGAGCCGATGAGCGCTTCTGACCCCCTGGCCTACATTGACGCCTCGGGGCTCGTGAAATTCGTGGTCACCGAGCCCGAAACAGAGGCCATGTCCCACTTTCTTGCGGGCTACCGGCTCGCCAGCAGTGCGATTGCCATCACAGAGGTGATGCGCGCGGTCGCGCGATTGGATGAGTCGCTCGTAGCCGGGGCCCTTGAGCGGTTACAGCCGCTGTTTCTCGTCCCGCCGATTGCGGATCTCCTGCGCTCCGCCGGGCGCTTGCGACCGCCAGGACTCCGCACCCTCGACGCGATTCATGTCGCTTCTGCGCTCTCGCTCGGAAGCGGCCTCGACCTCCTCGTGACCTACGACGCCCGCATGCGAGCAGCGGCCGAGCAGGCCGGGCTCCGGGTCGAGGCTCCCGGCCTGCCCTGAGGCGTGGTACCGTACGCACCCGCCGACCGGCGCTGAGGAAACCGCCGTGAGCACATCTGCCGGGCCAGCCACGACGTCAGAAGAACTCGTCGCGAGGGCACGGGCGCTGGCGCCCTCCCTCCGCGAGGCGGCCGAGGAGATCGATGCGGCGAGGCAGCTCCCGCCCCGGATCGTCGCGCTGCTGCGCGAAGCCGGCTGCTTCCGGATGTCGATGCCAGCCGCCTGGGGCGGCTGCGAGACCGACCCCCTGACCCAGAACCGGGTGGTCGAGGAGATCTCGGCCGCCTCGGGCTCGGCCGGCTGGTGCGTGATGATCGCTTCGGCCAATTCGTATTTCAACGCCTTCCTCGACCAGGACGTGGCCCGGACGATGTACCCGGACCCGGACATCGTGACCGCCGCCGCCATCGTGCCGCCGGGGCGGGCGGTCATGGTCCCGGGCGGGTTCCGGGTGAGCGGCCGCTGGCCCTTCGCGAGCGGGATCACGCACGCGGGGTGGGTCGCCGGCGGTGTGGTGGTGTTCGATGGCGAAGCGCCCGCGCTGGACGAGGCGGGGCAGCCCCGACGCCTCCTGGTGGCCGTCCCGATCGGTGAGACCGAGGTGTTCGACAACTGGCAGACCGGCGGCCTCCGCGGGAGCGGCAGCAACGACTTCGCCTTCGACGGCGTCTTCGTCCCGGAGGAGCGGACGTTCGACCTGTTTGGCGGCAAAGCGAAGCGGCCGGGCCCGCTCTGGACGCTCAACTCGCTCTTCCTTTCGAACCACCCGGGCGTGCCGCTGGGGATAGGCCGCGGCGCGATCGACGAGTTCCTCGGCATCATCCGGGCCAAGCGGGGCAAGTTCGGCGCGGCGCCGAAGGACCAGGCGTCCGTCCAGATCGCGCTGGCCAACGCCGTGGCGACCGTTGAATCCGCGCGGGCCTTCGCCTACGGTTCGCTTGGCGCTGTCTGGGACTCGCTCTGCGCGGGCGAGATGCCGGGAGTCGCTGACCGGGCGCGGATGCGGCTCGCGATGACCTACGCCCACGACGCCTCAGCCAAAGCGGTGGCGGAGCTTTACCACGCGGCTGGCTCGGCGACCGTCTACACGCCGAACGCGCTCGACCGGATGCTCCGCGACATTCACACCGCCTGCCAGCACGTCATCGCGGCCGGGAACGTGTACGAGGCCGCGGGCCGGGCGTTGATCAGCGAGACGCTCCCCCCGTTCTGGTAAATTCGGGCGCCGGCACGCCGGCACGCCCTCTTCCACCATCCATACCCGGCCGTTTGTTATGATGGATGACTGTTATGCCGACGGCTTCGTCTACTCACGAACCGCCGGGCGCCGTGCCCGGGATCGCCGAAGAACCGGCAGGACTGCCCGCACCCGAAGAGACCGTCCTCCGTTTCCGTCAGGCGATCCTCTCCGGACAGCACTGGTTCGACGCGATGCTCGACGCGGCCGGCCGCTGGCGCACCCCGGACGAATGGATCGGCGACCGGCACTACCAGTACCTGGTCGGGGGGGAGGCGTTCGACTGGATGCTCCTGGCCGAGCGGCTCCTGGGCGAGGTCGCCGACCTCGTGCCTGCGAAGGAAGCGGACGCGCTGCTCTTCCACGGCCACTGGCCGATCGAACTGGACGACGAGGACTTCGCCGAACGGCTGGGCCCGGCCAAATACTCCGCCCACCTGAACTACCTTTACGGCGTGCTGGTTGAGGAAGCCCTCCAGCTCTTCGTGGAGGAGGAGATCCACAAGGAGGGGCGGAGCCGGGCCTGGGGCGTCGACCCGCGCCAGGACGAGGGCATGTACCGCCGCGTGTACGGCATGACCCTCCGCGAACTGACCGCCCTCTACTACGAAAAGACGGGCATCATGCTCGGCGAGCGGGTCGAGTACGGCCAGTGGAAGGCCTTCACCTACTGGCTCTTCAAGACGCGGATGACCCGCCAGGATAAGGCCCGGGTTGCCAGCGACACGCGCAAGGGCCTCGCCCAGCTCACCCGCATGGAGCTCGCGGTGAGTGAACGGCGGCGCGGCGCTTCTCTGGGTGAGGCCGACTTCGCGGAGCGCTACGCGGGCTAGGCAGGCGCACGGTCTGATTCCGGCACGCCGCCTGGTCGTGGGGCCATCCCGTCCACCCTTCGTTTGCCGACGAACGGCCCCCCAATCCACGGACGCACGGCATTCCTCTCCCGGCCGCTGGGCGCGTACGTTCCGAGGGAACTCCTGGTGCGGGGGCGGCGTCTGTATGTCTGTGCGACGATCTTTCCACCGGCGGCGATTGAGCAGGGCCACCCTGGGCGCCGCCGCGTCTGTCGCCCTCGCCGTCGCGGGTTGGGCATACATCTCCTGCGCGCCCCTGGCGCCGCTGGCTGACCGCGAGGCACCCGGCGGCACCGTCGTCCTCGACAGCCACGGGATCGTCCTTCAGCGCGACACGGCGGCCGGGCTCCGCATCCCCATCTCTCTCGACCGCGTGGCCCCGGCCGTTATCGAAGCAACGATCGCAGCCGAGGACCAGCGCTTTCGCGGCCACAGCGGCATCGACCCGCTGGCGATCGCGCGGGCGGCCCTGCGGTCCCGCTCGACGGCGAGCGGCGCTTCGACGATCACCCAGCAGCTGGCCCGGCGCATCTATCTCCACGACAACAGTCCGTCGCTCATCCGCAAAGCGCGCGAAGCGGTCCTCGCGCTTCGCATCGAGGCGCACGCGTCAAAGGACGAGATCCTGGCCGCGTATCTGAACGACGTCTACTACGGACGCGGCGCCTACGGCATCGAAGCCGCCGCCCGGACCTACTTCGGCGTCGCCGCGAAAGACCTCAACCTCGCCCAGGCCGCCTTCCTCGCCGGTCTGCCGCAAAACCCCGAGAGCTACGACCCGGGGACAGACCGTGAGGCCGCCACGGCCCGGCAGGCATACGTCCTCCGCCGCATGCGCGGCGATGGCCTGATCAGCAGCGAACAGGAGCGGACCGCCCTCGCCGAGCCGCTCAGCTTCGTGGGCGCCCTCGCCCCGGTCGTCGCCCCGCACTTTGTCAACTACGCCCTGGATGAACTGCGCGCGCTCCGGCCGGACCTGGCGGACCGCCAGGGCCTGGTGATCGAAACCACGCTCGACGCCGGGCTCCAGGCGGAGGCTGAGCGCTCGGTGCGGCAGCGGCTGGCAGAGCTGCGCGACCGCAACGTGACCAACGCGGCCGCCGTCGTCCTCGACCCGCGCGACGGCCGCATCCTGGCGATGGTCGGCAGCGCGGACTTCGACGACGCGGTCAATGGGGGGCAGAACAACCTCGCCCTCGCCAGCCGCCAGCCGGGCTCGGCGCTCAAGCCGTTCCTCTACACGGCCGCGCTCGAACAGGGGTACACCGCGGCCAGCCAGCTCCTCGACGTGGCCACCACCTTCGACACCGCGGAGGGCCCGTATTCGCCCGGCAACTACGACCGCCGCTTCCACGGGCCGGTGCCGCTGCGGACGGCGCTCGCCTCCTCCTACAACGTCCCCGCCGTCCGCACGCTTGCCGACCTGGGCATCGACCGCTTCCTGGAGACCGCCCACCGTTTCGGCCTCGACACGCTCACGGAGGCCGAGCGCTACGGCCTCGCCCTCACCCTCGGCGGCGGCGAGGTCCGGCTTCTCGACCTGACCGCCGCCTACGGCGTCCTCGCCAATGGCGGCGAACGGCGGGAGCCCTACGCCGTGGCGCGCGTGCGTGACGCCAGCGGCCAGGTGCTCTATGAACGCGGCCCGGGGCCCGCCCGCCAGATCATCGCCGCGGAGCACGCCTGGCTGATCACCGACATCCTCCGCGACGGGGAGGCCCGCATCCCCGGCTTCGGCCAGCTCAGCCCGCTGGAGTCGTCCGCCGGCGCGGCCGTAAAGACGGGCACCACCACCGGTTTCCGCGACAACTGGACGGTAGGCTACACGCCCGGCCGCGTGGCGGGGGTGTGGGTGGGGAACGCCAACGGGCAGCCCATGGATAACGTCTCCGGCGTTGCCGGCGCGGCGCCCATCTGGCGCGACGTGATCGAGGCCGCCGTCGAGGGCGAGGGCGAGGGGGCCGGCTGGCCCGCACCACCGGCGACACTCGTGCGGGCGCCCGTCTGCAGTCCGACCGGGCTCCGCCCGGGGCCGGCCTGTCCATCGCCGGGCTACGAGTGGTTCGTGCGCGGCACCGAGCCGCTCCTGGCCGAACGGTACTACGTGGCCCGGGGCGACGGCACAGTCGCCATCGACCCACCGGCCGAGGCCCGCGCCTGGGCGTTCGACGCCGGCCTGCCGCTGGCCAGCGGCGCACCGGCCGATGCGGAGCCCGTCCGGATCGTCTCGCCGGCGCGGGGCAGCGTGCTCTTCCGTTCGCCCGAACTGCCGGCAGAGGAGTTGCTCCTGCGGGCCTCCGCCGCCAACGCCGCGAGTTTCGAGTTCGCGGTGGACGGCCGGCCCGCCGGACGGACGAACTCGGCCGGCGGCGCGGTCCGCTGGCGCCTGGACCCCGGCCACCACGAACTCGAAGTCACGGCCGTCCTCAGGGACGGCTCGCGGCTCACCACCCGTTCGACATATGAGGTCCGAGAACGATGAACCTGCCACTGGTCCAGCACGTGAAACAGCTCCTCCGCAACCGGCGGATCGCGGCCGCCACGGCGGTTGCGGCGGTCGTCATCGCCGGTGGGCTTGGCACCGGTCTCTGGCTGCTCCTCGACGATGGTGGCAGCTCAGGCACGCCCCCACCGCCCCCCGGATTCTCGTTCTCGGCCGAGGGTGAGGAAGTGTCCCGTCTCGCCCCGATCAAGCTCACGTTCAAGGAGCCGCCGGCCGAACGCAGGGCCGAGAAGGTCCTCATCTTCGAGCCGCGGCCCGAAGGCGAGTACGTCTGGGCGGACGACCGTACGCTCCTCTTCCAGCCGAAATTCCCCGGCCTGCCACGGGGCCAGGAGTACGCCGCCCGCGTGCCGGCACGCCCGGAAGCCGGGCTCGACAACGACTTCGTGCGCCGCTTCACGACGGAGGGGCTGCTCACGGTCGTGAGCGTCATCCCGGCACCGAACGATGTCGAGGTACCGGCGCAGGGACAGGTGTTCGTCCAGTTCAGCCGTTCGGTAGCGCCGCTAACGCTGATCAGCGAGCTCTCAACGAAGCCGGTGATCGAGTTCACGCCGCCCTTGCAGGGGAAGGGGGAGTGGCTGAACACCTCCCTCTACCGGTTCATCCCCGAAAGCGTCCCCGGGAACACGACGTTCCGGGCGCGCATCGCGGCGGGCCTGACCTCGGCGGCCGACGGCGTGCTGCGCGCCGACTACACCTGGGAGTTCACCACGTTCAGCCCGGCGGTGACGGCCGTCACGCCGGACGCGAACTCGAAGTTCGCCTCGCTCCGCCAGCCGGTCACGCTCACGTTCAACCAGAAGATGGAGCGCGCCTCGGTCGAGGCGGCCTTCACGCTCGAGGCGGCTGCCGGCGCCGTGCCCACCACCGCCGCCTGGACGAAGGACGACACGGTCGTCACCTTCACCCCCACCAATCCGTTGAACCAGGCGAACGTCTACACGGCTGTCCTCGCGAAAGGCGCGAAGGGCGCCACCGGGGGCGAGACGCAAGCGGAACGGCGGGCCGCCTTCACCACCGTCGGCCAGCCGCGGGTGGCCGACACCATCCCCCACAACAACGAGCCAAGCGGAGGCCGTTTCGGCGTCTACATCCAGTTTTCGAACCCGATGGACCCGGACTCGTTGGAGGGCAAGATCTCCGTGAGCGGCTTCAGCGCCAAGGAGATCAACGACAACCTCTACACCGACGAGCTGAACGCGAGCGTCAACCTCCGCCTGCGGCCCTCCACCCAGTACACCGCCGCCATCGCCGCCGGCGCCACCGACCGCTACGGCCAACCCCTGCCGCCCTATAGCTGGACGTTCCGGACGGGCGGGCTGGAGAGTTCGCTGATCTTCGCGCTCCCCGGGCAGGTGGCGACCTATTCGGCCTCGCAGGAGCCCGTCCTCTTCTTCCACACGGCGAACATGCAGTCGGCCGTCCTCAACCTCTACCCGCTGACGAAGAGCGAGCGCGACTCCATCCAGGCGGCGAACCACCTCTCGTTCAAAGAGACGCCATTTCAACCGTCGCTGCCAGCCCGGCGGACCTGGACGGTGAGCCTGCCAGGGACACCGGACGAAGTCGTGCTGAACTCCACCTCACTCTCGGGTGGCGGGCCGCTCCCGAAGGGCGACTACTACGTCCGCTGGAACGGGCCGCGCCCTCAAGAGCGCCAGGAGTTCATGTTCACCGTGGTCGATACGGCGATCGTCCTCAAGGAGGCGTCGGACGAACTCCTGGCCTGGGCGCTGGACCTGGATACCGGCCAGCCGATCGCGAACCTCGTCCTCACGGCGACGGGAGTGACGGGCGCGAACCAGGCAACGACCGACGCCAGCGGCCTCGCCTCATTCCGGCTCGCGAACGACCTCGACCCATACGGCAGCACGCGCTGGAATTCGTCCCGGGTCGTCCGGGCGGAGGCCGGCGGGCGCTCGGGCGTGGCCAACAGCAACTGGCAGGCGGGCGTGGAGCTCTACCAGCTCGGGCTGCCGATCGATTTCGGCGCACGGCGCTACGTTGGCTACCTCTACACCGAGCGGCCGATCTATCGCCCGGGCGAAGAGGTCCACTTCAAGGGCGTTGTCCGGCTCGACGACGACGCGGCCTACACCATCCCGGAAGCCAAACCGCCGATCGACGTCGTCGTCACCAGTTCGCAGGGCAAACAGCTCCTGCGCGAAGCGGTGGAGCTGAACAGCGTGGGCACGTTCGCCAAATCACTGAAGCTCCCTGAAGGGGCCGACACCGGCGACTATGGCATCTCGTTGATCTGGCGGGCCACCCCGAACGAGTTCCCCGTCGCGGGCACCAGCTTCCTCGTCGCTGAGTTCAAGCGGCCGGAGTTCCAGGTCGAGGTGGCGGCGGCGAAGCCCTCCTACGCGAGCGGAGAGAGCATCGAAGCGAGCGCGACGGCGTCGTTCTTCTTCGGCGGCGCGGTTTCGGGGGCGGCGGTCGAGTGGTCGGTGCTCAGTTCGCCCTTCGCCGTGCAGTCGAAGGAGTTCCCCTTCTACTCGTTCGCCGACTACGACTACTTCCGCTACGACATCTTCAACCCGAGCGTCGTGCGGGACCCCGTGCGGGCAAACGGTACGGCGACCACCGGGGCCGATGGCGTGGCCCGCTTCGCTGTGCCTGCCGCCATCCGGGGGAACGAGGGGGCGCAGCAGTACACGCTCTCAGCCTCTGTGGCTGACACGAGCGGCCAGGTGGTGGCGGGTTCGACGACCGTCTCGGTGCACCCCGCGAGCCTCTACGCGGGCGTCCGGCCGGCGGAGTACGTCGCCACCGCGGGGAGCCCGGCGGAGATCAACCTGGTCACCGTCGATACGGAAGGCAACGCCCTGCCGGGCCATGCCGTCACGGTCGAGGTGTACGAGCGGAAATGGGTGACGGTGAAGGAGGCCACGGCCGAGGGCGCCCGCCGCTACCGCAGCGAGCCGCTCGACACCCTCATCGAAACGAAGACCACTCAGACCGGCAACAAGGCGACGGGCAGCGTGACGATCACGCCGAAGGCCGCGGGGACGCTCCGCATCGTCGCCGTGGTGACCGACGAGCGCGGCCGGAGCGCCCGTTCGGCGGCCTATCTCTGGGTGAGCAGCGGCGAGTTCGCGAGCTGGTACGTCAGCAACGACGACACGATCAAGCTCATCGCCGACAAGGAGAGCTACGAAGTGGGCGAGACCGCCACGGTCCTCGTGCCCGCACCCTTCAGCGGGTCGATCGGCCTGGTCACCACGGAACGGGGCAAGATCCACACGCGAGCGGTCCAGCAGTTCCCGACGAACAGCACGCAGCTCGCGATCCCGATCACAGCGCGCGGTGTGCCCGACATCTTCGTCTCCACCGTGCTCTACCGGCCGCCGACAGCGGAGGACCCCATCCCCCGCTACAAGGTCGGCTACGTCGAGCTGCCGGTTTCGACGAAAACGCGCGAATTGACGGTCAGCATCCAGCCCGACCGCAAGCAGGCCAAACCTGGCGACATGGTGCGCTACGACATCCGGGTCACCGATTCGGCGGGGCGCGGCGTGAAGTCCGAGGTCTCGGTGGCGGTCGTCGACAAGGCCGTGCTCTCGCTCGCCGAGGAGCGGAGCACGACCGGCCTCAAAGCGTTCTGGTACGAGCGTGGCCTCGGCGTGCGGACATCGTCCTCCCTCGCCGTCTCGATCAACCGGACGAACGACGTCATCTCCGAGCCCCAGACCGGTGGCAAGGGCGGCGGCGGCCTGGACGGCGAACGCATCCGCCAGGACTTCAAGAACACCGCTTACTGGAACGCCCAGGTGGCGACCAACGACGACGGCACCGCCACCGTCCAGGTGCCGATGCCGGACAACCTCACCACCTGGCGGATGCAGGTGCGGGCGGTCAGCGGCGACACGATGGTCGGCGAGGGGACGAACGAGCTCCTCTCCACCCAGCCGCTCCTCCTTCGCCCCGCCCTCCCCCGCTTCTTGCGCGTCGGCGACCGGGTGACGCTCCGCCTCCTCGTCCGCAACGCCACCGAGCAGGCCGCCGACGTGGACGTCAGCCTCGAGGCCGAAGGCATCGAACTGGCGGGCGGCACGTCCCGCAAGACGAAGGTCGACCCGGGCCAGTCCACCATCCTGGAGTGGCCGGCCACCGTCTCCGCCGAGGGCCGTGCGAAGCTGAAGTTCTCGGCGAAGAGCAACACCGGCCTCGGCGACGCGGTGCTGCAGGAGCTGCCCCTCACCCTCGACGTGACCCCGGAGACCACGGCCACCGGTGGCGTCGTCAAGCAGGAGTCGCTCTTCGAAGCGCTCTACCTGCCGGACTACGCGATCCTCAAGGGCGGCGAGCTCGAGATCGCTGTCCAGCCCTCGCTCACGGGCGTCCTCAGCGGCGAACTCCCCCTGTTCGACCGGCCTTTCGACCCGCCCTACCCCTCCACCTCGCCGCTGGACTGGGCCGCCCGCCTGATCGCCACGGCCGGCGTCGACCGGGCGGAGAAGAGCGCCGACCCCGGCACCGCCTCGCCCGGGCGCAAGAGCCGCGTCGAGGGCGACCTCGCCGCCCTCGTCTCGCGTCAGCGCTCTGACGGGGGGTGGGGCTGGTGTACCTCCTGCCCCGGCGCGTCCGACCCCTGGGTCACCGGCTGGGTGCTGATCGCGATCGGCGAGGCGCGGCGCGGCGGCTTCACCTTCGACAACACGAGCCTCAACCGCGCCCAGTCCTTCATCGAGACCGAACTCGGACGACCGGCCGACGTGAAGTACCCGGCCGACCCGAGCAGGCGGGCCTTCTTCCGATACGCCCTGGCGGCCGCCGGCGGCGCAAACGCCCAACTCTCGACGGTCCGGGCGATGCAGGAGCAGTACCGCGCCCAGCTCACCAACTGGGGCCGGGCCTACCTCCTCCTCGCCATGGCCGAGGCCGGCATCACGAAGGACGACCCCCAGGCCGGGGCGACCCTCAACGACCTCATCACGGCCGTCATCCCTAGCGCCAACGGCAATCACTGGGAGGACAGCGAGAGCGGTGGTTTCGGCTACACCAGCGTCCGGACGACCTCGCTGGTGCTCCAGGCGCTCGTCCGCATGGACCCCAACCACCCGCTGATCGAAGAGACGACCCGCTGGCTGATGGTGGCCCGGGGCACGCGCGATTGGGAGCAGAGCCTCAACCGCGCCCAGGGCATCGCCGCCCTCTCCGACTTCGCCGCCTCCACCGGCGAACTGGCGGGCGATTACGACTACGCCGTGGAAGTGGGCGGCAAGAACGTGCTCTCCGGCCACTTCAAGGGCCTTACCCGGGAGCCGGCGAAGAAGACGGTGCCGCTCACCAGCCTCGAGAAGGGGAAGATCACGCTCCTCAACTTCGTCCGCGACAGCGGCGCACTCGGCCGCCTCTACTACACCATCAACCTCAAGTACCTCACACCCGCCCGCGAGGTCGAGGCGCTCAATCGGGGGATGGCCGTCTCCGACGAATATTCCCTCCTCGGCGACCCAGCGACGAAGATCGCGAAGGCGAAGCTCGGCCAGGTCGTGCGCGTGAAGGTGACCGTGATGACGCCCGGCGAGCGGGACTATGTGGTGGTGGATGACCCGCTCCCGGCGGGCCTCGAACCGATCGACCCGAGCCTGAAGACGACGGACCCGGCGCTCATCGCCACCCTCAACGCTGAGCGGGATGCGGCCAACCGGCCCGCCGGCGCCGACTACTACGCCCCCTGGTTCGGCTGGTACTGGAACCCCTTCGACCAGGCCGACCTGCGGGACGACCGGGTCACGTTGCGGGCGCGCATCCTCCCCAAAGGCGTACACGAGTTCATCTACTATGCCCGGGCGACGAGCGTTGGTGACTTCTTCGCCGCCCCGGCTCACGCCGAAGAGTCGATGTTCCCCGAGGTCTTCGGGCGGAGCGACAGCGGGCGGTTCATCGTGGAGCCGTGACCAGGCCAGGGTGCCCGGTCACTCCGTGTCCGCCTGGCCGTAGATAGCGCGAAGCTCGGCCCAGAGCTTCGCGCTCGTCTCGACGACGATGTGGCCGTCCTCGATGTGGAGCGAGAGGAAGTCGCCGGGGCGGATGGCGAGCTGCTGGCGGACCTCGTCCGGGAGGCCGATCCGCCCGCCGTCATCGACCTTCAGGCGGTACCGTGGCGGCCGTTCGTCCTCAGCCATGGGGCGGAATGTGGACGGCGCGGCGCGGCCTGTCAACGAGACGCGCGTTGTGCTTACTCGACCTCGACCGTGCTCGCCTGGGGGCCGTCACCGGGCTGGTCGCTGGCGGCCAGGAAGCCGTACCCCTCCCGGGGGAAGAGCCGCGCCACCTTCGCCACGGGCTGCGCCGCCGGCGTCTTCACCTGGCCCTGCCGCTTCCGCCGGTAGTCCTGGAGCTGGCGCTCGGCTGATTCGAACGAGGTGCGGATGGCGACGTGGAGGTCGTCCGACTGTTGCCGCGAGACCGTCACCGCCGTGCCCGGTACGTCGATATCGATGCGTACGGTGAACGGCCCACCCTGGCGGTGATGGTTCACGGGCGCTTCGAGGACGACCCGGGTGCGGGTGATGGGCGTGAAGAAGCGGTCGAGCCGGGCGGCGCGCTGACGGATGTACTCATCGACCTCACCGGTGAGGCCGAAGTCTTCGCACTCAATGTCGAGCTGGAGCACGGCCTGCACCCCCTTCGCCCGTAGCGTCGCGCGACCAGGTGACGCGCAGGGCCGCCTCCTCGGGCGGGTAGCGAAAGTCGAGCGTGCCCTTGTAGGCGCCATGGAGCGCTTCCCCCATCCGCCGGGGCAGATGGTTGTCCGTCGTCCGGATGATGAGCGAGCCGCCCTCTTCCCGCTGGTCCATCACGCGGTTGAGGGGGTGCTCGGCGCCCTCGGTCGTGGCCACGTTCTCGATGAGGGCGAGGATCTCCTGGCGGTGGGCCGCGAAGAACGACCCGCTGATGGTGAGGAACCCCTCCGGGTAGTCGTCGGCGATGCGGCGACAGGCGGGGCAGGTCTGTTCGTGGGCGCCGGCCGGCGCTTTCTCCCAGGTCCAGCGTCCACCGTGGACGGTGGCGCCGCAGCCCGGGCAACGGGTGGGCTCCGGCGGCAGTGGGCCGCGGTAGGCGTCCCAGGTGGCGTCCTTGATGGCGGTGTCGTGGCGGGCGCCCGACGTCCGGATCTGTTTGGGGTTCTGCTGTGGATTGGCTGGCGATGGCATAGCGGCTCCTCCGCCTCAGGCGGCGTAGCACCATCGTCGGCTGGCGGCCCCTGCCCGTCAGGCGCCGAACGGCCGTGTGAAGCGGGCCGGAGGGCGCAATTCTCCGGGGAGGGGACGCGTGCACCGGTCACAGGGATCGGTCTCCCTCCCGGTCTGAAAATACGGCTTCGCCTGCACGCCTTGGGGTCGGCATTGGGCTCCGCGTGACCGTCCTACCCTCACCCCCTGCGCGGGGAGAGGGGATCCGGACGGTTAGGAAGGACGGTCGTGGCACATGCGGGCCGGGCGCAGGGAGAGCCGATCGCGCCGCCTGTTGCGCGGCCTCCCGGCCGCGCTCGGCATCGGTGCACTAGCTAGGCGGGCTTGCCCTGGAGCATCTGGACGAAGCGCTCGCGACGCTCTTCGGGCGAGGCGTTGCGGTCGCCGCTGAAGATCCCCGAGGGGGCGAGGGTGATGCCACCATCGACCACGATCGTGTGGCCGGTGACGAAGCTCGAGGCGTCGCTCGCCAGCCAGAGCGCGGCCTGGGCGATGTCGTCCGGCACGCCCGAGCGGCGGATGGGCTGGCTCTGAGCGAGGACCACCTTCATCGCTTCGATCGTGCCGTCGGCCTGCTCAGGGGTGAGCCCCATGCCCTTGCCGAAGATGGGGGTGGCGATGCCGCCCGGGGCGATGGCGTTGGCCCGCACGCCGAAAGGGCCGAGTTCGACGGCGACCGCTTTCGTGAAGTGGATGACGGCCGCCTTGGCCGCGCTATAGACCTGGGGGCCGAAGATGGCGCCGACGCCTGCGACGCTGGCGGTGCTGACGATACTGCCGCTGCCCTGGGCCTTCATGACG
This sequence comes from Dehalococcoidia bacterium, assembly GCA_046154545.1. Taxonomy (GTDB): domain Bacteria; phylum Chloroflexota; class Dehalococcoidia; order Tepidiformales; family Tepidiformaceae; genus JBJXGC01. The sequence goes on along the minus strand of JBJXGC010000143.1, from coordinate 1,810 downwards.
CGGGAGGCGTGCTTAATGCCCATGACCACACCGCGAAAGAGGACGGCCATCGTCTCGTCGAAGGCGGCCATGTCCAGCTCGTCGATGGGGCCGCTGACGCCCCCGAAGCCGGCGTTGTTGAAGATCGTGTCGAGCCGCCCGAACTTGCGGACGGCGTAGTCGATGGCCTCGGCGACCTGGGCCTCCTGGGAGACGTCGGTGTGGAGGTAGGCGGTGTTCGTGCCCAGCTCCTCGGCGAGCTTCTGACCGCGCGCGTCCTGGACGTCGGCGATGACGACCTTCGCGCCTTCGTTCGCGAAGAGCCGGACGGTGCCCTCGCCGATGCCGCTGGCCCCGCCCGTGATGACGGCGACTTTCCCTGCAAGCTGGCTCATTGGTGTGCCTCCATGATGCTGAAATGCAGGCGGGAGTGTAGCAGGCGGGCGGCTCTGCAGACCGTGCCGCGGGCAACGTCGCAGCGCTTGCTTACGCGCGCGGCTCTGATGGGCGCCTACAGTGTCCCGGCCTGGCGCGTCGCTCCGCAGACCGTGCCGCGGGCAACGTCGCAGCGCTTGCTTACGCGCGCGGCTCTGATGGGCGCCTACGGTGTCCCGGCCTGGCGGGCCGCTCTGCAGGCCGTGCACGGGCACCGTCGCAGCGCTTGCTTACGCGCGCGCCTCTGGCACGCCGCGCGCGGCGCCCCTCCTCGCGCGCCGCTCTGCAGACCGTGCACGGGCACCGTCGCAGCGCTTGCTTACGCGCGCGGCTCTGATGGGCGCCTACGGTGCACCCTCCAGGCGGGCCGTCAGGCAGGACGGGCGTCCGCGACGGCGGGCACGCCCGGTGCGGGCGTTGTCGCAACGACGTCCGCGTTACCCCATCCAGTGGCGCCGCAGGTGTCGCACAGCCGGCCTTCGCCAGTGAGGACGCCCGTGCCGAAGCAGCTTGGGCACATCGATTCAACGGCCGAAACCTCCCAACGCCGCCGTCCGTTCCCGCCTTCCGCCGGGAGCGAGGCACCCTCGACGATGGCACGATACGGGAGCCCGTAACCTGGTGAGTCGGCTGAGTCGTAGAGGAGGAAGGTAGCCCGCGAACCAACGAGGAGACCGGGGCCGATAACGAAGTGGCCGAGAGGCGGCGCGGTCCACTGACGCTGGAGCTGGCTGTCCAGGTCGGGGAGGCTAAGGAATGCCACTAGAGCCTGGCGCGCCTCAAGAAGCAGTTCCTGGGCCGGTGCTTGCGCGCCCACGGTCATCCGAGGAACCTCGCGAGATGCTCCGGGACCGGCACACTCAATCGCTCAAGGACCCGCGCGTACGCGCGGCTGGCGGGAACAGACGCCTGCGGCAAGAAGTGCCATCGGCGAAGAGCCGACTGTTTTGCCACCGGTGGCGCCAGGCCGGCCGCAGCCGTTCGAAAGATCGCCAGCCTCACGTTTTCGACGAGCGCCGCTCGTTGGTCCGGCGACAACACAGCATCGACCGGCAAGAATTCGAATTCTCTTATCCTCGCAACCATTCGGGGCATATCGCAGTACTCCGTGTCGAGGTCGAAGCCCACAGCATCACAGAGCGACCGAAGCTCGGCGAGAAGCGGACCTTCCGGCAGAACGAGCCCCCACGCCTTGCGATGCTGTCAGGGTACCACAATCGGCCAACGGTCCTCGCCGCCGGCCACCCCATCAGAACAGGCGAGCTACCGGTGCCCCGGTCGAGCCCGTGCCCTACAATTCGCCGGCGATCCCCGCCCGTCGCGGGCAGACGGCGGGAACTTCACACATCTCGAGGGGCGGTATCGATGGACTCGGAAGCGAACTTCGGATTCGACC
>JBJXGC010000138.1:0-13738 GCA_046154545.1 Dehalococcoidia bacterium | reverse complement strand
TGGTCGAAGGCCGCGAAGGAATGCGGGACGTCAACGTCCGCCTCGAAGAGATCACGGCCGAAGGCGTGGACAAGGAGCTCATCTTCCCGCAGCGCACCCTCTCGCTCGTCGCCCTCCAGGACCTCGCCCTGCGGGACGCCTGCATGCGGGCCTACAACGAGTGGCTGGCGGACTACTGCAAGGCCGCCCCGACCCGCCTCTACGGCGTCGGCATCCTCAACTGGTGGGAGCCAGAGAAGGCGAAGGACAACATCCAGGAGCTGCGCGGTCTCGACTATCGCGCCATCGAGATCCCCTCGCTCCCGCCGGGCGTCTTCTACAACGCCCGGGCGATGGAGCCGCTCTGGGACGCGATCGAGGAGAGTGGCTACCCGCTCTCCTTCCACATCGGCGAGAACGCGACGACGCGCGGGGCCGGCGCCCTCGGCACCTTCCAGATGCAGAGCTTCCAGGGCTTCCGCCGGCTGTTCGGGCTCCTGGCCTTTTCGGGCATCCTCGAACGGCATCCGAAGCTGCAGGTCGTCTTCACCGAAGGCGGCATCCACTGGGTGGCCGCCGCCCTGTTCGACGCCGACCGCATCTACCGCGACTTCGAGACGGAGATGCACCCGAAGCTGGCGAACCTGCCGAGCTACTACTGGTGGCAGAACTGCTACGCCACCTTCCAGGAAGACCCGACCGGCCTGAAGCTGATCAACGACTTCGGCGTGGAGAAGGCGATCTGGGCGAGCGACTACCCCCACCCGGAGAGCACGGTCGGCTACAGCGCGGCCGTCATCCGCGCGATCTTCGATGCGGTCGGCGATGACGCCGGCCGCCAGATCGTGGGCGGGAACGCGCTCCGGCTCTGGGACCTGAGTTAGGGCCTCACCCCCCGGCCCCCTCTCCCCGTGCGCGGGGCGAGGGGGAGCCGAAGACGCAGCACTTTCGGCCGAGCGTGTCGCCGCTTCCGATTAGGACCTTCCGATGCCCCCACTCAACCAGTCGTCATTGGCGCCGGCTTGGCGATCTTGGCGCCTTGGCGGTGCCCAGCGAGAGGCGTACCGTGTGCGCCCGAGGAGGTTCCTATGGCAACGACCGTCACGAAGAAGTCGATCAGCGCGGCCGCGGCGGCCAGGGCGATCCGCGCCTGCGAGGCGAAGGCGAAGGAGATCGGCGTGCCGATGTGCATCGCAGTCTGCGATGAGAGCGGCGTGCTCAAAGCCTTCACGCGGATGGATGGGGCGGCGCTCCTGAGCATCCAGATCGCCCAGGACAAGGCCTACACGGCCGTCGGCTTCGGCATGCCGACCGACCAGTGGTACCCGTTCATCAAGGACGACGGCCCGCTCGCCCTCGGGGCGCCGAAGGTGGACCGCCTGATCATCTTCGGCGGCGGCTACCCGGTGAAGGCCGGGGAGGCGATCGTCGGGGCCATCGGCGTCAGTGGCGGCCACTACACCCAGGACATGGAAGTGGCGAAGGCGGGCCTTGCGGCGGTCAGCTGAGGGACGGCGAGGCTGCTGGCCGCTGTGATAGAGTGATCGCATGGCCCTTTCCCTGGCCGACGTTGACGAACTCATCGTCCTGATCCAGCAGGATCCGGTCGTACGCGATCGCGTCCGGCGGGCAATCCTCGATGAGGACTTCCTCGCGCTGCCCGGGATCGTCGCCCGCATCGGTGAGCGCATCGAGGAGCTTGCGAAGGAGATCCGCCTCTTCGCCCAGGAGACGCGTGACCGCTTCGCCGAGCTGGACCGCAAGCTCGAGGCACACGATGGGCGGTTCGACGCGGTTGATGAGAAGCTCGAGGCACACGTTCGGCGGTTCGACGCGGTCGATCGGCGCCTCGACCGGATCGACGGTCATATCGGGAACCTCCAGGGCGATGTGTACGAGACAAAGTACGTGGCGAACCTTGCCAGCCGCATCGGCACGCGTTTCGGGCGCGTACGGGTCGTGGTCGCCGCCGAGATCCCGGGCCTGTCTGAGGCCTTCGAGGCCAACCGGCTCTCTCAACCGGAATGGGACGACGTGATGCTACTCGATGCGGCAGCCGTTGCTTACCGGCGTGGCGACGCGGCACGGGCCGATGTGGTCGTCGTCCTAGAGCTCTCCCGCGTCGTTGATGTCGACGACGTGCGGCGTGTGAACCGCCGGGCCGACATCCTGAGGCGCCTGGGTATGGACGTGGAAGCCTGCGTGGATGGGGAGTCGATCCTCCCGGCGGCCCGCGATGAGGCCGCGCAACTCAATGTCGAACCCGTCGTCACGCGAGAGTGGACGCCAGAGCCCGCCAGCTCTGCGACCTGAGCCGCAGCCAGTACGAAACGGCTGACGGCTGACGGCTGACGGCTGACGGCTGACGGCTGAGCGCCGTACACTCCCCCTCCATGAAAGCGATCGTCATTGCCCGTCCCGGTGGCCCGGAGGTCCTTGAACTGCGGGAGATCCCCGCGCCCGTGCCAGGTCCCGAAGACCTCCTCGTCGCCGTCCACGCCAGCGCCCTCAACCGGGCAGACATCATGCAGCGACTCGGCAGCTACCCGCAGCCGGGCCCGAAACCCGCCTTCGAGGTGCCCGGCCTCGAGTTCGCCGGGGAGGTCACCGCGATTGGCGACCGGGTCGAGGGTTTCGCCCCCGGCGACCGGGTGATGGGGCTGCTGGCCGGCGGCGGCTACGCCGAGCAGGTCACCGTCCACCAGCGCGTGGCCATGAAGGTCCCGGCCAACCTGAGCTGGCACGAAGCGGGCGCCACGCCGGAGGTCTACATCACCGCCCACGACGCCCTTCGCCAGTGTGACTTCGTGGCGGGAGAGAGCTTCCTCATCCATGCCGCCGGCTCGGGCGTGGGCGTGGCCGCGATCCAGATCGCCCGGGCGATGGGCGCCTCATTCATCGCTGGCACGGCTGGCAGCGACGATAAGCTGGCCCGGGCGAAGGAGCTGGGCCTCGACCTCGGGATTAACTACCGCACCCAGGACTTCGCCGAGGAGGTCGCGAAGGCCACGGGCGGACGCGGCGTCGATGTTATCCTCGACGTCATCGGCGCCGACTACTGGGACCGCAACCTGCGGTCGCTCGCGCCGAAGGGCCGGATGGTCCTCGTCGGCCTGATGGGCGGCGCGACCACGCAGGCGAACATCGGAATGCTCCTGATGAAGCGGGCCTCCGTGCGTGGGACGACCCTTCGTGCCCGCCCGCTCGAAGAGAAGGCGGCCGCCACGAAGGCGTTCGAGAAGAGCGTCCTCCCGCATATGGCCAGCGGGCGAGTGAAGGTGGTCATCGATCGCGTCTTCCCCCTGGCGGCGGCGGGCGAGGCCCAGGTCTACCTCGAATCGAACGCGAACTTCGGCAAGGTCGTCCTCGCCGTGCGAGACTGACCGCGGAGGTTGGCTATGAGTGCGCTTGAACAGGAAGGGACGTTCCGCAGCCCGCGGGGCCCCCAGCTCTACCGGCGGAGCTGGCTGCCGGCGAGCGAGCCGCGGGCGGCCGTCGCCATCGTCCACGGCTACGCCGAGCACAGCGGCCGCTACCAGTGGACGGGCGAACAGCTCGCCGGAGCTGGCTTCGCCGTCCACGGCTACGACCTTCGCGGCCACGGCCAGTCGGAAGGCCCACGTGTGCTGGTCAAGAGCTTTCGCGAGCACCTCGACGACCTGGATACGTTCCTTGCCCTGGTGCGGGCCGAGAACCGAGACCGCCCGCTCTTCCTCCTCGGGCACAGCATGGGTGGGATGATCGTCACTCTCTACTGCGCCATCCGCCACCGCGAACTGGCCGGGTTGATCACGAGTGGCGCGGCGGTGGCCCGCCCCGGCGGTGCCCTCCGCGCGATGGCTGGCGTCATGGGCGTGGTCGCCCGGGTGCGGCCGGGCCTCGGCATCAGGCGGCTCGCGGCCGCGAACGTCTCGCGCGATTCCGGCGTCGTTGAGGCCTACGAGCACGACTCCCTCGTCTTCCGGGGGAAGATGCCGGCCGCCACGATCGCCGCCTTCGGCCGCGCCCTCGCCCGGATCGCGGAGGACATGGATACGATCGGCCTGCCCCTCCTCGTCATGCACGGCACGGCCGACGAGTTAGCCCCGGTCGAAGGAGCGCGCGCCCTGTACGAGGCCGTCGCCTCATTGGACAAGACGCTCAAGGTGTACGACGGCCTCGCCCACGAGATCCTGAACGAGCCCGAGAAGGCCCAGGTCATGGACGACCTGCGGGAATGGCTGCTCGCCCGCAGCTGAGCCCAGGGGGCCGGCTGACCTAGACTGGCGCGGGAGGAACACGCCCATGTCCGCTATCGACCACTACCGCGCCCGCATTGACGCCGTCCAGGCCCAACGTGCCCGGCTCATCGCGCCCGAGTCCGAGAGTGGGCGCTGGGACCGGATGGCGAAGCAGTTCCGGATGGACCCGCGCCGTGAGCTCGACGCCAACCTCTCGGCCGTCGCAGGCCTCATCGAGCCGGGCGATACCGTCCTCGATATCGGCGGCGGCGCCGGCCGTATCTCCCTGCCGCTCGCCCTCCGTTGCCGCGAGGTCGTGGACGTCGAACCTTCCCCGGGGATGTGCGCTGAGTTCGCCGAGTCGGCTGTCGAAGCCGGGATCACAAACGCCCGCACCGTGCAATCCGCCTGGCCGGCCGCGGGCCTGGCGGGTGACGTCGCCCTCGTCTTCAACGTGACCTATTTCGTCCGCGAGATCGTCCCGTTCGTCGAAGCGCTTGTGGCGGCGGCCCGGCGGCGCGTCGTCATCGGCGTCTGGAGCGTGCCCCCGCCGAACAACGCGGCGGCGCTCCTCGAGGCCGCGTTCGGCGAGAAGCAAGAGCTGGTGCCAGGCCACGCGGAGCTGGTCGCGGTCCTCTGGGAGATGGGCATCCTCCCCGACATCCGTGTCCTGCCGGCCGACTTTCCCCTGCGGCAGCCGCCCCTCACGACAGAGGACGAGACGGTCCGCTTCTACCTGGGCACGCTGCAGGCGCTCGACCCGACCGCGGCCGAGACCCGAATACGCGCCAACTTCGGACGGCTTTTCGCACGGAACGAGACCGGCTTCCTCCCCGCCTGGCGGGCCCCAACCCGGGAGATGCTGATTACGTGGGAGACGTAGGACACCTTCCCGTCAGACGCGTGCGGCTGGCGGCAGCTGGCGGCCGTTCTGTGCTTCAATAGCGCCATGCTCAGCGAAACCCAGCGACTGATCCGCGACACCACACGCCACTTCGCCCGCGAACGGCTCTGGCCGACGGCCGCCGAACGCGACCGTAGCTCCCGCCCGCCGGTCGAACTCCTGCGGGAGATGGGTGGCCTCGGCCTCATGGGCATGTGCGTCCCGGAACGCTGGGACGGGGCGGGCGCGGACTTCACGTCGTACGTCCTCGCCATCGAAGAGGTGGCCGCCGGGGATGGCGCCGTTTCCACCATCATGTCGGTGAACAACTCGCCCGTCTGCGCGGCCATCCTCCGTTACGGGACGGACGAGCAGCGTGAGCGGTTCCTTCGGCCGCTCGCCCGGGGCGAAGTGATCGGTGCCTTCGCCCTGACTGAAGCCCAGGCCGGCTCCGACGCCGGGGCCGTCCAGTGCCGGGCCGAAGACCGAGGCGACCACTTCGTCGTGAACGGGACGAAGCAATTCATCACCTCCGGCTCGATCGCGGGCTGCACGCTCGTCTTCGCGGTGACCGACCCGGAACTCGGGCGGAAGGGGATCTCCTGCTTCATCGTGCCCGCCGATAGCCCGGGCTACTCGGTCGCCCACATCGAATCGAAGCTCGGCCAGCGCTGTTCGGACACCTGCCAGCTCGCCTTCGACGACCTGAAACTCTCGCCCGACCTGATGCTCGGCGGCCGCGGCGAGGGCTACCGTATCGCCCTCGCGAACCTGGAGTCCGGGCGGATCGGGATCGGCGCCCAGGCGGTGGGCATGGCCCGCTCCGCCTTCGAGGCCGCGCTCGACTACGCGAAACAGCGCGAGACCTTCGGCACGGCGATTATCAACCACCAGGCGGTCGCCTTCCGGCTGGCCGATATGGCCACCCAGCTCGAAGCCGCGCACCAGCTCGTGCTTTCCGCGGCAGCCCTGAAGGACGCCGGGGAACCCTGCCTCGACCGGGCGAGCATGGCCAAGCTCTTCGCCAGCGAGATAGCCGAACGGGTCTGCTCCGACGCCATCCAGGTCCACGGTGGGTACGGCTACGTCGCTGATTTCCCGGTGGAGCGGATCTACCGGGACGTGCGGGTCTGCCAGATCTATGAAGGCACGAGCGACGTCCAGCGGATCGTCATCTCCCGCTCGCTCGGCACCGGGCGGGGCTGAAACGCCCGGGGCGAAACAGCTAAGATGGATGCAGCCCGCCCCCTGCGATCCGGGCGCCGGCAGAAGGAAATCGCAATGTCGATCCCTGTGACACGCCTCAACCACGCCGTCCTCTATGTCCGTAACCTGGACCATTCGGTCGCCTTCTACCGCCAGGCCTTCGGCTTCGAGGAGATATCGCGGGCCGGTGGCCGCATGGCCTTCCTCCGCGCGGCCGGCTCCGCCAACCACCATGACCTCGGCTTGATGGAGGTGGGCGAACACGCGCCTGCGCCCGTGCGCGGCGCAACCGGCCTCTACCACCTCGCCTGGGAGGTGCCGGGGATCGACGACCTGGGCGCCGCCCGCGACATCCTCATCGCCATGGATGCGATGGTCGGCGAGAGCGACCACGGCGCGACGAAGTCGCTCTACGGCCGCGACCCGGACGGCAATGAGTTCGAAGTGATGTGGATGCTGCGGCGTGAAGAATGGGGCGACTACGAGCATAGCGCCGTGGTCCAGCCGCTCCACCTCGAACAGGAGATGGCGCGGCGGCGTGGCTGAGCTGGCGGTCCGGGCGGCCACGCTCGAGGACGTGATGGCGATCGCTGCGGTGAACGTCCGCGCCTGGAAGGCGGCCTACGGGGGACTGGTGCCGGACCCGGTCCTCGACCGTCTGTCCGCGAAAGAACGAGCCGGCGCTCGCCGCGATTGGATGAGCAAGGGGCGCCCCGCCGAGCAACGGACCTGGGTGATCACGGGCGGGGCCAAGGTCATCGGCTACTCCGACACAGGACCGGCCCGGGACGAGGACGCGGAACCGGGCTGGGCGGAGGTCTGGACCGTCTACCTCGACCCCGCTCATTGGGACCGCGGGGCCGGGCGCCAACTCTTCGCCCACGCCACCGCCGACCTCTCGGGCCGCGGATACGGGCCGCTGGTCCTCTGGACGATGGACGGCAACGCCCGCGCACGGCGCTTCTACGAGGCGGCCGGCTGGCGCTGGGACGGTGCCCGCAAGGCGGACGACCGCGGCGACCATGTGATCCACGAGGTGCGCTACCGGTTGGGCTGAGGGGCGATTCCCACCGTCACGCGTGTGTACCATCGGCCGCATGTGGTACACTCGATCACGCATCACGAGTACACAGCGAGGTCCTGATTCCATGCGCACCAACGTTGAGATAGACGATGAACTCCTCGAGAAGGCCCGCGCCTCTGGCAACTTCAAGACCAAGAAAGAGACGATCGAGGCGGGCCTGAGGTCGCTTGTCCGCCTTCGAGCGATCGAGGACCTCGAAGAGGTGTGTGGCCCCGACATGTTCTTCGAGGACTATGACTACAAAGCGATGCGAGCGGCCGACTAATGTGGACGGCAGATTCGTCGGTCTGGGTCGATTACTTCAACCGGAACTGGACGCCCTCGGCCCTCCTGCTTCGAGAATGGCTGCGGGCAGGCTCGACCATCGTCGGTGACCTCGTCATGGCTGAGATCTTACAGGGGCTGCGCCATCCTGACCGCGTGTCACGAGTTCTTCGCGTGTTGGCGGATGTCCCGGCTGTGAGGATGGGAGGCCCCGACATCGCCGTGACGGCGGCCGCAAACTACCGCGCACTTCGGGCAAGGGGCATCACCATTCGCAGCACGATCGACTGCATTATCGCCACCTACTGCATCGTCAACGATGTCGCACTCCTTCACTCCGATCGTGACTTCGACCCGTTCGAAGAACACCTCGGCCTGAAGGTCGTGCGCCCGGCCGCCTCAGCGTAGACTCGGGCCACTACTCAACGGAGCAACTGACGGATGACACTCGAACTGCGCCAGCTTGGCCGGACCGGCATCAAGGTCACCAACCTCTGCCTCGGCTGCATGATGTTCGGCGGCAAGACGGACGCCAGCGACTCGATGGCGATCATCGACCGGGCGCTCGATGCCGGGATCAACTTCCTCGATACCGCAAACGTCTACAACGCCGGCCGCAGCGAGGAGACAACGGGCGACGCCCTCAAGCGCAACGGCAAACGCCAGCAGGTCATCCTCGCGACCAAGTTCCACGGCAAGATGGGCGAAGGCCCGAACGACATGGGCAACTCCCGCCGCCACATCATCGAGCAGTGCGAGCAGAGCCTCCGCCGCCTGAAGACGGACTACATCGACCTCTACCAGGTCCACCGGCCCGACCCCCACATCCCGATCGACGAGACGCTGCGGGCGCTGGACGACCTGATCCGGGCGGGAAAAGTGCGCTACATCGGCACGAGCACCTACGCCGCCTGGCAGCTGGTCGAGTCACTCTGGGTCTCGAAGGAGTACAACCTCAACCGCTTCGTCTGCGAGCAGCCGCCCTACCATCTGCTCGACCGCCGGATAGAGCGCGAACTGATCCCGATGGCGCAGACCTACGGCTTCGGGATCATCCCCTGGAGTCCCCTGGCCGGCGGCATGCTCACCGGGAAGTACCGCCGCGGCGAAGAGATGCCCGAAGACAGCCGCTGGGCCGCCTACGCCAGCAACCCAATCCAGCGGCGCCGCATGAACGACAGCATCTTCGACGCGACCGAGCCCCTTGAGGCGCTCGCCAAAGAGCACGGCTGCAGCATGTCCCAGTTCTCACTGGCCTGGTGCATGCAAAAGCCGGGCGTCACCAGTCCGATCATCGGTCCCCGAACGATGGACCAGTTCGAGGACAACCTGAAGGCGGTCGACGTCACCCTGACCGCCGAGGAGATGAAGGCGATCGACAAGATCGTCCGGCCGGGCACCCACGTCTCGCCCTACTACGAAGGCGAGTTCGGCCCCCACCCACATCGCGTGTAAGGACGCCCGGCGCGACCCCGTTGGCCCTTACCCTGCCGGTGCCTTAAACGGCGCCGTCCAGGCGGCGAGGGCCGGTTCGGCCGCCCGCGCTGGCAGGGCGCGGAGCATGTCGGCGGCGTGCGCCGGGTCGTGCCCGGCCCAGAGCTGGAGGTAGCGCAAGAGCGGGATCGTATTCCCCCGGAAGTCGAAGGTGGCGTCGAGGGCGTCCGCGGTGAACCGCTCCCAGGTCGCGAGCAGCGCCGCCCGGTGCCGCGCCGCCTCCTCCAGCAGTTCGGCCACGGATGCATCGGCGCGCTCGACGATCCGTGCTTCGTTCCAGGTGTCGATGTCGAACGGTCCGCCATTGTCGGCCCGCGGCCGCCAGGCTTCGCCACTGGCGAGGTGGGTGAACCAGTCACCTACCCAGATATCGATCGATGCCAGGTGCGAGATGTAGTCACGCACGCGCCAGGGCGCTGCCGGGATGGGCGTGGCCAGTTCGTCCGCGGAGAGCGAACGGCAGAACACCTCGAACTGGGCGCGGTTGTCATTGGTGCTGGTGAGGACGGGTGTCAGGCGGGGGTCCAAAGGGGGGCCTCCTGCGCGATGGCGCTGGTGTAGAGTGTCGCCAGTATGCCGGAAGCTGTCCCCGGGGGCCCGCGCACGGTGGCCGAGGTCTATAACGAGCCGGCGATGGAGTGGAACCTGCGCACCGCGGGCTACCACCTCCATCCCCTCGGCGAGGACGCGACTGTCGCCCTGGCTGACCGCGCCGCCCACTATGGCTTCCCGCCGGGTGGCGTGGTCCTTGATGTCGCTTCTGCCCTCGGCGCCCCCGCGCGCTACCTCGTCCGCCGTTTCGGAGCGACCGTCGTCTGTCTCGACATGGACCCGCGCATGCACGCCGCCGGGCGCGCCGCCGCCCGGGCCGAGGGCCTCGGGCTCGCCTGTCAGCAGCTGCTCTGCAGGGCAGAGCAGATCCCCCTCGCGCCGGCATCCTGCGACGCCGCCTGGAGCCAGGACGCGATCTGTCATATGAATGCGGATGCCGTCGTCCCCGAGGTGGCCCGCGTCCTCCTGCCCGGCGCCGTCTTCGCCTTCACTGACTGGGTAGGGACGAATCACACCACAGAAGCCGACCGGGAGGCGCTGCGCCAGCTCTGGGCCTTCCCGCGCATGCCGACCCTGGCTCAGTACGTCGCCCTCCTCGACGGCTCCGGGTTCGATGTCCTCCTGGCGGAAGACCGCACGGCCTGGGCGGCGGTGGCCCGGCGGCGTGTGACTGCGGCGGACCAGGAGATCTGGCTCGCCGGGTATGCGGCCCGCTGGGGCGAAGAAGAGGTCGCCCGGCGGATCACCCCCGGCGAGGCCTGGCGGGAGATGGTGATCGGCGGTCGCGGCGGCTACGCGATGTTCATCGCGCGCCGCCGCTAGCCTGGCCCGGGTGCCGCAGCCGCCGGTGGCGGAGTTCGGTCGAGCCACCCTCAGCGGTGGCCGCCCGCCAGGTGCATGAGGCCCGCCCCAGCGTGGCGGACGCCCGCGAGACCGAAATGCGGCCGGCGGTGACGGCCGCGCCCGGGCGTAGCGCCGTCTTCGGCCCGGGACTTCAGGGCGGCCCGGCTGCGCAGGAAGGCGGCGGTGTCCCGCTCACGGTCGCGCAGGCTGGCGTTCACCATGTCGTTCATTTCGTAGCGATGCACTGCATGTCCTCCGGCCCGGGTGTCTGTGACCCGGTTGCTCCATTCAGCGTAGTGCCGCGCGCCGGGTGCCCTCTATGAGATGGGTCACAGCCCACGCCGATGCGCGTGCTGCGGGGCGCTCACGGCCCGCGTACACTGGGTGGATGGACGCGCCCACCATCCGCTACGCCATCACGAAGGACGGCGTCAGCATCGCCTACGCCGTATCGGGCTCCGGGCCGGTGCTCATCTCCGTCCCCTCTCCACCGGACAATCACGTGCAGCTCGAGTGGCACGACGATGAGCGCCGCGCCTCCGTCGAGGGCCTCGCCCGCTACAGGACGGTGGTCCGCTTTGACGGCCGCGGCACTGGGCTGTCGGATAGGCAGCTTTCCGGCTTCAGCATGGAGGAGCGGCTCCTTGACATGGAGGCGGTGGTCGAGCGGACGGCCGGCGGTGTCCCGGTAACGTTGCTCACCGGGGCGCACGGCACGCAGCTTGCGGTGGCTTTCGCCGTCGCCCACCCGGAGCGGGTAGGCCACCTCATCACCGTGAACCCCATCGTCCGCGGGTCGGACTTCCTCTCACCGGAACAGCTGAACATGTGGCAGGGCATGCTCCAGACCGACTACCGCATGTTCACGGAGGCGATGGGTTCGCAAATCTACGGCTGGGGCAACGAACAGGCCGCCCGCTTCGGCGCCTTCTTCCGCGAATGTGTGACGGCGGAGACCGCCTTGCGGATCTATGACAGCATGCTGCCAGTCGATGTGAGCGACCTTCTGCCCCGTGTGCAGTGCCCGGTGCTGGTCCTGAGGACGGCCTCGTCGGGTTTCGATTCGCCGACAGCTCCGGCGAAGTTCGCCGCGCTCCTGCCGAATGCGACCGTGGTGTTCGCCGATGCCAGGCCGGTGGAGGGCGCAACGGTCGAGATGCGCCGCCATATTGCGGGCTTCCTCGGCGAGGATTGGCCTGAGCCTGAACCGGCGAAGCCCGCCGCCCACGGCCATGCCCACCGCGACGACCATTCCCTCCGGATCCTGTTGTTCACCGACATCGAAGGCCACACCACGATGATGTCGCGGCTGGGCGACGCCGACGGCCGCCAGGTGTTGCGCGAACACGAACGGATCACGCGCGAGGCCCTGGCCAGCCACGGTGGCAGCGAGGTGAAGAGCATGGGCGACGGCTTCATGGCCAGCTTCGGCAGCGCCCAGCGCGCGCTCGAATGCGCGGCCGCCCTCCAGTCAGCAATGAGCCACGACGACTCTGCCCTGAGCGGCGCGGGGCTGCGGGTGCGCGTCGGGATTAACGCGGGCGAGCCGATCGCCGAGGACGACGACCTCTTCGGGGCGAGCGTCATCACTGCTGCCCGCATCGCGGCCAAGGCCGAGGGTGGTCAGGTGCTGGTCGCGAACGTGGTCCGCGAACTGGTGGCGGGCAAGGGCTTCCTTTTCTCGGACACGGGCGAGCACGTCCTCAAGGGGATGGAGGAGCCGGTCCGGGTCTGGGAGCTGCGCTGGCGGGACTGAGCCGCCTACAGGCCGAGCACCTCCGCAGACTGCCATCGACGGCGGCCAGGTCGCGGGAGGCCCGCTGACGCCCAAGGCAAGGCCGCCCAGCGCTGGGCCGCCTTCCCTTCGGACGCTTGGGCGGACCGGCTCACGCCGTGACCAGGTTGCGTCCGGCCCGCGCCCGTTGCCGGACAACGTTCACGGACCATTGGGCGAGGCTGCGCGAGCTCACGCGTTGGGGTCGGGAGGTGGTCGCGACAAGGTCTCCCCGGCTGATCGCCTTGCGGACCGCCATCACTGTGGTCCCCTTCATCCCGGCCGCTTCTGCGATCGAGACAAGGGAATCGTCAAGCGGGTCCGTCCCGGGCTCATCGCCGGGGTCGGGGGCAAGGTTTCCGGTGAGGATACCGAGCCGGTCTTCGAGGTCGCGCACCGCCCTGTAGAGCGGGTGGGCGGCAACGTCGCGGCTCACCCGCCGCCCTGGCCCGATGAGCGGGTTGTCCGCTCCGCGGACGAGTTCGGTGAGCTTCTTCCAGTCGCCGCGGCTGGCGAAGATGGCGTAGCAACGCTCGAAGTGCTCCTTTTCTACTGGTGACAGCCGGGTGACGTCGAGGACCTCACCGTCGAGTGTCATGTACGCGGGGTTCATGGGTTCTCCTCTTCTCTCTCTATGACCGATGATCCTCGTATGACGGGAGAGTCCTCGACCCGCGTCCCTTTTAGGGCGTGGGGCCGGGCATGATGTCGGGGATGCCCGCGATGGTGTAGAAAACGGCGAGCTGCTTGAAGTGAAGGGCGACGAACTCAACGGCTTCAAGGAACTCGGGGACGCTTCTCCACGTCGCGAGGGCGATCTCGTACTGGCGGGACTGGTCACGGTAGGTGGTACCGTCGTCCGCCCGCCAGCTCCCCCCTTTCAGCCCTCCATCCGTCCACCCTCCAAACCGTTCGAGGAGCATGTCTTCGAAGCGTGACACGAGGGTGTGCGGTTGGGCGAGCCGTCGTTTCTGGCGAGGGGCACCAGCACGGAAGCGAGAATCATCGAAGTGGGCTTCGGCTCTCCCGAGATACTCCAAAGCATACCACGTGGTTTATCGAAACGCAACCACGTGGTATGCTTTGGGCGCACCAGGTGGCCTTTCTCTTGGCCTATCGCGCCGTTACCGGAACCGCGGTGGGCGCTTCTCGACGAGGGCCCGCACCCCCTCCAGGTACTCCGGCCCCTTCGCCATCTCTCTGAGCAGCCGTTCGGACTCCTCCACCGCTTGGCCGACACCGCCGTGGAGGTCGCGATAGACCTGGCGCTTCGTCTCGCGCAGGGACGCGGGCGAAACGTGGACGGCCAGGTTGCGAGCGTAGGCCTCGGCGTGATCCATAAGCTCCTCCGGCGGGAGGACCGCGTTCACCAGTCCCAGGTCCAGCGCCTCTTCGGCCATGAAGGTGCGGCTGGTGAAGAGGAGGTCGTTGGCGCGGGT
>JBJXGC010000137.1:0-9987 GCA_046154545.1 Dehalococcoidia bacterium | reverse complement strand
CGCCAGAAGCGGCGGCGGGAACGGCGGACGTACCAGTTCGAGAGGTCCTCGACGAAGGCCTCGATGGCGCGGGCGGCGTCGGTCGGGTCGTACTCTTCCAGTTCGTCCGTGACCTTCTGGATGAGGGCGTTCAGTTCGCTGAGGAGCCAGCGGTCGATCTCGGGCGGCGTGCTTCGCGGGGGCGTGCGCGGGTCGACCTGGTCGATGTTCGCGTAGCTGACGAAGAAGCTGTACGTGTTCCAGAGGGTGAGGAGGAAGCGGCGCAACCCCTCTTCGACGAGACCAAGGCTGAAGCGGCGGGACGACCCGGCCGGGCTAGCCGCGTACATGTACCAGCGCGTCGCGTCGGCGCCGTGGGCGTCGAGGACGGCCCAGGGCTCGACGGCATTGCCCCGGGACTTGGACATCTTGTTGCCCTTCTCGTCCTGGATGTGGCCGAGGCAGATGACGTTCTTGAAGCTGAGGTTCTCCGGCACGGACTCGGTGGCGTGCAGCATCACGGCTTCGGCGTGGAGGGTGTAGAACCAGCCGCGCGTCTGGTCGATCGCCTCGCAGATGTAGTCTGCGGGGAAGCTGCGGTCGAATTCAGCCTGGTTTTCGAAGGGGTAGTGCCACTGGGCGTAGGGCATGGCGCCGCTGTCGTACCAGGCGTCAGCCACTTCCGGGACGCGCTTCGCTTCACCACCGCACTTCTCGCAGCGGAGCTTCACGTCGTCGATATAGGGCCGGTGGAAGTCGTCGAGGGCTTCGGCCTGGGCGCGGTCGAGCGCGTGCTCGACGAGCTCGGACTTCGAACCTATGCACATGTCGTGGGCGCAGCTTTCGCAGCGCCAGAAAGGCAGGGGCGTCCCCCAGTAGCGTTCGCGGCTGAAGGCCCAGTCGATGTTGTTCTCGAGCCAGTTGCCGAAGCGGCCGGCCTTGATGTGGTCGGGATACCAGTTGATGCGGGAGTTGCCTTCGAGGAGCGACTCCTTCCGTTTCGTCGTGCGGATGTACCAGCTGGGCTTGGCGAAGTAGAGGAGGGGGGTGCGGCAGCGCCAGCAGAATGGGTAGGTGTGCTTGTAGGTGCCGCTCTTGAAGAGGAGGCCGCGGGCGGCGAGGTCCTTGAGGATGTCCTTGTCGGCCTCTTTCACAAATTTTCCGGCGCCGGGCAGGCCTGCGGCCATGAGGCCGCGGAGATCGACCGGCTGAGCGAGGAGCAACCGGTAGCGCTTGCCCTGCTCGAAGTCCTCACCGCCGAAGGCGGGGGCGGTGTGGACGATGCCGGAGCCGTCGTCGAGCGAGACGTACTCGGCATCGACGACGCGGCGGAGACCATCGGCGGCATCGCGGTCGGCGACGACGCGCAGGCGCCCTTCGTCGTCGAAGCGGCGCACCTCGTGGCCGAGCAGTTCGGGCTGGTAGAGCGGCTCATAGCGGAGGCCGACGAGGCCCTCGCCGAGGATCGTGTAGAGCGGCCGGGCGCCCTCGCCCAGGACCTTCTCGCCGAGCGCTTCGGCGACGACGAGGCGCTCACCCTCGACTTCGTAGACGCCGTAGGTGGCCGCCGCGTTCACGGCCAGGGCGGTGTTGCCCGGGAGCGTCCAGGGTGTCGTGGTCCAGGCGACGAGGTAGAGGGGCTTACCGGCATCAGGGAGGCGTTCGGGCGTCGGCGTGAGGGCACGGAACTTTACGAAGACGCTGGGGTCGGGCGTGTCGTCTTCGTAGCCCATGGAGACTTCGTGGTCGCTGAGGCTGGTGCCGCAGCGGGGGCAGTGGGGCGTGACGCGGTAGTCCTGGTAGACGAGCTGCGCATCCCAGAGTTGTTTGAAGATCCACCAGCAGCTCTCGATGTAGCCGTTGTCGTAGGTGAAGTAGGGGTTATCGAGGTCGCACCAGTAGGCGATGCGCTCGGTCAGACGGGTCCACTCGTCGATGTAGCGGGTGACGCTCTCCTTACACCTCGCGTTGAAGGCGGCGATGCCGTAGGCCTCGATCTCGGACTTCGATTTCAGGCCGAGTTCGCGTTCGATCTCGAGTTCGACGGGCAGGCCGTGGGTATCCCAGCCGGCTTTGCGAGGGACGCGGTAGCCCTGCATCGTCTTATACCGCGGGATGAGGTCCTTGAAGACGCGGGCGAGGACGTGGTGGATGCCGGGCCGCGCGTTCGCGGTCGGCGGACCTTCGTAGAAGACGAAGAGGCCGTCGTTCGGGAGGCCGGGTTTCGGGGCTTTTTCGACGCTGCGCTGGAAGATCGCGTTGGCGCGCCAGAAGTCGAGGATGCCCGCTTCGAGCGCGGGGAAACTGACCTTGGGATCGACCGGGCGGAACATGTGCGCGCCTCCATGCGTCTGGTTAGATGGATGTACAACCGTGACGAAGAGCACGACGTACACTCTTATGACGATGGCAACATCACTGAAAACGCGCGTCCCAGAAAGAACGCCCGTCCCCGGACCAGGGACGAGCGTGCCAGCCCGCGGTACCACCCTGTTTCCCGCCGGCGAAGGCGGGCACTCAACGGGGCGCGAAGGCACCCCTGCCCCTGCTAACGGTGGGCAACCGTCCGGTCCTAGTGGAACGGCCGGGGCAGGCGCCCGGGCATGGGCCAGAACCTGCCACAACCTTCGTTCGGCCGGAAGCTCGAGAGTGATGTTCGCGCCCGCCGCCGGCACCCCCTCACACCATCCGGGGCTCGCTGGGAAGGCCTGCGGGCGCTACTCGTCTCCGTCGTCGCCAGTGGCCTCCAGTGAAGCAGCGCGCGCCGGGGCCTGTCAATGAGGCACCTCGTTGCAGCCCTGGTGACGGCGGTGGCCGGACTAACCATGGCGGCGGTACTCCTCTCCTGCGGCGGCGCGGATGAGTCGCCCCCGAGCCACTGGGAGCAGACCGTGACGGTCGCCCCGACGGTCACGGCCGCGCCTCCGGCTCAGACGCCGGAGCCACGGAAAGAGTTTCGCGTCGCGTTCATCAATCTCGCGCTCTACAGCCCGCTCACGTCGGATCCCGGAAACGCAGCCGCTGGCGAAACCTTCGACGAACGGCTCTCGATGCTCATCGCCGAATTGAAGGCGTTTGAGCCCGATATCGTCGGCTTTAACGAGGCGTCATGGACGAAGGAACATGGGGCCGCGGCCTCCCGGCTCGGGAAAGAGCTCGGGATGGAGTTCATCACCTTTCGCGCGAACCCCTGGTTCCCGAACCAGAACAAGGAGCAGAGCGACGCCTACGTGAAGCAGCTCGGCTTCGAGGAGAGCGAACTCATCCTCGTCCGCAGTGACCGTTACTCGATCGTGGGTGAAAAGAAGGGGCAGTACGTCCTCGAGCTGCGTACATCGGAGCAGGGGGAGCGCCGCGTCGCGCTCCATGTGGTGGTCAAGGGCCCACCGACCGTCGGGGAGATCGACATCTACATCACCCATCTGACGGGCGGCGGGGACCGCGTGCGAAGGGTACAGGCGGCCGACTTCGCGAACTGGGTGGCGAAGACCCGTGGCGACGGACCGACCATCGCGATGGTTGGCCAGAGCGACCCCTCCGGGGCTTCAACCTATGAGTTCTACTCGGCGATCGGGCTGAAAGACGTCGCCGGTGACGAGCCCATCGTCACCTGTTGCCGCGAATCCGTGGTCGGAGACCAGCCGCCGATGACGGCGCGGAGCGACTACCTCATGTCTGACGGGTGGACACCGTCGAGCTGGCAGCTCTTCGGGAACGTTCCCGGCGTCCGGGCGGACGGGACAACGCTCTATGCGAGCGATCACGACGGCCTCATGGCCGTCTTCCCTATCCCCGGGGAGCAACCGGTCGATCCGTGACGCCCGTGGCCGCGGCTGAGAAGAGCCCCTGACCGTGTCCTGACGTTCGTCCACCAGCGCGCCACGCCAGACGGCGGCCGGCTCCACACGCGCCGGCGGCAGCCACTGGCCTGGTACTGATGATGCGGGCGCGCGGCCCTCTCTGACGGCGCAAAAGGCCCTGCCTTGTAAACGGCGAGTGACCGTTACGTGAACGGACCGTAATGTATTGCGGATTCATATGCACATCTGACGCCGTTGAGAGACGAGCGAGTCTGTCATTCACGAGCTAACGCGGAGATTTCCGCCGCCCCGTAGATTCACATTGCGCCAGATGTCCACTTTTACGGGCGCAATCGTGGACATCTTGTGGAGCCTTGAAAGATTGCAGCGTCATATGGGTTCCGAACGGTAACAACGCGGGATAAATCGCGCGGCGGATGGGGCAACCCGTATGTCGCGGCCTCTCCAGGGGGCCGAACGTGGATGCACGGGGTCGAAAACCAGACTGACCCAAACGAGAGACTCACCTTGAAGAATCGGTCCGCTTTACGGGGAATCATGTTCGCGCTTGGAGCCATCGGCTCCATCCTGGTCGTTACGGGCGTCGCCTTCGGCGCCGGCACGCCCTCGACCGCCACCTTCACTGGCGCGCCGCTCTCACCGGCATCCATGGCCGGTGTGCCAGGGGGTGCTGCCCTCGCCAACTTCGATGTCCAGGTACACAGCCGCGATAGCAACACGTGGTACCAGCTCGAGAACATGAACGCGCAGCACGGGTCGGACTGCAGCGCCCCACCGGCGACCCACTCCACCAACAGCTACGAAGGCGCTGTCTTCCAGTGCAAAGACCACGTCATGACGGCGATAAATGCCAGCGGATATGGCCTCATTTATCTCACGCCCAACCAGATGGTCGACTTCGCCGGCGGCGGTTCGGTCAGCTTCGAACTCTCGACCGAGCGCATGAGCACCCGCGACTGGTTCGACATCTGGGTCTCGCCCTATAACGACAACGTGGCCCTCCCCTTCGATGCGGGAGACGTCGATCTCCAGGGCGAGCCGCGGAACACCATCCACATCGGTATCAACAACGCCCAGAGCGTCCCGATCGTGAGAGTGATCAGGAACGGCTCGAGCAGCGTGCTCAACGATGTCTATAATTCACCATCATGGAACGCGAATATCGTGGCTGGGACGAACCAGTCAGCTACGCGCCAGCCGTTCAAGCTGACGCTCACGCCCACCCACATCCGCTTCGAGCGGCTGGCCTCCGCGACCGGCGCCGCCGTCGTATTCGTGGACAAGGACATCCCGGCGCTGAACTGGACGCAGGGCGTCGTGCAGTTCGGCCACCACAGCTACAACCCGACGAAGGACGGATCGGGCGTCCCGGCCACCCGCCACTGGGACAACTTCACGATCAGCCCCTCGGTACCGTTCACGATCATCAAGGCCGACCGCCGCTACATCGACAACGCAAGCCAGACGCTCACGTTCGCCCAGCCAGCTCCCACAGGCGCGATGCTCCGGTTCTCGGCCATCGGCAAGGTGGACGTCAGCTTCGACGGCGGGGCGTTCCAGCCGGCAGCAAAGCAGTGGGCGATGACCAACGGGACGCACCTCGAGCACATGAGCTCATTCTGGACGCCGATGCCCGCCGGCGCGCGGACGGTGAAGCTCCGCTTCAGCAATGACGGCTGGTACACCACCGGCTACCCGATGATCGCAAAGGACTTCGCGATCTTCAGCAACGGGACGGCCTCGGTGCCGCCTCCGACCGCCACGCCGGCCACGCCAACCGCTGCGCCAGCCACACCGACCGCCACGCCGGCCACGCCAACCGCGACACCGGCCACGCCGACCGCCACACCGGCCACGCCGACCGCTACACCGGCCGCGCCCACCGCTACACCGGCCACGCCCACCGCCACGCCAGCCACTCCGACCGCCACGCCCACCGCTTCGCCCAGCCCGAGCGCGGGCACGTGGACACTGTCGGCGTCAGCCACATCGGTCGAGGTCCTCCGCGGGGGCACGATGAGGATCAAGGCCTCGGTCAAGAGTTCCGCGGCAGCCAACGCGCTCATCGACATCGAGATCTACAGCCCCTCGGGCACGAAGGTCTCGCAGAAGGTCTTCGACAACCGGGCGTTTACGGCCGGCCAGACGCGGACCTTCGACGCCGCCTACAAAGTCCCGGCGACGGGCGAAACCGGGACCTACACGGTCAAGGTGGGCGTCTTCAAGCCGTCCTGGGCGGGGCTGTACGCCTGGAACGACGCGGCTCTTAAGGTCACGGTGAAGTAGGGCCCCCCCCCGCTGACGACCCGCTAAGGGCGGCCGCCTCAAAATGACGAGGTGGCCGCCCTTAACTGCTATGTCGCAAGTGAGAATAGTCCCCTCTTGGACGTATTTGCGAATTTGCTGATGAGATTCCGCTAACTCGTTACTCCCAAGTTACATTAGTGGGTTGCGGTAAAGCGAGACCATCGGCCACCCTCGCTGGCATGAAGATTCTCTTGCTTGTCGTCACAGCCAGCATGGCGGTCGCCGGTCTGGTGATAGCGCAGGGTGCAAGTGGTACGTTCAGTGATGGGTTCACTGGGGCGCCGCCCTCACCACAGTCGGTCGAAGCGAACGCGGCCTCGTGGGACGTGCAGGTGCATAGCCGCGACACCAATACCTGGTATTCCCTGGAGTCCATGCAAGCGCAGCACGGATCTGATTGCTCGGCCCCACCGGCTACGCATTCCACCAACAGCTACGAAGGTGCGGTCTTCCAGTGCAAAGACCACATCATGACGGCCATCAATACCACCGGGTACGGCGTTATCTACCTCACGCCGAACCAGCTGATCGACATTTCATCGGGCGGTACCGTCAGTTTCGACATCTCCACGGAGCGCATGAGCAAACGTGACTGGTGGGACATCTGGGTGACTCCGTACGCCGACAACATCGCCCTCCCGTTCCAGAACGGCGACGTCGATCTCGCCGGCGCACCGCGAAATGCCGTCCACATCGGGATCGACAACGCCGAGAGCGCACCGGTGTTAACGACCTACAGCAACGGCAACGGCACAATGCACAACAGTGGCGGGAACACGCCATCCACCACGTCGGGGATCGTGGCTGGCACGAACCAGTCCGCCGTGCGTCAGACCATGCGCCTCACCCTCAGCCCAACACGGGTGAAGTTCGAGCGCTTGGCGAGCGCCACGGCCACGGCCGTCGTCTTCTTCGACCGGACGATCCCGGCCCTCAGCTGGTCACAGGGCGTTGTCCAGTTCGGCCACCATTCGTATACGCCGACCAAGGACGGGGCCGGAGTCCCCGCGACCTGGCACTGGGACAACTTCAGCGTTAGCCCGGCCGAGCCGTTCACGATCATCAAGGCGGACCGCCGGTTTGTGGACAGTGCGAGCCAGGTGCTGACGTTCGCGCAGCCCGCCCCGGCGAACGGTATGCTGCGTTTCTCGGCCATCGGGCGGCCGGAGGTGAGCTTCGACGGCGGACCTTTCAGCGCTGCCCAGAGGCAGTTCGCAACCCAGAACGGCGCTCACCCCGAGCACTTCTCGAACTACTGGACGCCGGTGCCCGTTGGCGCGAAGACGGTGAAGTTCCGCTTCACGAGCGACGGCTGGTACACGACCGGATACCCGATGATGGCGAAGGACTTCGCGATCTTTAGTTCCTCCGCTCCCGGGTCTGTGCCCCTCCCAACGGCCACGGCCCCAGCCTCGGCCACTGCTACTCCAACCGGGCCTGCGGCAACCGCGACGGCCACGCCAACCGGGCCGGCGGCAACCGCGACGGCCACGCCAACCGGGCCTGCGGCGACCGCGACGGCCACGCCAACCCGGCCCGCGGCAACCGCGACGGCCACGCCACCCGCGCCTGCGGCAACCGCAACGGCCACGCCAACCCGGCCCGCAGCAACCGCAACAGCCACGCCAACCCGGCCCGCGGGGACCGCAACAGCCACGCCAACCCGGCCCGCGGGGACCGCGACGCCCACGGTCACGCGGACAGCAACGCCAACCACCACCCCTACGCCTGGACCAATCACGGGCAGGTGGACAACCTCCGCGACCATCAGCCCCTCGCCGGTCTCGCCGGGCATGACGATGAACGTCAAGGCGACGGTAACGAGCCCAGGAACGGGGAGCGCACTTGTCGATATCGAGATCTTCGACGCGGCTGGCAAGCGCGTATTCCAGAGGTTCTTTGACAACACGAAGTTCACGGCCGGTGTCCCGCTTACCTTCAACGTCGCTTACGCCGTGCCATCGCCTGCCGGAACGGCGAGCTACACCGTGAAGATCGGGATCTTCAAGCCCGGCTGGGGGGCGCTCTACAGCTGGAACAACGCCGCCGCGACGGTGCGCGTCCGCTAGAAATCGTCCGGCAACACGGGTTACGAAAAGAGGCGCCGTACCTGTCAGGTACGGCGCCTCTTTTCGCCGGAGGCCCAGCGTTCTGGGACTCTTCTGGCGAGAATTTACACGGTAGTTTGCATTCCGCGAGCGGGATTTTACAAGACCGGCGTGTCCACCGTTGATCCTGCTCTGGAACGATCCCAGACTGGCCCTTATATGAAGAGCCTTATGTTGGTATTCGCGACCGGAATCGTGGCTGCCGGCTTCTGGATCGCCCAGGGGGCCGGAGGCACCTTCACAGACGGTTTCGCGGGTTCACCGGCAGCGCCGCTCCCGTTTTCCCAGCTTGGCAATGCGACTGCCTGGGACGTCCAGGTACATAGCAGGGACAGCGGCACCTGGAATTCGCTCGAACCGATGCAGGCTCAACATGGCCCCGATTGCGCGGGGCCACCGGCGACCCACACAACCAGCAGCTACGAAGGCGCCGTCTTCCAATGTCGAGATCACGTCATGACGGCGCTCAACGCGAGCGGCTACGGTGTCATCTATCTCACGCCTAACCAGCTCGTCGATATTTCCAGTGGTGGGACAGTCAGCTTCGAAATCTCCAGCGAACGCATGAGCACGCGAGACTGGTGGGACATCTGGATCACCCCGTACGCCGACAATGTCGCTCTCCCGTTCAACCTCGGCGAGGTGGACCTCGCCGGGGCACCGCGGAACGCTGTCCAAATCACTATCGACAACGCGGAGGGCGCCCCTGTCCTCATCACTCACACGAACGGAGCCAGCAGGCAATTCAATGACAGCTTCGGCACAGCACCGACGACGCGGGGCATCACTGCCGGCACGAACGAGGCCGCCGTCCGCCAGACGATGCGTCTCACCATCAGCCCGACACGCGTGAAGTTCGAGCGGGTGGCGAGCGCGACCGCGACGGCGATAGTGTTCTTCGACCGCGCGATCCCGGCGCTCAGTTGGAGACAGGGCGTCGTTCAGTTCGGCCACCATTCGTATAACCCGACGAAGGACGGATCTGGGGATCCGGCCACGTGGCACTGGGACAATGTCACGATCAGCCCGGCCGAGCCGTTCACCATCATCAAGGCTGACCGCCGGTACGCCGACAGCGCCTCGCAGCGGGTAACGTTCGCCCAGCCGGCCCCGGCCAATGCGATGCTCCGGTTCGCCGCCATTGGCCGGATCGAGGTGAGCTTCGACGGCGGCCCCTTCACTCTCGCGCAGCGGCAGTTCGCCACCGAAAACGGCGCCCATCCCGAGCACTTCTCCAGCTACTGGACGCCCATGCCCGCGGGCGCCCGGGCGGTGAACTTCCGCTTCAGCAACGACGATTGGTACACCACCGGGTACCCGATGATGGCCAAGGATTTCGCTATCTTCAGTTCTACGGCCGCCGCATCTCCGCCCCCACCGGCGCCGGCGTCCACCGTCACTCCGACGGCCACCCCAACGCCAACCGCAGCCGCTACGGCGACGCCCACCCCCACGCCTGCGACAACTCCGCCGGCGCCCGGGACCGCCACGCTCAGCGGCTCAGTGAGCCTCCAGGGACGGACGAACTACTCAGGGGTCACCGTAACTCTCTCGCCGGGCGCGCGGTCGGCCGTGACGAATGGGAGCGGCGCCTTCTCAGTCACCGGCCTGACGCCGGGGCAGGCGTACCGGGTCGAAGCGGCGGCGCCTGGCTTCCTGTCGGCCGTCCGTGCGGCCTTTGTACCGGCGAATGGCGCGAACACGCTGCCTGCAGTGACGCTGCTCGCAGGCGACGCGGTGGTTGACGGGTCCGTTTCCATCATCGACGTGTC
>JBJXGC010000136.1:0-7926 GCA_046154545.1 Dehalococcoidia bacterium | reverse complement strand
GGCGGCGTCGGCGGCGTCGGCGGCGGCGTCGGCGGCGGCGTTGGCGGAGGCGGCGGCGGTGGTGAGTTTTTGATCGAAGACCGCGGCCCGGCCCGAGCGAGCCGCGGTCTCCGCGAGTGTAATCGCCTTGTCAAGGGCCTCGACGTGCTCCTTGGGCGCGCTCGGCCAGTGCTTCAGGAACAGCGGCTGCACGCGCCGCGCGCAGCGGGCCGCGAACGCCACCCGCGCCCAGCGCGGCAACTTCACGAGTTCTTCGCGGCTCGGCGGTTCGACGCCGCCCGGTGGTCCCACGCTAATCTTCTTCTTGGCCATGGCTCGGCTCCGACGGGGTGAGGGGGTGGGAAGGGGAAGGAGGGAGAGAGGGGGAGGAGTGGAAGGGTCCGGGAACTATTACGAAGGGCGAAGAGGAAGAAGTCCTGAGTCCTGAGTCCTGAGTCCTGAGTCCTGAGTCCTGAGTCCCGGGTCCTGAGTCCCGGGTCGCGGCGTCCGGGGGTAGGAGTTTGATGCGCGCGTGCTACCATGCCGCCACTTCTGGAAGGGGTGTGACACATGGCTATCCGCCGCGTCGTAACCGGGCATGCAGCCGCTGGCAAAGCAGTCTTCGCGAGCGATGGGCCGCCCCCACGCCTCAACCACCCGCCCGGCGTCGATGACGTCGGCATCGCCGCCGTCTGGGCCACGGACCACGGCATGACCGCCGTGCCCGGCAGCGACGACCCCACGCTGGCCATGACCACCTACGTCCCCGGCCCCGGCGGGACGCGCTTCCTCATCACCATCCTGCCCCCCACGAGCGGAGGAGCCGGCCCCTCACCCCTGCTCCAGGGCGCGACACCTGCGCCGGCTGGCTTCCCGGGCCTGAACGAGGCCATGGAGCCCGACAACCCCGGCATGCACACCACGGACTCGATCGACTACGACATCATCATATCCGGCGAACTCTGGCTCGAACTTGATGACGGCGCGACGGTGCACCTCAAGCCCGGTGACATCGTCATCCAGACCGGTACCCGCCACGCCTGGCGGAACAAGGGTAGCGAGCCCTGCGTCATGTACTCGGTCCTCGTCGGTTGTCCGCGCGCAGGCTAAGTCGGTGGCTCAGACCTTGCCCGGCTACGGCAGCCAGACGCGGACGCCAAAGCTCCCTTCCCCGCCACCGTCCCTCCAGCCGCCGCGGATCTCGGCAGGACAGGGCATCCCGCCGAGGCTCTTCGCGTCGAAACGCGGGGCGTATTGCGCCGCAAGCTCTCGCGGCAGGTACGCCACCAGCTTGCCAGCAATGAACACCTGGATGGCGTTCGCGTCGAAGGCGTTGTCCGGCTCTCGCCGGACTTCGGCGTTGGTCTCGATCTGCTGGCTCTCGCGCCGCTTGCCGCCTGCGATGGCAACAAGCGCATCCTGGAACTTCGACTCGCCGACGCAGTCCAGCCGCCTCAAACGCCGCGGTTCGTCCAGGGTCGCTTTACCAGCAGTGAGGCGTCGAGGGTCGGACATCGCGCGCGGCCCGCTACCGCTTCGGCAGCTCGACCACGGCATTGCCGCGGACCGAGGGTTGGCCGTCTTCGGCCACAATCGTGACCTCGAGCTCGATCACGCCCTTACCCTCTTCGTCGCGCTTATCGACCACGCGGCCGATGTACACGAGGCCCTTGTCGGCCACGTCCGGCCGCCGGTACGCCACCCGGATGCTCCGCATCGTCGATGCCGTGCCGCCCCAGTCGCTCACGTACTGTGTCATCCAGGCGAGCTTCAGCATGCCCGGCACCAGCGCCCCCCCGACCCCAATCCGCTTCCCCGCTTCGATGTCGGAGAAGGCCGGGTTGCTCGGGTTGTCGCGCCCGAAGAAGTCGATCGCGGTGTCGGTCGTCGGCATGTGCTCGCGTGGCGGCAGTTCGTCGTCCACCTTCACGTCGTCCCAGTACAGCTGGCTCATTCGTCGCCTCCACTCTTCTGGGCCCGCTTGGGGTCGAACTGGGTGAAGGTCGTGAGGGCAGCCGCCACATGATTTCCACCGTCGTCGTAGTAGTCGGTAGCGTGGGTCACGATGACGGTGTGGCCGTAGCGTCCACCCATCCGCTCGCGGATATCGACCACCTGGGGCACCGCCTGGAGCTGCTCCCCGACCTTGAACGGACGGGTGAACTTCCACTCCTGCTGCGTGAGCAGGCCGTTGGGCAGTACGAACACCATGTTCCGCCCGGGCCGCGCGCCGTATGAGGCGATCACGTAGGGTGGCGCCACGCCCGTGCCATCGGCCCAGCGCGGGTCCTTGTCGTTGATGACGTCGCGCATGCGCGAGCCCTCGATTTCGCTCACGGTGACCGACACGGCCTCGCCCTTCTGGCCGATGACCGCGCGATGCGCGTCGGTGATTAAGCTCTGTTCTTCGTCTTCCGCCACGGGGTCCCTCCGGCCCCGAAGCATAGCACGCCCGGAGTGGCACGCGCCCGTCCCGGGGTCTGCGGTAGAATCAGACATCGCACGGAAAGTGGTGGGTTCTCGATGGAGTTTCAGCGGCTGGGGATCGTCGGCTCAGGCCTGATGGGGAGCGGCATCGCCCAGGTCGCCGCCTTCAGTGGGTTCGAGGTTACGCTCGTGGATATCGACGAGGCACGCGTGGATGCGGGGGTGAGCGGCGCCCGCCGCCGCCTCGAACGCGAAGCGGAGCGCGGGCGCATCTCCAAAGCCGACGCCGAAGCCTCGATCGGCCGCCTCCACGGCTCATCCGACATGGCCGCCTTCGCTGCCCTGCGCGACGCCGATGCCGTCATCGAAGCGGTGGTCGAGGACATCGCTGTCAAGACCGCCATCTTCCGGCAACTCGGCCAGGTTTGCCGGCCCGAGGCACTCCTCGCCAGTAACACCAGCTCCCTGCCGCTCAGCGACCTCGCCGCGGCCAGTGGCCGGCCTGAGCGCGTCATCGGACTCCACTTCTTCAACCCACCCTGGGCGCTGAAGCTCGTCGAAATCGTGACGACCGCCAGCACGACGGAAGACACCCTCGCCGACGCCCACCGGATCTGCA
The DNA here is from genome assembly GCA_046154545.1 of Dehalococcoidia bacterium. GTDB lineage: Bacteria > Chloroflexota > Dehalococcoidia > Tepidiformales > Tepidiformaceae > JBJXGC01. The sequence goes on along the minus strand of JBJXGC010000136.1, from coordinate 4,901 downwards.
CCAGGATGGGCCGCGTGCCGGTCCAGGTGAAGGACACACCCGGCTTCATCGCCAACCGCCTTCTGGTGCCGTTCATCTTCGACGCCATCCATCTCTTGGACAGTGGCGTCGCGACGGCGGACGACATCGACATGGCCTGCAAGGTCGGCCTCAACCACACCATGGGCCCCCTCGCGACGGCCGACCTCATCGGCCTCGACACGCTCCACCTCATCGCCGAGAGCATGTTCGAGGAGTACGGCGAGCCGCGCTTCAAAGCGCCGACCCTCCTCCGCCGCCTCGTTTCCCTCGGACACCTCGGCCGCAAGTCGGGCCGCGGCTTCTTCCGGTACGAGTAGTGGCAGCGATTGACCCCTGGGACGAACACCTCGAGGCCGCGACCGGACTCCTCGATGGGCTAACTGGGGGCGGTCGCGGCGGCCGCCTCTTCATCCAGGCGCCCGGCGATTGGCATCTCGAAATGCGCGGGACGAAGCGCACCGTCTGGGTGCAGGTCGCCGGTGGCGCCGGCCAGCACCTGGTCGATGACTACCGGCTCGTCCTCGTCTACTCGCTCGGCTACCACGCCCCACCCGGCGAAGCCCACCCAACAACATTCACGAAGCAGCTCTCCCTCCAGGAGGGCTACAACTGGGACGAGCAGACACTTCGGGAGATCGTGCTCGAAGCCCTGGGGCTCCTCCGCCATGTCTTCAGCGTGCCAGCGAGCGCCCGGCTACAGCTCGACGACCAGACACGGCCCGCCGCCGGCCTTTCGCTCGCACGGGGCAAGCTTCCGCGGCGCCGGCGCTCTTGAGGTCCCAACCGGGCCGGGGCACCGTCGCGGGACCGTGGCGCATCGGTCCGGTAACCCGTTGTGGTGAGAGGAAAAGAACAGATGAGTGATAAGTCAGTCGTCCCCAGGAAGCGCATGAGTGCGAAGAAATCGAGCGGTACCGTGGCCGTAGCCGCACCGCTGTGGTTCACGGCGGACGACCAGTTCTTGTTCAACAGTGGCGAGCATTTTCGGCTCTACGACAAGCTCGGCGCCCACCCCGACACGATCGACGGGAGGGCGGGCACGCGCTTCGCCGTCTGGGCCCCCAATGCCGATGCCGTGAGCCTGATCGGTGAGTTCAACGGCTGGGACGGCAGCACACATCCCCTGCACCCCCAGGGCAGTTCCGGCATCTGGGAAGCATTCTTGCCGGGGATCACCGGGCCCACGCTCTACAAATTCGCGGTCACCTCGCAAGGAGGCAACTTCCATGCGGAGAAGTCTGACCCGTTTGCGTTCCACTGCGAGATCGCACCAAAGAGCGCTTCGGTAACCTGGGACATGACATACCAGTGGGAAGACCAGGACTGGATGGCGACCCGGGCGGCGTCCAACAGCCGGTCGGCGCCGATGTCCATCTATGAACTCCACATCGGTTCGTGGCGGCGGGTCCTGGAGGAAGGTAACCGCTCCTTAAGCTATCGCGAACTCGCGCCCCAACTGGCCGAGCATATGACCGAGATGGGGTTCACCCACGTCGAATTCATGCCCGTCATGGAGCACCCGTTCTTCGGGTCGTGGGGCTACCAGGTCACCGGCTACTTCGCGCCCTCCAGCGCCTACGGCACCCCCCAGGACTTCATGTACCTGGTGGACTACCTCCACCAGCAGGGGATTGGCGTCATTCTCGACTGGGTCCCTTCCCACTTCCCGAACGACCCCCACGCCCTCGCCTACTTCGACGGGACCCACCTGTACGAGCATGCTGACCCGCGCCAGGGCTTCCATCCCGAGTGGCGGAGCTGCATCTTCAACTACGGCCGGCACGAGGTGCGCAGCTTCCTCATTAGCAACGCCCTGTTTTGGCTGGACAAGTATCACGTCGATGGACTGCGGGTGGACGGCGTCGCCTCGATGCTCTACCTGGACTATGCCCGGAACCCGGGGGAATGGGTCCCGAACGAGCACGGCGGCCGCGAGAACCTCGCCGCTGTGACCTTACTCCGGCGCCTGAACGAAGAGGTCTACCGGAGCTTCCCGGACGTGCAAACCATCGCGGAGGAGTCGACTTCCTGGCCTGCCGTGTCGCGGCCCACCTACGTCGGCGGGCTTGGCTTTGGCCTGAAGTGGGATATGGGCTGGATGCACGACGTGCTCGACTATATGTCGAAGGATCCGCTCTACCGCAGTTATCACCACAACCGGCTCACCTTCCGGTCGCTGTATGCCTTCCACGAGAACTTTGTGCTCCCGCTGTCCCATGACGAGGTGGTCTATGGCAAGGGGTCGCTGCTTGGAAAGATGCCAGGCGATGAGTGGCAGCAATTTGCGAATCTCCGCCTGCTGTTGGGGTTCATGTACGCGACTCCGGGGAAGAAGCTGCTGTTTATGGGGGCCGAACTCGCCCAGCGCTCGGAGTGGCAGCATGACGGCGCGTTGGATTGGCCGCTCCTCCAACACGCTCCCCACGCCGGAATGAAGCGCTGGCTGGCCGACCTCAACGATTACTACCGCGGAGAGCCGGCCCTTTACGAGCGGGATCACGATCCATCGGGGTTCGAGTGGATAGATGCGGACGACAGCGCCGCCAGTGCGCTATCGTTTCTCCGCAAAGGGGCGTCGCAGGGGAGCACCGTCCTGGTCGTCTGCAATTTCACGCCGGTAGTGCGGCAGAACTACCGCGTGGGCGTGCCAGTAGGCGGATTTTGGCGCGAGGCCATGAACAGCGATGCAACCGTGTACTACGGAAGCGGCCAGGGAAACATGGGCGGTGTGGAGGCTACACCGGTATCGGCACACGGCCGTCCCTACTCCCTGAACCTCACACTTCCGCCTCTCGCCATCCTTATCCTGGACTCGGCGAGAAGGCCCGGTTGATGCCTGGAAATACGACGGTCTGGCCCGGAAAACCGTTTCCTTTGGGCGCAATCTACGATGGCGCCGGGACGAATTTCTCGCTCTTCTCCGAGTCTGCCGAGAAAGTGGAGCTCTGCCTGTTCGACGCGAGCGGCGCCGAGGAGCGAATACCGTTGCCCGAGGTGACGTCGTACTGCTGGCACGGATATTTGCCGGGGCTGAGACCCGGCCAACGCTACGGCTACCGCGTGCACGGCGCGTGGGATCCTGCGTCGGGACGGCGGTTCAACGCCGCCAAACTGCTCCTGGACCCCTACGCCATGGCGATCGATGGCCCCGTCCGATGGGGCGCTGGCGCCTTCCCCTACAACTTCAACGACCCCGACCGCGCCGACCGCCGCAACAACGCACGGCTTATCCCCAAGGCGATTGTGATCGACCCGAGATATGACTGGCGCTGGGACCGGCGGCTGAATATCCCATGGCATGAGACGGTCATCTATGAAACCCACGTCAAGGGATTCACGGCCAGGCATCCGGACATTCCGCCGGAGCTCCGGGGGACGTACGCGGGCCTGGCCCATCCTGCCGCCGTCGGGTACCTCAAGGCGCTCGGAGTGACGGCGATCGAATTGATGCCGGTGCACCATTTCGTACACGACGACCACCTCGCGCAACGAGGCCTTCGTAACTACTGGGGTTACAACACCATCGGGTTTCTTGCTCCCCACAGCGACTACGCCTACCGCAAGGGGGGCGCCCAGGTGCATGAGTTCAAGGGAATGGTGGAGGCCCTGCACCAGGCCGGATTGGAGGTGATCCTGGATGTGGTCTATAACCACACGGCCGAGGGGAATCACCTGGGCCCCATGCTGAGCTTCAAGGGGATTGACAACCCGGCATACTACCGGCTTGCACCAGAGGATCGCCGCTACTACACGGATTATACGGGGACCGGTAATACGATGAATATGCGGCAGCCCCACGTGCTGCAACTCATCATGGACTCGTTGCGCTATTGGGTGACGGAAATGCATGTCGATGGGTTCCGGTTCGATCTCGCATCGACCCTCGCCCGCGAGCTCCATGCGGTTGATCGCCTGTCCGCCTTTTTCGACCTGATCCAGCAGGACCCGGTAGTGAACCAGGTGAAACTGATTGCGGAGCCATGGGACGTTGGAGAAGGCGGATACCAGGTCGGCAACTTCCCTGTGCTGTGGTCTGAGTGGAATGGCAAGTACCGAGACTGCATTCGCGACTATTGGCGAGGGCAGGACGAGAGCTTCAACGAATTCGCTGCGCGGTTCACCGGTAGCTCAGACCTGTATAGCAGTACGGGCCGGCGCCCGTTCGCCAGTATAAACTTCGTCACCTGTCACGATGGGTTCACGCTCAGGGACCTGGTGTCGTACAACGACAAGCACAACGAAGCGAACGGTGAGGACAATCGCGACGGTGAGTCTCATAACCGGTCATGGAACTGCGGCGTCGAAGGGCCGACTGATGACCAGGAAGTCCTGGAGCTCCGGGCGCGCCAGCAACGGAACCTGCTCGCGACGCTTCTGTTGTCGCAGGGGGTGCCCATGATCGCGGGGGGCGATGAGATCGGTCGCACCCAGCAGGGCAACAACAATACCTACTGCCAGGACAGCGCGCTCTCCTGGTATGACTGGGAGCATCCGGACGAGGAGTTGCTGGGCTTCGTCCAGACGGTCTTGCGCCTGTTCCACGCGCAGCCCGTCTTCCGGCGGCGCCGGTGGTTTCAGGGCCGGGCGATTCAGGACTCGGGTCTTCAGGACATCGGTTGGTTCCGGCCGGACGGCGACCGCATGTCCCAGGACGACTGGGAGACGGGCTTCGCCAAAGCCCTCACCGTGTTTCTGAACGGAGAGGCGATCCCGACCCCGGACCAGCAAGGGAGACAGGTCATTGGGGACAGCTTTCTCGTCATGTTCAACCCACATTTCGAGGCGCTTACCTTCGTCACGCCCTCCAGCGAATGGGGTGCTGACTGGGAGCTGGCGCTGAGCACGGCAACCTGGCCAGAGCAGCCATCGCTTGGGACGAT
>JBJXGC010000133.1:0-4399 GCA_046154545.1 Dehalococcoidia bacterium | reverse complement strand
CCCTCTTCATCGCCATACCCGCGGCCGGTGCTGGCCTCATCGCCTGGCTGACCGAGCTCTTCCCACGGTTCTGGTGGCGCCAGCGATGGCCGACGGCCGCCGCCGCGCTCCCGGCCGTCCCCTCGATCATCTTCTTTCCCTTGACCGTGGTAGCGATCGTGGTGGGTGGCCTGTGGGCGTTCGCCATGCGCTGGCCCGTGCTGCGGCGCTTCCCCGCCTGGAAGCCAGCCCGCGTCGCCGCCATGGTCGTGTTTGTCCTGATCGTCGGCCTCGGCCTGGCAGACCTGATCGGCGACATGGAGGATATCCTCTAAGCCAGTGCTCCAGGTCCGTTAACCATTCACCCGCCGAGGAACGCCACCGTCTCGCGCGCGGCAAGGTCCGCGTCGTCCATCCACACGGCGTGTCCCGCGCGCGGGACCATCTCCAGCGTGGCGCCCGGGATCTGGGCCGTGAACGCACGTGCCACCGCTTCCGTCCCGAACGGGTCCTCCTCGCCCCAGAGGAAGTGCACCGGCACCGCGATCGAACGCAAGAGCGCGCCTGACAGGAGGACGCTCGGGTGGAGGTCGCCGCGGAGACGAAAGAAGGCGCCGTTCGCCCGCAGCTCGTTCGCCATGGTGCCCGTGTCCCGCATCAGCGAAAGGAACCAGGCGATCTCCACCGGCCCCATCTTCCCCTCCGCGACCGCCCGGCCAAGGCCGATCTGACGCAGAATGGAGCGGATTCCGCGCTCGTTCTGCGGCGCCAATCGCGACATCCGGGCCCCACCAGGGAGCCCGCCGGTCCGCATGATCAGCGGCACCTTCGATGGCGGCGCACCGATCGGATAGCCGAACTCCAGCACGCGCTCGATGCGGTCAGCGTGGGCCGCCGCCGCCCGGAGGACGAAATAGCCCCCGAACGATGTCCCCACGAGCGCCGCACGGTCGATGCCGGCCGCGTCGAGCACACTCGCACACAGGTCATCGCCGACCCGCGCCATTCCTTCGAACCCGTGAAACGACTTTGGCAGTGGCTCGCTCAGGCCGCAGCCGGGCCGGTCGAGCAGCAGACAACGGAAGCCGGGCAGCTTCGCCGCCAGCGGCGCCCAGCTCGAGCCGCCGTTCGAGCCCCCGTGCACGAACAGGACGGGCGGCCCTTCGCCCAGCTCCTGGAGCCGCACCGTCGTGCCGGTCTGGGCGAGCCGGACGCGCCGCTCAGTTGGAGTCACCCCGAACGACGCCCACAAGCGCTGCTCGGCCTCGCGGAATCGCGCCTCGTTTCGAGCCATCTGCCGCGTCCTCCATGCGTGATCCGGCCTGATGATACATCCGCGTCTACGGCACGGGTGGGCCGGCCCGCCCGCCGAGCGTCGATGTTTCGGCTATAGTCCGCCCCATCCCACAGACCGAGGCCCAACCATGTCCTACTTCCCGCTGACCGCTGAACAGATCTCCTGGCGCGACAAGGCCCAGGCCATCGCCGAGGGCGTCCTCGCCCCGAAGTCCGCCGAGGCGGACCGCAACGCCGCCTTCCCGCACGAGCAGCTTCGGGTCCTCCGGGACGAGGGCTTCTTTGGGCTACGGGCGGACAAGGCGCACGGCGGCCAGGGCCAGGGCCTTCTCACCACCTGCCTCGTGACTGAGACGCTGGCCAAAGCCTGCCCTTCGACAGCCCTCATCTACAAGATGCACATCGAGAGCACGGAGATCGTAGCGCGGGTGCCCACGGAGCAGCAGGAAAAGGAGATCACGCCGAAGATCGCCTCCGGCCAGTGGCTGAGCACCGTCGCCGGGAGCGAGGCCGGCCACCAGGGCGGCGCCTGGGCCGGGGCGCCGAAAGCGGCCGTCACGCCCGTGGACGGCGGCTACCAGATCGAAGACGTGAAGAAGGCCTTCGTGACGGCGGCCGGCATCGCCGACACCTACCTCTTCATGGCCACCCTGCGCGAGGAGGGCAAGCCGCCCGCGCCGCTGATGTTCCAGATCACCGGCGACGACCTCCAATGGACGATCGACGAGCCCTGGGACGGCCTCGGCATGCGCGCCAACGGCAGCTCACCGATGACCTTCAACGGCTTCCTCCCGGCGGCCCGGCGTTTGAACCCCGAGAACAAGCCGGTCGACTTCTTCGGCGTCGCCGTCGGCACCTACGCCGCGACCTACCTGGGCATCGCGGCGGGCTGCTACGACCTGCTTCAGGCGCACGTCGCCGCGGCCACCCTCGCCGACGGCCGGCGCATGCCCGAGGTCGAGACCATCGCCAACCGCGTCGCCAACTGCAAGATCCAGCTCGAACGCAGCCGGGCACTGCTCTACGCTACCGCGGCAGCGTGGGACGAAGGCCGGATCAAGGGCGCCAACGCCCTCTTCGAGGCAAAGGTCGCCGCCGACGACGTCGCGACCTTCATCACCGGCGAAGCGATGACCCTGGGCGGCGGCATGGCCTTCGCGAAGCGGCTCCCCTTCGAACGCTACTTCCGTGACGCCCGGGCCGGCATGGTTATGGGCATCGCCCACGACATCGCCGTCCTCAACGTCGCCCGCGCCATCTTCCCCAAGCCGAAGTAGCGCTTCGGTTCAACCTCGCCGAGCGCGGCCGGAAGGCCGCTCAACAACGTCGCACCGGCCGTGAACAGACACTTCGGGCCCACTACGCTAGATTGGAATCCGAGGCCGCCCGGTGCGGCGGAAGGAGACCCCACGTGGCGAAAGGCCAGGAGAAACCAGGCAAGACGAACAAGCCGAAGCTGACGACCAAGGCCAAGCAGGTGAAGAAGGCCGAGAAGAAGGCGGCCGCGAGCTAACGCCACCTCACTACTACTATCGACCCGTTCTTGGCGGGCTTGGCGGCTTGGCGGTGTTCGGGCCAGAAGCGTCGGAGTATCAGCCTCGCGCGTTCGGGAGTGGCACGCCCAGGACCAGCCGCGCGTACGTGCTGGCCGTCGATTCGATGGCGCCCATCGGGTGGTTTTTCATCGCCAGGAGGTCGCGGAGGTAGCGCTGGATCGGGTTCGCCAGGTTCATCACCCCGCCGCCACCCATCTCGAAGACGGAGAGCACGGCGTACATGCAGTTCGTGATCGCGCGAGCCGTCTCGTAGCGCGACTGGGCCTTCGCCTCGGCGGAGATCGACTCCCCGGCGGCGACGATCGCGCCGAACTCCCGCCACGTCGTGCTCATGCGGGTGCGCGCATCCCGCACCTCGCCGAGCGCCTCCGCCAGGCGGCGATGGAGGCCGGGGTTGACCGCCAGGGGCGCGCCACCGTAGGCGCCGACACGTCCCCGGTTCTGCTCGACGAAGCTCTCCAGGGCGCCAGTGGCGGCGCCGATGGCCGGGGCGGCGATGCCGTAGGAGAAGACCGCCTCCATCCAGGGCAGGTGGTAGAGCGGCCTGTCGTTCACCTCCCAGCCCGGGTTGATACCGTTGTTCGCATCGACCATGCGGTGACAACGGTACTCGGGGACGAAGGCCGACTTCAGGTGCACCGACTTGCTGCCCGTCCCCCGGAGCCCGGCCACCTGCCAGCTATCGTGGTCCACCTCGAAATCGCGGCGGCTGACGAGGAAGGCCCGCATCTCCTCCGCCTCCTCGCCTGCGGGGACGCCACCGAGGAAGGCCCACTCACAGAGATCGACGCCGCTCGAAAAGCGCCATGTGCCCGAGAGCAGGAAGCCGCCCTCCGTCCGTGCCACCCGTCCCGTCGGGGCGTAGGAAGAGGAGATGCGCGTCCGCGGGTCCTCACCCCAGACGTCGCGCTGCGCCCGGTCGGAGAGCAACGCCAGCTCCCAGGGGTGCACGCCGACAACACCCGCCACCCACCCCGTAGACCCGCAGGCCGAGCCGATGAGGACGATGCTCTCGAAGTAGGTGAGCGGGTCGAGCTCGAGCCCGCCCCACTGGCGAGGCTGGAGCCCGCGGAAGACGCCGGCCTCGTCCAGGTCGCGCACCGTCTCCTCGGGCATCCGGCCAAGCCGGTCAGTTTCGGCCGCCCGTTCGCGGATGCCCGGGAGGATCGCCCGGACGCCGTCGAGGTATCCGGCGGCGTCCACTGGCGCGAGCGGTTTGGGGGCGGATGTCGATGGTGCATTCATTGGGCGCCTGGCTCCCGTCTTGGCGGCTAGCGGACGCCGCCGGCCAGCGCGGGGGCTGGCTGGTCGGAGCGATAGACGAGCTGCTCGACTGGCACGCCGGCCTCGAAGCGGGCGAGCACCTCGTCCGGGTCGAACGGCTCACCGATCGGGTTCGCCGCGAAGGCCGGGCTGTCCATGAAAGCGTTCGCGGCGTCCGGGTCGAGGGTGTCGATCTGAAACTCCATCTGGTTGCCGTCGGGGTCGTTGTAGTACATCGAGAAGGTGAGCCCGTGGCGGAGGCAGGTCTGGGGGCGGACGCCGCGGTCGCGCAGCCGCCTGTAGAC
>JBJXGC010000169.1:0-3892 GCA_046154545.1 Dehalococcoidia bacterium | reverse complement strand
CTCAAGGTCTACCACGAGCGCAGCCACCGGAACTTCGCGAACGACGCCGTCTACCAGGAAGGACGCGTCATCCTCAACGGCCAGGTGCGGCGGGCGACGGCGAAGAAGACGGAGTTCGGGCGCGAGGCCCAGTCCGCCATGTGGGTGGACCACGAGTACGAGATCCTGAACACCCTCTTCGACGCCGGCGCCGACGTGCCAGAACCGTTCGCCAGCAACGAACTGGCGCTCCTCATGGCCTTCGTCGGCGAGGGGACGACGGCCGCGCCCCAGCTGCAGCACGCCCGGCTCTCCCGCGCCGAGGCGGAGGGCGCCCTCGAGCGGCTCCTCTGGAACGTGCGCACCTGGCTCGCCGCCGATGTCGTCCACGCCGACCTCTCGGCCTTCAACGTCCTCTGGGACGGCGCGCGCCCGGTGATCATCGACTTCCCCCAGGCCGTCGATGCACGTTTCTCGCCCTCGGCCCGGGCTCTCCTGGAACGCGACCTGGCGAACCTCGGCCGCTACTTCAGCCGCCACGGCCTCGCCCTCGACGCCGCCCGGGAGGCGGCGCGGCTCTGGGACTGGTGGAAGTTCGGGGCGCACTGAGGCGGCAGGTGCCCGGCCCTCACTCGACCTGGAGGACCATCTCGATCTCGACGGCGATATCGAACGGCAGCTCGGCCATCCCGACGGCCGATCGCGCGTGGCGGCCGGCCTCGCCGAAGAGCTCGATGAGGAGGTCCGAGCAGCCGTTGATAACCTCGGGCGTGCGGTTGAAGCCCGGCGCGGTGTTGACCATGCCCAGCACCTTGACGACCTCGACGACGCGGTCGAGGCTGCCCAATTCGGCCCGGACGCTCGCCAGGATGTTGAGCGTGGTGATCCGGGCGGCTTCGCGGCCCTGCTCGAGGGTCAGGGTCGAGCCCACCTTCCCGGTGATCGTCCCCTCAGCGGTGCGCGGCCCATGCCCGCTGACGTAGAGGAGGTCGCCCGCGCGTTTGCACATGACGAAGTTGGCCACCGGTGTCCCGGCAGCGGGCAGGACAATGCCGAGCTCGGCGAGCCGCGCTTCCGCGCCCACCGCTAGTGAGCCGTGAGCTGTTCGTCGAGCTGGCGGATGCGCAAGGTCAACACACCGAGCACTTCGATCGCGAGGTCGGCGTTTCCGCGCAGTTCGGCGAGGAAGTCGGAGCGCATGATGGCCAGGCACTCCGTATCGGAGACGGCCGTCACGGTGGCGCTGCGCCGGTGGTTATCGAGCAGGGCCATCTCGCCGAAGAAGCCGCCGACGCCGGTCTTCGCCAGCTCCGCGCCGCCGCGGGTGACGCTGACCTGGCCGCTGGTGACCATGAAGAAGCCGACGCCCTCTTCGCCTTCCTTAAAGATGACGTCGCCAGCCCTGAACGACCGCTTGCGGGCGAACTGGGAGATGCGGGAGAGCGACTTCTTGGGAAGGTCTCTGAAAATCGGCACCGCCGCGAGTGTTTCTTCGGTAGTCATCTGTTCCTCCGGGCCCCGTGCGGTTCCGACCGTTGGGGTGAGTGGGGATTGTAGGGGTGAGGTTCTCGCGGCCACAAGCGGCGCCTGAGGGTCTGCTGTGAACGATGTCACAGACCGGTCGGCGGGCACGGCCATGCATTACACTTTCCCCATGGCCTTCAGCGTGTCGGACTACCAGGACTTGCTTGCGCTCTTCCGTGCCCATCCAGAATGGCGGGCGGAGTTTACGCGTGAGGTCCTCGATGAGGAGTTCCACCGGCTGCCGGCGCTCGTCCTCCAGAACTCGGCGGACATCCGGCAGCTAAGAGAGGTCGTCGCTCAGAACTCGGCGGACATCCGGGAGCTGAGGGAGATCGTTGCCCAGAACTCGGCGGATATCCGGGAGCTGAAGGAGGTCGTCGCCCAGAACTCGGCCGCCATCCGAGAGCTCGCGATCTCCGTCGAGTCGCTGGTACTGGAGTCACGGGCGGCGCGAAACGACCTGAGCAAGCTCAAGGGCGACAACCTGGAATTCTGGTTCCGCGCGCACCCGCAGTCCGTCGCCATGGGTCGCCTCCGGAAGATCCGGCTGGTCGATATCAATGACCTGGTCGACTTCACCGAGGTTGTTGAGTCGGGCACGCTCTCGAAAGCCCAGGCTCGCGGGCTGGCTGACCTCGACCTCTTGATCGGGGGCCGCGAGGGGCGGGGCGACGAGAGCCGGGATGCGTTTCTTGCCGTGGAGGTCTCGGAGACGATTGACGCATACGACGTGACACGGGCTTCGGAGCGGGCCGAGACCCTCCGGACACTCGGCTTCAACGCCTATGGCGTCGTCGCGGGCCGCGGGATCGGCGACAGCGCCTCGGGCCTTGCCGAACGGCTCGGGGTTGAGGTTTACGAACGCCAGTCCGCCTGACTAAGACCTGCGCCCTTACACCTGCGCCCAGTTGTTTGTCGTGAAGATGTCTTCGTCCAGCGGGCTGCGTTCGCCCATGGCGAGCCGGTGGCCCGCGGCGGCGCCGATCATCGCCGCGTTATCCGTGCAGAACCTGGGCGGAGGGATGCGCACCGGGACGGGACAGCGGCGATGGAGCTCTTCGCGCAGGCGGGTGTTGGAGGCGACACCGCCGGCTACCAGCACTTCCGCGGCGCCGAGTTCCCGCGCCAGCCGCGAGGCCTTGCCCGCGAGGACATCGACCACCGCCTCCTGGAACTCCCAGCTGATGCTGGCCACGTCGAACTCGCCGCGGCGGACGACATGGAGGACGGCCGTCTTGAGGCCGCTGAAGCTGAAGTCGAACGTGCCGGGCATCCAGGCGCGGGGGAGTTTCAGTCTGCTCGGGCCGCCGGCCAGGGCTTCGCGGGCGATCGCCGGGCCCCCGGGGAAGGAGAGGCCGAGGAGGCGCCCCGCTTTGTCGAAGGCCTCGCCGGCGGCATCGTCGCGCGTGCCCCCGAGCCGTTCGTACTCGCCATGTCGGCGCATGAAGACGAGGTCGGTGTGGCCGCCGCTGACGACCAGGCAAAGGGCGGGGAAGCGCGGTTCGGGGCCTTCGAGCAGCCAGTTGGCGTAAATGTGGCCCTCGAGGTGGTTCACGCCGAGGAAGGGCAGGCCCCGGCCGTAGGCGAGCGCCTTGGCGAAGTTGTAGCCGACGAGGAGCGAGCCCGCGAGGCCGGGGCCGCGGGTAGCCGCGACCGCCTCGATGTCATCGAGCGTGCAGGATGCCGCGGCCAGCGCTTCGCGGACGATCGGCTCGATGTTCGCGAGGTGGGCGCGGCTCGCGACCTCGGGGACGATCCCTCCGTACTTGGCGTGCAGATCGACCTGGCTGGCCACAGCCGAGGAGAGGACGGCCCGGCCGTCATCCACGACGGCGGCCGCCGTCTCGTCACAGGAGGATTCGATGGCAAGGACTCGCACGAGATCCAGTTAAGCACCGCGCGAGGAGAAAGGCACGGGCTCAGTTGAGGATGGCGTCGCCGATGGTCTCCCGGGGCACATCGTCGTGGGCGTTCACCATGTGTTTGGCGAGCGGGGCGAGGCGCTCGAAGACGACGCGGACGGCAGCATCCGGGACTTCCCGGGCCTGCATGGCCTCGCGCATGTGCTTGAGCCAGAGGCCGGCATGCTTTTCGTCGATGACGAAGGGGAAGTGGCGGAGCCGGAGGCGGGGGTGGCCGTACTTTTCGGAATAGGCCTCGGGGCCGCCGAGCCATTGGACGAGAAAGAGCTTGAGTTTCGTCTTCCCGGGGGTAAGGTCATCGGGGTAGACGGGTCGGATGTCCTGGTCGGCTTCGACGCGGCGATAAAACTCCTCGACGAGGGCCTCGACGCCCTCGCGGCCTCCGAAGGCGTCGTAGAGCGATTGGGTGGTTGCCTTCTCCGTCACCCATCCAGCATAGCGCAGCATCAGCGTGCGATAAGCTTGCC
>JBJXGC010000167.1:0-33893 GCA_046154545.1 Dehalococcoidia bacterium | reverse complement strand
TTGCAGACCTTGCAGATGCCGCGGCTTTGAGGCCCGTTGGGGGTCTCGATCAACCAGCGGTGGGCGTGGTCCGCGGGGACGGCGTTCAGTTCTTTCGTTTCCATGTCGCTCTCTCCTGGCCGGTCATACCTTTCTATTCGTATGGCCTGAGCCACTACAGTAGTGATGGCTCTCATCTTTTTAGACGGTCGAAGGGCCCAAAGTGTTTCAGCCTTTGGGCGGACTTCTGCGATCTCCTTCACACAAGCTCGGGGAACGAGGCGGTGGCGCGCCTCGGGCGGAACCCGAACCTCGGCCCCGCGACCCCTGAACCCGCCCTGGCCGCGCCCGTAGTGGGGCGAAAGCGGCCGGCTGGCAGCGGGCAGGGACGTCCTCGGGGAACCGTGACGGTACTCTAAAAAATTTAGAGTTCCATTTCATGAGGACCGTCCCAGGCTCGCGGGCCAACGGCGGATCGGGTGCATTGCGAGCACCGTGAAAGAACTCTAAAATATTTAGAGTTCCGTAAGAGGTCCTCTCCGTGCCTGTCCACATCGAATATCTCCGGCTCCTCCCTCCCGAAGAGCGGCTCGGCGCGCTCCTGAAGACGCGGGAAGACCAGTGGCTCGAACGGAAGGGCGGCCGCGTCCAGGCGCGGGCGGTCGGCGAGACGCTGGTCGCCTTCGCCAACGCCGAGGGTGGGCTGCTCGCCGTCGGGCTTGGCAACGGGGCCGTCAGTGGCATCAAGACGGCCGATGAGAACGAACTCCGCCAGGCGGCGAGGAACTTCACGGAGCCGCCCGTCCGCCATTCGTTTGAGCTGCTGCCGGCGGTCAATGAACGCGGCGAAGCCGACCGGATCGCGCTCATCGAGGTGGAGGCGAGCGAACATGTCCACCGGATGAGTTCGGGCGAGGTGTTTCTCCGCGTTGGCGACGAAAACCGGAAGCTACGCGAACTCGAAGTGGTCGAACTCGAATACGACAAGGGGCAGTCCGCCTTCGACGGGCGGGCGGTGCCCGGGGCGGGCCTCGATGACCTGGACGAGGGGCTCCTGGACCAGTACTTCGCCCGGCTCCAGCCCCACAAGCCCGGCCTTGAGGTCCTGGAGGCGCGAGGGCTGCTGACCAGGAATGGGAGGACGCTCGTGCCGACGACGGCCGGGGTGCTCGTCTTCGGCCGCTCTCCCCAGCGCTTTCTGCCCGAGGCCTGGGTGCGGGTCATCGAATACCGTGGCCGCACCCGGCTCCTCGGAGCAGCGGCCAACATCGTCGCCGACCGCAGGTTCGAGGGACCGCTCCCCGAGCAGCTCCGGGCCGTGCGCGAACACCTGAAACAGACGGTCGCGACGGCGATCCGGCTGGGAGCGGGCGGCCGCTTCCAGGCGGTGCCGTTGATCCCCGAACAGGCCTGGCAGGAGGCGGTCACGAACGCGGTCATCCACCGCTCCTACTCGATGGCCGGCGACCACATCCGGGTGGAGCTATTCGATGATCGGCTGGAGGTGGAGAGCCCCGGCCGCTTCCCCGGGCTCGTGCGGATCGACAACATCCGCTCGACCCGGTTCGCCCGCAATCCGCGGATCGCGCGGGCGCTGGCCGACCTCGGGTATGGACGGGAACTCGGCGAGGGGGTCGACCGGATGTTCGAAGAGATGGAGCGGGCTGGCCTCTCCGACCCCCTCTATGAGCAGCGGCCGGCCTCCGTCCGGGTCAGCCTGATCGCCGACCCGGAGCTCGCCCGCGTGCTGGCGGCCCTCCCGCCCTGGTTGGCCCGGGTCCTCGAGGCGGTCGATCGGGCGGGTGGCCAGGCCACCACCTCGGGGATCATGGAGAGGATCGGCGGCTCCCGCCCGACGATCCTCAAGCATCTCTCCGCGCTCGAACGGCAGGGGCTCGTCGAGCACATCGGCGTGGCCCGCGACCCGCGCGGCTACTGGCGGATGATCGGCCGGAGATCCGAATAACTCTAAAATTTTTAGAGTTCTGCCTAACCCGTTGGGAGCAGTCCATCGCACCGCCAGTGGCCAGCCGGCATCCCGGATCGCTGTCCCATCCCGCCGCGGGAGGCATCCCGTGTGTCTGGCGCGAAGCCGGAGACGAACCTGCGTTGTACTCTAAAATCTTTAGAGTACGTGGTATGCCTTCAAGGGGCCCGCTCACGGCCCCTACCACCAGATCTTGGTCTCCACATCTTCCGGCTGGTCTTCCCACTCCGTCGTCCAGAGGTGGGAGCTGAGGTACTTCCAGCCACCATCCGCCAGGAGGCAGACGATGTGCTGCTCGCCGCTCAGCCGTTCGCTCGCCTTGACCGCCGCCTTCACGACCGAACCGGCGCTGACGCCGACGAAGAGGCCCTCTTTCTGGGTCAGCTCGCGGGCCATGATGAAGCTGGAGCGGCTATCGACGACGATCTTGCCGTCGAGCACGGATTCGTCGAGGACGGGGGGGATGAAGCCGTCTTCGAGGGCGCGCAGGCCCTGGACGGCGTCGCCGGGGTGGGGCGCCGCGGCGATGATCTTGATCGCGGGCCGCTGATCCTTGAGGTAGCGGCCGGTGCCGGTGAGCGTGCCACCCGTCCCGAGGCCGGCCACGAAGGCGGTGCACTGAGGCAGGTCGCGGAGGATCTCCGGGCCGGTCGTCTCGTAGTGGGCGCGGGGGTTCGCCTCGTTGCCGTACTGGTAGGGGAAGTAGTACTTGCCGGGATTGGCGGCGACGATCTCCTTGGCCCGGGCGATCGAGCCGTTCGAGCCGAGGTCGCCGGGCGTGTAGATGATCTCCGCGCCGAAGGCCTGGAGGAGGTCCGTCCGTTCGGCTGAGACGTTCTCGGGCATCACGCAGATGACCTTGTAGCCCTTCACCCCACCGATCATGGCGAGGCCGATACCCGTGTTGCCCGAGGTCGGTTCAAGGATCGTATCGCCGGGTTTCAATTCGCCCCGCTTCTCGGCCGCTTCGATCATGTACTTCGCGATCCGGTCCTTGACGCTGCCCGTCGGGTTCTGGCCCTCAAGTTTCGCGTAGATGTGGACCTCCGGCCGCGGCGCGATCGTCCGTAGTTCGACCAGGGGGGTATTACCGATGAGGTCGATGATCGAGCTATAGAGAGCCATGCGGCGTATCCCGGTTCGCGTCCTGGGCCCAATGGTCGGGCAGGAGTTCGGAGATCGTGGCGACGCGGCCCCCGCCAAGCAGGACCCGCGTCGTGGCGTTCGCTTCGTTGACCTGGAAGATGAACTCACGGCAGCGTCCGCAGGGAGGGATGATGCGGCCATCCTTATGGACCGCCACCATGGTCAGGATCGTCGATTCGCCATTCGTGACCATCGTGCCGATGGCGTTGTGCTCGGCGCAGAACCCCATGCTGCAGTCCGTGACGATGCAGACGCCGACGTAGACGCTGCCCTCGCAGGTGACGAGGGCACAGGCGACGCCACCTGAATCGGCATGCTTCGAGAGTTTTCGCGGACTGAGCGTCGCCCGGGCCCGCTCGCATAACTCGGCGTCTGTGATCACGTGCGTTGTTCCCCCTTGCGGTCCCCATCGCGACCTTCCGGTCCCCCTGGCGGTCCTGGCGGCTATCCGCCGGCCAGGGCCGGGAGGATGTCGAGCACGTCCCCGGACTTGATCGGCGTTTCGGGTCCGCCGGTGTAGCGGATGTCCTCGTCGTTCAGGTAGATGTTGACGAAGCGGTGGAGTTTGCCGTCTTCGCCGTACATCTGCTTGCGGAAGCCGGGAAAGCGGCTATCGACATCTTCCAGGACGGCGGCGACCGTGGCGCCACTGGCCGGGACGGACTTCGCCCCGCCTGTCAACTTCTGCAATACGGCCGTCACGCGGACCTGGATGGAGGGGGTTTCGACAGTCATGCGTACTCTGCTCTCTGGTGTGGTGCGTCAGGGTGGGCGGGCCGTCCGCGGAGCCGCGGCGGCCGCCCGCGAGGGCTGTGCTTGCTCAGCCGCCGAAGGGGGCGGCCGCGTGGGGGATGGGTGCGCCACAGAACTGCTCGTAATCGATCAGCTCGTGGATGGTCGGGTTGTCGCCGCAGAGCGGGCATTCGAGGTCCCGGCGCACTTTGACGATGCGGAACTCGAGTGAGAGGGCGTCGTAGAGGAGGAGCCGGTTCACGAGGGGCTCGCCGACATCGAGGATGAGCTTGAGGACCTCGGTCGCCTGGATGCTGCCGATGGTGGCGCACATCGCCCCGAGGACGCCGGCCTCGGCGCAGCTGGGGACCATGCCCGGCGGTGGGGGCGCCGGGTAGAGGCAGCGGTAGCACCCCTTCCCCGGGATGTAGGTCGTCGCCTGGCCGTCGAACATCAGGATCGAGCCGTCGATCAGGGGCTTCTTCAAGAGGTAGCAGGCGTCGTTCACGAGGTAGCGGGTGGCGAAGTTGTCGGCCCCGTTCACGACGTAGTCGTACTGCTCGATGATCTTGAAGGCGTTCTCGCTGGTGATCGGCTCTTCGTGGGTGACCACGTCGATGTTCGGGTTGTGGGAGAGCAGCGTCTTGCGGGCCGACTCCACTTTGGGGATGCCGATGCTCTCGGTGACATGGAGGATCTGGCGCTGGAGGTTCGAGCGATCGACGACATCGAAATCGACGATGCCGATCTTGCCGACGCCGGCGAGGGCGAGGTAAAGGGCGACGGGCGACCCGAGGCCGCCGGCGCCGATGATCAGGGCGCTCGACGCGATGATCTTGCGCTGACCGCTGCTCCCCACCTGGGGCATGATCAGGTGGCGGCTGTAGCGTTCGACCATCTCCGGGGTGAGCACGGTCTGGGCGCCGCCGGCGAGGGCGGGGATGACGGCCAGTTCGTCGCCATCGTTGAGCGGCGTCGTCTGGCCCTGGAGGTGTTCGATCTCGACCTGGTTCACATAGACGTTAATGTGGCGCGCGACCTGGCCGGTGCCGTCGATGATCTGGGCGTTGAAACCCGGGAACTGGCGGTCGAGGTCGACCAGCACGTCGTGGACGGTCTGGCCTTTCGCCTTCACGCTCGCGCGGTTGCCCACCAGGTGCCGGAACGGTGTGGGGATGTAGACGTTGACGCTCATGAGGACTCCTCCGATGGGCCACTGACCGGTCTGCCGGGGCGGCGCGCGAACTTCGATGGCTGGGCCGGGATTCCCGGCCGATAAGGCTACAGGTTCACACTGAGGTAGCGCTCCCCCGTATCACAGAGCATGGTGACGACGGTCTTCCCCGGGCCCAGGCGCTGAGCAATCGTACTGGCGGCGATAACGTTTGCGGCCGCCGAGATGCCGACCAGGAGCCCCTCTTCCCGGGCCAGGCGCCGCGTCATCACGAGCGCCTCTTTGTCTTCGATGCGGATGACCTCGCTGTAGATATCGCGGTCCAGCACGCCGGGGACGAAGCTGGCGCCGATCCCCTGGATGGCGTGCATCCCCGCCCTGCCGCCGCTGAGCACGGGTGAGCGGGCCGGTTCGACGGCGACCACGAGGACGTTCGCCCCGAAGCGCTCGCGGAGGAGCCGGCCGACCCCGGTAATCGTGCCCCCGGTGCCGACCCCCGCGACGAAGGCGTCGAGCCGGGCACCGGTGGCGGCGAGGATCTCCGGGCCGGTCGTCCGGTAGTGCACCTCAGGGTTGGCCGGGTTCTCAAACTGTTGCGGCATGAAGTAGCCGGTGTACTTCTGGCAGAGCTGCTGCGCGGCGAAGACGGCGCCCGTCATCCCTTCGATCGCGGGCGTGAGGATGAGCTCCGCGCCGTACCGTTCGAGGAGGCGGCGGCGTTCGATCGACATGTCCTCGGGCATCGTCAGGATGAGGTGGTAGCCCTTGACGGCGCAGACGAGGGCGAGGCCGATGCCCGTATTGCCCGAGGTCGGCTCGACGATCGTCGCCCCGGGCTGGAGGTGACCACCCCGCTCAGCCGCCTCGATCATCGAGAGGGCTATCCGGTCCTTGACGCTCCCGGCCGGGTTCAGGCTTTCGAGCTTGCCCAGGACGGTCGCCGAACCGGCCGGCACCACCTTGTTCAGGCGGACGAGCGGCGTGCCCCCGACGAGTTCGAGGACGCTATCAGCGATCAGCGGACGTGTGCCAACGGCGGTCATATGTTGTACCTCCCGGTGACAGCCTGGGGCTCGCGCTCGAGCAGGTCGGCGACGGTGTATTCGCCGAGGATGGTGGTGGTCGCCTCGCGGATCCGCTCCCAGATCTCGCGCTGGCCGCACTGGTGGGGGTGGTCGGTCACGTCGGGGGGCTCATCCAGCCAGGCGACGGGCGCGAAGCTCCCTTCGAGCGCCCGGATGACATCGACGACGCTCACCGTTGCCGGGTCGCGGACCAGTTCGTGGCCCCCGGAGGGGCCGCGCATCGAGCGGACGAAGCCGGCCTTGCGGAGGAGGGTGAGGAGCTGGTCGAGGTACTGCTCCGGGATGTGGCGGCGGAGGGCGATCTCGGAGGATTGCAGCGGCCCCTGCCCGTAGTGGCCGGCCAGTTCGATGAGGGCGCGGAGGCCGTAGTCGCTGCGAGTGGAGACGCGCATGGGAGGGAGGAGGGAGAAGGGAGGAGGGAGAAGTTCCCACCTGCCCGGCGCCCGTCCGAGCCTTTCCGACAAAGTCGAGTGAATCTGTCAACAATCGTAGCGGAGCGGCGGGCGGGGGCGCAAGTGGCAGCGACACACCGCCTGGTGGCATTCTTTCCGCACGGAGGGCTCCCATGCGCACGACCATCGAAATCGACGACACCCTCATGCGGGAGGCCCAGGAAGCGCTTGGCCAGGCGACCAAGAAGGCCACCATCGACTTCGCCTTGCGGACGGCCCTCCGCCTCAAGCGCCAGGAGGAGATCCTCGGCCTCGTCGATCGGGACACGTTCTGGCCGGGCTACGACCCGGAGGAAGGCGAGCCGGACCGGCCGGCACTGGTGTGACGGTAGCCTCGCCTCGAAGTCGCTATGATGCGCTCCCGTACCGCAAAGGAGGCACCCCCATGGCCACTGTCGAAACTGTCCTCGGACCCGTCGATGCGAAAGACCTGGGCTTCACCCTCAGCCACGAACACGTGATCGTGGCCATGGGCGCCGACAACAACATCTACCCCTGGCGCTACGACTGGGAGGCGACCCGGGCGAACGCCGTCCGCGAACTCTCCGAGGCGAAGGCCGGGGGCGTCAGCACCGTCATCGACCTGACGACGCCCGACCTGGGCCGCGATGTCGAGTTCGTCCGCGAGGTGGCCCGCGCCTCCGGCATGAACGTCGTCGTCGCGACGGGCATCTGGCGGGATGTGCCCCGTTCCTTCTGGGCGCGCGAGTACGACGAGATCGCCGACATCTTCGTCCGCGAGATCGAAGTCGGCATCGGGAAGACGGAGATCAAGGCCGGGGCGATTAAGGTCGCGAACGACGCCGGTGGCGTCACCCCCGAGGGTGAGCGCATCCTCCGCGGCGCAGCCCGGGCCTTGAAGCGCACGGGCTGCCCGATCAGCACCCACCACTGGGCGCCTGAGCAGGTCGGCCGCCGCCAGGTGGAGGTGTTCGCCCAGGAGGGCGCCCCCATGGACCGCATCGCCATCGGCCACAGCGCCGACTCGACGGACGTGGGCTACCTTGAGTCGCTCCTCAAGACGGGTGTCTACCTCTCGATGGACCGCTACCCCGGCGGACCGGGACGGCCGAACTGGGAGCAGCGCAACGAGACCGTGAAGGCGCTCATCGACCGCGGCTGGGTTTCGAGGCTGATGCTGGGGCACGACTACGCGCCGGCCGCCGTGCTCAAGGGCGCGACCCAGGCGCCCTCGACCAGAACGACCCGCTATCTGCACCTGAGCACGGTCGCCATCCCCGGGCTACGGGCGATGGGGGTGAGCGAGGAGGACATCCAGACGATGACGGTGGACGTCCCCCGGCGGTTCCTCAGCGGCGGAAGCTGATGGCTGGCCGGGAGGATTGGTACAGGAACACGACGTGGACACCGGCGGATCGAGACGCCTTCGAGTTGCGGCTCAAGCGGACCAGGCCCGGAAACCGTGAGCAATACCTGCGGATTCAGGCCCTGGTCCTGGAAGAGACGGGCGTGCCCGAGTATCTCGAACCCGCTCTGGAATTGATCGACCGCTCGATCGAGTGCTCTGTCTTTAACCATGACCGTTCGATGAGCCTCACCCAACGCCCCCGGATTCTCCAAAGGCTGTCGCGCGATGAAGAGGCCTTGGCCGCCTGGCGGGAGTCGATGGCCTACATGGATACGCTGCCCAACCAGGGCTATGCCGTGGCGCTTGATCTGGCTGAATTCGTAATCGACCGGCGGCGCGTTGATCTGGTCGCCGAAAGCCTGGAGGCCCTCGACTGGACCGATCCTAACTGCGTGGTGATGCCCTATGCGGTTTACGGTATGGCCCGGGCCAGGGCAATGCTCCATGCGATGGCGGGCCGGATGGACCTCGCCAGGACTTGCGCGCTGTCTGCGATCGAAGCCGCGACCGTGGATCGATCCCCATTTCGCCGACACCCGACCGTGGGCGTCTCGAGAGCCCTGAGCCTTAGCGACCACGAGGAGTTATCTCGCCTCGCGAGCTGGCAGGAGTCGGGTTCATCGCTGCCGGTTCTGAGAGCCCAGGATTAGCCGTCCGGAGCTCCCTGAGCCCTTCTTTCCACGCGCCGCTGGGACACGACATTCGCCGTGACAAAACGAGTGACAAAACTGGCGCAGCGTAGCCCTGAGAGGGCGGCTTTCTGAATCTGGGGCAGGCCGATCGGGGCCGCGATTCTCTTTGACAAAATGTGTGACAAAAGTCAGCGATGGCGACCTTCCACGTTCGCCGCGACCTGCGTGGAGGCGCTCCTTGCGGCAGGCCGTCTTTCCGAATCTGAGCTTCGCACCGGCCGCACCTCGGCGGCCGGACTTTATCGCGGTCTGAGCGCCAGAACCCTCACTCGCGACATCGAGCTACTCCAGGCTTTGCGCTTCCTGACCGTCAGCGGGGACGTCATCTCACCAAACTACGACCTGATGGACGCCTACACCCATCCGGACTTTTGATGCGGCGAACCAGGCGGCCCTACTGCTGCACCAGTACCACCGGGTTCGCCTCCGGGTCGGTAATGCCCGCGATCGTCGGTCCGTTGGGCAGGTCCATCGGTTCGCGAGTGACCCTGCCGCCCAGCTCCACCGCCTGGACGAGCGAGGCCCGCAGGTCCCGCACCTGGAAGTAGAGGACGACGCGCGAGGTGTCGCTCTGCATGATGTGGCCGGCGAGGCCGTTTTCGGGGGCACCGATCCCGGCCGGGATATTCATGACCCGGCCATCGCCGATCTCCCAGTTGAACATCTTCGAATAGAACGCCTTGATCTTCGCCGGGTCCTTCGCCTGGATCTCCCAGTGGACCAGTGGCCGCGCCCAATCCTCTGCCATGGTGCTACCCCCATTCGTGTTGGGCGGGAGCATAGCGCGTGGGCCGGCTGGATTACAGCGCTGGACGACGGTGGAGGAGCGCTGGGATGGTGACCCGGTGTTCCCGGTGATCGTCCGCTTTCGGGGACCGATGACGGAGGGCCAGCGCGGCGCTTGCTCACGCGCGCGCTACGGATAGGCGACGCGGGAGGTCGAGGTCCCCCGCATTGCCGAGGCTTGGGGTGGTGCCGGGCGCCGCCGGCGTAAGCCCACCTCCAGACGGCCAGCACCCTCGCCCGCCGCAGCGGGAGGCAAGCATGGCCGGCGGCCAGAGCGAGGCATGAAAAGGCGAGTTCCGGACGCCTACTCCCTCGCCCGCCGCAACGGGAGTCAAGTATGGCCACGGGCCAGAGCGAGGGATGAAAAGGCCTGGTCTGCTGCTCCGGCTCCCCCTCGCCCGCCGCAGCGGGAGAGGGTCGGGGTGAGGGCCGCGACGGCCAGGCGGAGCCCAATGCCGCCCCAAAGCGCACTGCGCGGACGAGTTTTCAGACCAGAGGGCGGGGGTGAGAGGGCTGCGACGGTCAGGCGGAGCCCACTGCCGCCCCAAAGCGTACAGCGCGGACGTGTTTTCCAGACCAGGGGGCAGGGTGAGGGTCCCCAACGGCCGTCTCAAATGCGAGATGCCGCGCGCGTGACACCGACCTCTCGCCCCCTTATACAATCCACCCATGGCTGACCTCCCGGAGCCCTCCCAGGGCCTCGTCCGCGGCCTCGGCGTCGATTTCGGCAAGACGGCGAGCGACTACGGCAAGCACCGCCACGGCTTCCCACCGGAGCTGTTCGAGCGGCTGATGGCGTTCGGGGTGGGCCTGCAGGGGCAGCGGGTGCTCGACCTGGGCACGGGTACGGGCACGGTCGCGCGCAACCTCGCCCTCCGCGGTTGCCATGTCACCGGCCTCGACCCTTCGGCGGCGATGATGGAGCAGGCCGCCCAGCTCGACGCCGAGGCGGGCGTCTCGATCACCTACCGGGTGGCGAAGGCCGAGGACACCGGCCTCCCGGCCGCCGCCTTCGCCGTGGTCACGGCCGGGCAGTGCTGGCACTGGTTTGACCGGGCGGCGGCGGGCGCCGAGATCATGCGGCTCCTTGTCCCGGGCGGGCGGCTCGTGGTCTGCCACTACGACTGGATCCCCGTGCCGGGCAACGTCGTCCAGGCGACGGAGGCGCTGATCGTGAAGCACAACCCGGCCTGGAAGATGGGCGGCGGCCTGGGGATGCATCCCTACGTCGCGACCGACGTGGCGGTGGCAGGGTTCACGGATATCGAGACCTTCTCCTTCGACGTCGCCGCGCTCTACTCGCACGAGGCCTGGCGGGGGCGCATCCGGGCGAGCGCGGGCGTCGCCGCCAGCCTCTCGCCGGAGCAGGTGGCGGCATTCGACGCCGAGCACGTAGCGATGCTCCAGCGCGACTTCCCGGAGGACCCGCTCGTGGCCCAGCACCGCTGCTGGGCCCTCATCGCCACGAAACCGGACGCCTGAACCGCCGCTCCGCCGGAGGGACGATGCGGCCCTCGCTCCCGGCCGTTATCCTGAGCCCATGCCCGAGCAGTACGTCGCCTCCGACAAGCGTACCGGCCTCGAAGTCTCGGTGACGGGCGAGTTCCCGCCCCACCCGGACGACCGTGTGCGCATCGCCCGAACAGTCACCCTCTTCACCAGGCTCATGTCGACCATCCTGGCGACTGAGAACGAGGGCGCCCGGCGCGAACGCTTCCTCGCCATCGAGACGCAGCTCGAGATGGCCGAGGCGCTCATCCGCGAGGATATGGAGGAGGTCCAGCGCCTCCTCCAGGGCACGATGGAGAAGATGGGCGTGACGAAAGAGCAGCTCGACGAGATGGCCCGGCGGATCATCGACCAGTTCGGCGGCGGCGAGCTGCCCCCAGGCGAGAACCCCTTCTTCCCACCACCTGAACGATAGTTCCGAGTTCTGAGTTCTGAGTTCCAGTTCCGAGTTCAGAGGGCCGAGGTCCGAGCTGGACCTGCCCCACAGGAGTGCCATGACGGCGACAGATGCCAGCGCGATTCCGATGACGACAGCCAGCGAGGAGGAGCGGCTCATCGTCGAAGGGCTGCTCGATTTCGCGGAGAAGAGCGTCCTCCCCCGGGAAGAGGCGCTCGCCGAGCTGCTCCACGACCCGCGCAAGGGGTTCACCGAGGACGGGCGCGAGCACCCGGCAATCACGGCCGCGCGGCGCGAGACACGGGTCGAATCGGGGCGGGCCGGCTATTACGCGATGTTTTGCCCCGAGGAGATGGGCGGCGGCGGACTCGGCGCCCGCCTCAGCTTCCTCTGCTGGGAGGCGCTCCACCACGTCCACGGTCCGGGCGAGCGCTTCGTCTATAACAGCATCTCGCACTGGGCGAGCGGTCCCAGCCGCCTTTGGACGCGGACCAGTGACGAGGTCGCGAGCGACGTCCGCCCGGCCGTGGTCTCCGGTGAACTCCAGGGCTGCTTCGGCATGTCCGAGCCGGACGCCGGGAGCGACGCCTGGCGGATGAAGACCACGGCCCGGCGCGATGGCGACGACTGGGTGCTCAACGGCAGCAAGCAGTGGACGAGCTTCTCCCCGACGGCCGACTACATCCTCGCCTTCGCCGTCACCGACCCGGCGAAGACGGAGGCTCGCAAGGGCGGCATCACCTGCTTCTACTTCCCCACCTCCACACCCGGCTTCAACGTCGAGTCGGTCATCAAGATGTTCGGCGAGATCGGCGGCCGGGAAGGCATCCTCTCGCTCACCGATGTGCGCGTGCCCGACGCCTGGCGGGTCGGTGACCTCGACCGTGGCTTCGACCTGGCGATGATGGGCGCGACCAGCGGGCGCTTCTACAACGCCGCCCGCTCCGTCGGGCTGAGCCGCTGGGCGCTGGAATGCGCTGTCTCCTATGCGAAGACGCGCTGGGCGAGCGGCAAGCCGATCGCCGAACACCAGGCGATCCAGCTCATGCTGGCCGACTCGGCGACGGAGATCTACGCGGCCCGGAGCATGGGCCTCGACTGCGCCACCCGGGCCGACGCCGGCCAGGACACGCGCCGGGAGGCCGCGATGGCGAAGCTCTTCGCGACGAATACCGCCGTCCGCGTCTTCGACCGCGCCATCCAGGTGCACGGCGGCATGGGCGTGACGAACGAACTCCGGCTGCACGAGGGCTGGAAGACCGTGCGCACGCTGCGCATCGCCGACGGCACCGACGAGATCCTGAAGCGGACGATCACGCGGGAGCTGCTGAAGGGCAACCTCGGGTTCTAAGCGCGGCGTCCGCCAGGCACACGGTCCCGAGTACGACAGATGCCATCGGCAGGCGTATCGTCACGGCCGCCGGGCGCCGTCAAATCGCGCGGCGCAGACCGGCGCTCCGCCGGGACCACCACGGGAGATGACACATGGCCGCGATAGACCGCCCCCTCGAAACGGCAGCCGCGCTTTCCGAGCAATTCAGGAAGGATGGCGTCGTCTTCCTGAAGCGCGCGCTCGACCAGCAATCCCTCGACCTCCTGCGCGGTGTCTACGAATACGACATGTCGCACCCGAGCCCCGGTGCCCGGAAGGTCTACCCCGAGACCGGCGCGACCTTCCATATCGACACCTTCAACCAGGCGAACTGGCCGGCCTTCAAGGAGGCGGTCGATAGGACACCCGTCGCCGACATCGTTTCGGCCCTCTGGGGAGTCCCCGAGGTCTGGTTCTTTTACGAGCAGGTCTTCCTCAAAGAGGGAGGCGACATGCGCCGCACGCCCTGGCACCAGGACTCGTCCTACCTGCCCGTCGATGGTGACCACCAGGCCGTTGTCTGGATCACCTTCGACGCGGTGAGCCGGGAGAACGCCCTGGAGTTCATCCCCGGTTCGCACCGGGGCAAGCAGTACAACACGTCGGCCTTCGACCCGGCCGATGACACGGCCCCGGGCATCGCCAACGCGGCACTCGAACGCTTACCAGACATCGAGGCGGCGCGGAGCGAGTGGGAGATCCGCGGCTGGGATTACGAGCCCGGCGACCTGCTCGTCTTCCACATGGGCATGCTCCACGGCGGTGCACCCACACGCGCCGGGGGACGGCGGCGCACCGTCTCCCTCCGGTTCTTCGGGCCAGACGCGGTCTACCAGCCCCGCACCGTCCCGAGTGACGACGCTGACGAGCAGGAACGGGCCGCTGTGGCCTCGTTCGCGGCCGGGATGAAGCCCGGCCAACCGTTCCGTAGCCCGATCTTCCCGAAGGTCCGGCCGCTGCCGAGCACCGGCTGGTAGCCGGCCAGCCCAGACGATGGAGGACCCCACATGACGAGCCGCCTCGACGCCTACCTTGTGGCGAACGCCCGGTACCACGACACCGACTTCGCCCGTCTCGAACTGCTCAAGCTCCTGGCCGAGGACGACAACGTCCGCGTCCGGGTGGCCGAGAGCTTCAGCGATATAGCCGCGATCGGCGCGGCGGACTTCCTCATCACCTACACCTGTGATGTCCGGCCGGCCCCCGCCGAAGAGGAAGCGCTCCGCTCGTTCGTCGAACGCGGCGGGCGCTGGGTGGCGTTGCACGCCACGAATGCCCTCCTCGACTTCAGCCCCGCGGGCATCCTCTGCCCCCGCATCTGCGACACCTTTATGGCGACGCTGGGCAGCCGGTTCATCTCGCATCCCCCCATCCAGCCCTACCAGGTGACGGTTTCCAACCCCGCGCATCCCCTCGTCGCCGGCATCGAGCCGTTCGAAGCCTCCGACGAGCTCTACCTCTGTGAGTACTCGCCCGGGGTGGTCCCCCTGCTGGAGACGCGTTTCGTCGGCTCGTTCGAGGCCGGCTACATCGAGCACGACTTCCCGATCGACGAACCGCGCCTCGTCGCCTACACCCACCCGGTCGGCCTGGGCGAGGTGCTCTACCTCACGCTCGGCCACAGCTGCGGGAAGTACGACATGCAACCCCTCCGCGAGGAAACGGCGGTCGTCCGCGGGTCGTGGGACCTGCCCGTGTTCTATGAACTGCTGCGCCGGGCCATCGCCTGGGCCAAGGAGTCAGGCCCGGCCGCATCCCGCCCGGCGGGGCGGGCCTGAGGGGAGCGGTCAGCCAGGCTCTCGCACCGGCCTACGAGCGCGCGCCCAGCGTTGCTCCTGATGGGCCGCCGGGCTGGCACTGGCGGCAGAAGCTGATGACCTACGCGCGGTCTCGTCCTGGACCGGTGAACGGCCTTCGTCTCTTTATGGGTGGTCCCACTCGCTCACGAGGTCGTCGAGCAGCAGCATCGGTATTCCGGCGTCGTCGCGGACGCTCGCTGCCAGGGTCGCGAGTTCGACATCGATGGCGCGAATCGTGAGGCCGGGAAGGTCGATAAGGGCCTGCCGGAACTCGTTCGTCCCAAGTTCATCGCCCAGCCGCAATCCGGGTACGAGCGCCTCCGCAAGCGTGACCGTTGATGTGACGACGCGCATGCGCCCGTCTTTCATGGGCGCCATCACCTCACTCACGAGGAAGCGGGTCCGCGGGCCGTCTCCTTCGAAGTAGTAGATGAAATCGTTCGTGTCCAGGCCGATCAGGCTAGGAAGGGGCATCGTCGTCGTCGTCGTCGTCAGCACGGCTCTCGCGCTGGTACGCGATGGGGTCGATGCCTTGGAAGTACGGTCGTGCCAGCCGGCGCAGCCGGTCCCACGGGTCCTCCGCCACGGGTGTGAGGATGAGCTGCCCCTCCTCCGTCACCGACGCCGAGAGAAGATCGCCTTCGCTGAGGTGAAGCTCTTCCGAGATGGACGGCGGCAGCGCGATCTCGCACTTTTCGCCCACGCGAAGGACAGCGTTGACGGCGGGAGTACTCATGCCTTCGATTGTAGCACTGCCCGCGGCCGGCTTACCGCCCGGCCACGGTCGTCCGCCCGGCTGGCGCAAACTCGGTACCGCGATCGCCCCGCCGGGCTGCCAGGCCCACGTGGGCGTCAGCGTTTTGCGTGGAGTGTTGTGTGGCCTTACCAGGAATCCGGAGTGACCCAGGCAGCCCGGCGTCACTCAGAGCCGCGACCGTAAGGGAGCGCTACGCTCTTTGAACTCCGCGACTCGTCCAGGCGCGCCGCTGTGCAGACAGTGCCACGGGCAACATCGCAGCGCTTGCTCACGCGCGCGGCTCTGAGGCGCCGCCCACTGCGTCCCAGCGGCGGGTGGCCGTCCGAGCAAAAACGTGACGGCCACCCCTGCCAGGCCCAGATGAGCTTGCCGTTGGTGGCCCTGTCAAAGCAGTAGAGCCCGCCCCGCTCACGCAGGAGGTCGAGCCGCAAACCCGAGCCGGGCGCCCCAGGGGTCCATTCCTTGTGCTGAAGCGCTACGACCGCTCTCCCAGGGTGGCGCCGGACGGCCCGCCGGGTTGGCACTGGCGGCAGAAGCTGATGACCCGCTGGTTGGCCGTGATCTCGCTGATCGAGGTGCCGCAGCGGGGGCACGGTTTGCCCCCGAGGCGGTGGACGCGCATGAAGTCGCGCCGCTCCTCGTAGTCGAGCACGCCGCCCTTCACCATGCGTTCGCGGACGAGCGGGGTGGCCCAGTCCATGACGGTGTGGGCGGCCCGGTAGAGCGCGCGGAGCTGCTCTTCGCCCAGGGCCGTCTTCGCCGTGTACGGGTTGATGCCCGCCTCCCAGAGGATCTCGTCGCTATAGGCGTTGCCGATGCCCTGGACGAACTCGGCGTTGGTGAGGACGCCCTTGATCGCGCCCCGGTAGCGTTTGAGGGCCTTCAGCCAGGCCTCTTCGGTGAAGGCCGGGTCGAGCAGGTCGGGGCCGTTCGTGGCCCAGTTGGGGATGGTCTCGAGCGCGCCCGCGGGGACGAGGTAGACCTTGCCCATCAGCCGGTCGTCCGCGTAGCGGAGCTGGCGGCCGTCATCGAAGCCGACGATCAGACAGGTCTTGCCGTGGACGCGGGCCTTCGCTTCGACGTACTGGAAGCGGCCGGTGAGCATCGGGTTGATCGCCAGGACGCGCTCCGAGGCGAGGGGGAAGAGGAGGAACTTGCCGTGGCGCAGGACTGTCCCGAAGGCGTCGCCGGGGAGGGTCTCGCGCAGCTCCCTGGCGGGCGTGCGAAAGACCGGCGGGATGCGCGTCTCGACGGTTTCGATGCGTTTGCCCGCGAGGTGTTCGGTGAAGAACCCGCGGATCGCTTCGAGTTCGGGTATCTCGGGCATCGGGGCAGTATACGGCGGGCTTCAACGGGGACGCTGCATGCGGTGGTGTGCAGCGTCTTGCGGTGGCGCGACATTGATGAGCCGCAAAGGGTCAAAGGTACGAAGGGCGAAGGAGGATTCGGCCAGGGGCCAACCAACGGGCGTCCCCGGAAGGGCAGCGGCTCTCCAAACGTTAACGTTTACGGCGGATCGGGCCGCCTGCCGTGCGCTACACTGGAAGAAACCGTCAGGTCCCGGTGGCATTGCTCGCATCAGGTTGCCCTCGCACTTCGGACGCCTGGACAGATCGCCCGGTCCTCCTTGGGATGGCGCGGTGATCGTCGGCGTGCTCGCCCTCCAGGGCGATTTCCGCGAACACCGGGAGATGCTCGAGGCGATGGGCCACGAGGTGCGCGAGGTCCGCAAAGTGGCGCAGCTCGATGCCCTCGACGCCCTCATCATCCCCGGTGGGGAGAGCACGACCATCGCCCGGCTCATCCTCAGTAACGGCTTCCAGGGCCCACTGCGTGACTTCTGCGCGAGCGGCCGGCCGACCTGGGGTACCTGCGCCGGTGCCATCCTCCTCGCCCGGTCCGTCGATCGGCTCGACCGCCCGGGGATCGAGACGATGGAGATCACCGTGCACCGGAACGCCTTCGGGCGCCAGGTCGATAGCTTCGAAGCGGAGCTTGAGGTGAAGGGTCTCAGCGGGCCACGGTTCCACGCCGTCTTCATCCGGGCGCCACGGATAGAGTCCGTGCGAGCGCCCGCCGAAGCGATCGCGACGCTGGCGGATGGGACGATCGTGGCCGCCCGCCAGGGGAACCTGCTGGCCACCTCGTTCCATCCCGAACTCACCGGCGACACCCGCATCCACGAACTCTTCCTCACCATCGGCCGGCCGGCCGGCACGCCGCTCGTAGCGGCTGTGGCAGCCGGGCCTGGTGGCACCGGATGAACGACCTGCGCGCCGAACCGCTCAGCCCGATCGACGCGGCCACGCTCTGGCCACAGCTCCGGCGCCTCTCGACGGAGGTGATCGCGACCTCAGCCGGGGAGAACCTCCTGCTCACCTCCGGGCTCGCCGCCACCGGCCTGACGAACCTTCCCCGGATGCCGCGGACGGCCGTCCTCGGCGTGAAGCGCGGGCTCAGCTATCGGGGCGTCATCGTCACCCGTGAACTGGCGGGAGGCGTGGGCTGGGAAGCGGTCTCGCTCCGCCTCGCCCGCGACATGGATGATGAGGTGGTCACCGCCCTTCTCGCCGGGGCCGGCGTCGAGGTGATCAGGCGGAGCGGACGGACGTTGTACCTGCGCTACCCCGAGGGCACGCCCCACGCCGCCGCCATCCACCGCGGCGGGCTCATGTCTTACCGCCAGGAACAGCTCTACGCCGTCCGCCAGCGCCACGGCGGCAGCGAAGGCGGCCCGTTCCGGCCGGTCTCGGGGACCGACCGGGCCGCGCTCTTTCGCCTCTATTGCCGGGCCGTGCCCGAGCATGTGCGGCGGGCGGAGGCGCCGACCGCCCAGGACTGGCGCGGCGTCCTCGATTCGTATGACTGCGAACGTGAGTTCGTGGCCGAAGGGGAGCGTGGCCTCATCGCCTGGGCCGGTTTCTCCGCCCGCGAATGCCGGGTGATGGTGAGCGACGAGGCCGAGGGCATCGGCGACGCCACACTCGACCTCGTCGAGGCGAACCTGCCGCGCCAGGGAGCGCTCGTCCTTGGTGAAGACCAGGGAGGGCTGGCACACAGTGTCACCGCGCGGGGGTACACTGCATTGGGAGTCCGGCACGTCTGCGCCCGCCGCATGGCGGCGCTCAATCCGCTGAAGGAGGCTGTCGCGGTCGCCGAACCGTTCGCGCTACCGCAATAACAGTGACCACCACCGAACGGCTCGCCCCTGTCGTCCTCGAACAGATCGTGACCGATGATCTGGACCTCCTCCTCGACGCGCTGCCACCGCGTATCAGTGAAGAGCTGCGGCGTGAAGAGCGCCGCGAAGGCCTTCTCGAAGTGGTGATGGACCTCGGCCGCCTGCCCGAGGCGCGCTACCCCGGCCGCGAAGTCGTCCTCAGTCACGAAGAGGTGACCGAGGACGACCTTCAGTACGTGACCGAGCGGATCGGCGATTTCGGTGAGGATAACCGCGCCGGGATCGAACGCACGCTGCACCGCATCTCCTGCATCCGCAACCGCCGGGGGAAGGTGGTTGGCCTCACCTGCCGCATCGGCCGCGCCGTCTACGGCACCATCCGGGTGATCGAAGACCTCGTCATGGGCGGCAAGTCGATCCTGTTCCTCGGCCGCCCGGGCGTGGGCAAGACGACCATGCTCCGCGAGGTTGCCCGCGTCCTCGCCGACGATGCCAATAAGCGCGTCGTCATCGTCGATACCTCGAACGAGATCGCGGGCGACGGGGACATCCCCCATCCCGCCATCGGCGCCGCCCGGCGGATGCAGGTCCGCACCCCGGCCCATCAGCACAACGTGATGATCGAGGCGGTGGAGAACCACATGCCCGAGGTCATCGTCATCGACGAGATCGGCACCGAGCTGGAAGCCCAGGCGGCCCGCACGATCGCCGAGCGCGGCGTCCAGCTTGTGGGCACGGCCCACGGCAACACGCTCGAGAACCTGATGCTGAACCCCACGCTCGCCGACCTGATCGGCGGCATCCAGTCCGTCACCCTGGGTGACGAAGAGGCGCGCCGCCGCGGCACTCAGAAGTCGATCCTCGAACGGAAGGCGCCACCGACCTTCGATGTCGTGGTCGAGATTCAGTCGTGGCAGCGGGTCGCCCTCCACGCGGATGTGGCGGGCACGGTGGACTCACTCCTGCGCGGCTGGCAGGCCCCGGCCGAAGTCCGCCAGCTCACGGCGACCGGCCGGATCGAGATCGTCGATCACGTCGATGAAGACGACGACGGGCGGCCATCGATCGCCCCGCTCGCGGCCCAGGCGCCCGCTCCCTGGGAGATCGGCCAGTCCCGTCAGCGGGGCGGTGGCCATGTGCGCGAAGAGCGTCCGGCCGAGCCACCGCGCGAACGCTTCCCGCAGCGGCCTCCGGGCGAGAACCGCGTCCGGATCTACCCCTTCGGCCTCTCCCGTGCCCGCCTCGACCAGGCCATCCGCTCGGTCGGGGTGGCCGCCGAAATCGCCGCCGACCTCCATGATGCGGATGCGGTGATGACCTTGCGCTCCTACTACCGGAGCAAGCCGCCCGCCTTGCGCGAGGCGGAGGAGCGCTCGGTGCCGATCTACGTCCTCAAGAGCAACACCGGCTTCCAGATGGAGCAGGCCCTTCTCCAGTTCCGGGGCGGCGAGCGGGCCGTCCGCGCAGACCCGATGACCGAGGTCTTCCGCGAGACGGAGGACGCGATCGCGCGGGTCATCGAGGAGGGGCGTCCGATCGAACTGCCCCCGGCGAACAGCTACATCCGCCGCGTCCAGCACGAGCTGGCGACGCGCTACAACCTGGAGAGCAGCAGCGCCGGGAAGGAGCCGCTCCGCCGCGTGAAGATCATCCCCGGTGGCGGCGGCGTCTTCGGACGATAACGCGAGGGTACGTTATCCATTGTCAGGTTTGATCGATTTCGCCGGAGTTGTCAAAATAGGCTCTGTTTTGACAATTGATCAAGCTGGGAGGGTCCACCGCGGCCGGACGGGTTGGCCCGGTCCGCGGCAGATACCGCGAGGATGGGTTATCCATTGTCAGGTTTTGATCGATCTGGCCGGAGTTGTCAATTTCGCCCGAAATTTGACAACCCCTGAGCCGGTTGGCGGTTAGAATCGCCAGGTGACGCCCGATGACTTCCTCCCGGAGTTTCGCGACCGCCTCGTAACGATCGAAGGCGGCTGGGCGCACATCCCGCCGCCGCTTCCGCCCGGCATCGAACTCACCTGGGAGATGGGGCGGCAGTTGGACCGGGCGAGCGCCGCCGTCGGCCACCTCGTCGGCCAGGCCCGGATCCACAACAACACCGCCCTCTTCACCCGGCCGTTGCTCTTCGACGAGGCCGGCGAGAGCAGCCGGATCGAAGGGATCCAGACCCGGGCGGCCGATGTGCTGCTCCAGGAGGCCGGCGGGTCGGCCCCGGCGGGCTTCCAGACGGAGAACAACACCGAGGTCCTGCGCTACCTCGATGCGCTTGAGCAGGGGGCTGAGTGGATCGCCGACGGACGCCCGCTCAACCTCTTTCTCCTCCGCAGCCTCCACCGTGAGCTCCTCCGGCACGCCCGCGGGGCGGACAAGAGCCCCGGCGAACTGCGGCGCAAGACGGTCTGGATCGGTGAGAAGGACGACACGCCCCTGACGGCGCCGTACGTACCGCCCCCCTGGGAGCAGGTTGAGTCCGCGGTTGATGGCCTGATCGCCTTCGTCTCGACCGACCAGTCGCTGCCGCCGTTGATCGCCGCCGCGTTGATCCACTACCAGTTCGAGGCGATCCATCCCTTCGAGGACGGAAACGGGCGCCTGGGGCGGCTCATCCTCCCCCTCTTCTTGATGGAACAGGGTGTCCTCGACCGGCCCGTCCTGGTCCTCAGCCCCTACCTCGAACGGCACCGGGACAGGTACATCGAGCTGCTGGGGAGGGTGAGCACCGCCGGGGCCTGGGCCGAATGGGTAGCGTTCTTCCTTGAGGGCGCCCGCTCCCAGGCGGAGTCGGCGACCCGGCTGATTACGCGGATAGACGCCCTCCACGCCTCATACCGCGCACGCGTAGCGGCCGAAGTCGCCACGCGCGGGGCCTATCCAGCGCTCGAATTCGTGATGGAGAAGGTCGTCGTCAGCCCCCGTCAGGTGGCGGACTTCGCGAAGGTCAGCATCAACACGGCCCGGACGCTCCTCACCCAGTTCCAGGAGATCGGCCTGCTGGAGCCGGCCCCGGGGGCCAAATCGCAGCGCTGGTGGGCGAAGGATCTGGTCGATCAGATCTACGAACGGGAGGTCCTGCCATGAGCGGACGCTTCATCGTCCTGGAGGGGGGCGAGGGCGCCGGGAAATCGACCCTCGCGCTCGCCCTCGCCGCCAACCTGCGGGCGTCGGGCCACGAAGTGGTGGCGACGCGCGAACCGGGTGGCACGGCCGCCGGGGAGCTGGTCCGGGCCCTGCTGCATGAACCGTTGACGCCCTGGGCCGAGACCTTCGCCTTCCTGGTGGCCCGCGCCCAGCTCGTTCATGAGGTCATCCGGCCGGCCATCGCCCGCGGGGCGGTCGTGATCTGTGACCGCTTCGCGGCGAGCACATTCGCCTACCAGGGGTACGGCCGGGGCCTCGACCTGGCCGCCCTGCGGCGGGCGAACGCGCTCGCGACCGGCGGGTTGGAGCCGGACCTGGTGCTCTTCCTCGACCTCGACCCGGCCATTGGGCTCGCCCGGAAACACGGCGAGGACGAAGCGATCCGCACTGGGCTCGAAGACCTCGCCTTCCACCGCAAGGTGCGCGGCGGCTATACGGCCCTGGCCGGGGCTTCGCCCCCGGGCCGCTGGCTGACCTTCGACGCTACCCGGCCGCCCGCGGAGATCGCCCGCTACGCCTCCGAGGCGGTGGCTGAGCTGGCGGCCCGGGAACGCTGAGGCGCGCGTCAGCTATCGACGCGCGCAGCCGCGGGTGGGCCATGTTCGGCCAGGACCTTGCGGGCCAGCGCCTGGCGGGCGTAGGCGGGCGCTTCGAGGGGCAGGGTGCGGCTGTACTTGAAGCCGGCCTTCAGCATGTGGAGGCCGTAGCGCAGGAGGAAGCGCGGGACACCCAGCTCCCGGTACTGGCCGACGTGTACGAGTTCGTGGGCGAGGAGGGCGATGTCGTCGCGCTTCTCCTCACGGACGAACCAGATATGGCTGCCGAGAGTGATCGCGCTCTTCTTGACGAGCTTCAGGTACCAGGTGGGCGGGCCACCGACGTGGAGGGTGACGCCGGCCAGGTCTGTGCCGGCGTCGAGCAGGCCGTGCTCGGCCAGCCATGTGTTGTACGTCGCTGAGACGGTTGTCGCGGCCATGGGCTACCTCGCGGTTGCATGATAGCGAATCGGTGAGGGGCAGAGGGCGCTGACCGGGAGGCGCCCGCCGTGGGGCGCACTACCGGGGTGGGCGCAGGGCGAAGTGGGCCGGTACACTTGGCGATATGCTGGAACTGACCAAACGGCTGCTCGCGGCGGCCGACGGATCGGCGCCGCCGGTCGTCGTCGCCTCCATCCTCGAAGCCGGCCCGCGCGGCCTCGCGCCCGGTTCGCGCCTCATTGTCGAACAGACGGGCGAGACCTCCGGTGGGCTCGGTGATGCCGCCCTCGACGGCGCTGTCCGGGCCTACGCCGTCGAAGCATTCGCCAGGCACGCGGCCGAGACGGTCTACGCCAGCGCCGGGAGCGTGACGCTTTCGACCCGCGTCCAGGCCGGCGCCACATCGATCTACCTTGAGGTCGTCGAGCACCGGGCGACCTTCCTCATCGTCGGGGCCGGCCACATCGGCCGCTGCCTGGCGACGCTGGCCAGCTTCCTCGACTTCCACGTCGCGATCATCGACGACCGCGAGGACTTCGCCGCCGCCGACCGCGTCCCCGAGGCGGACGAGGTGATCTGCGAGGACTTCGAGGTCGCGCTGGAAGCGTTTCCGATCGACGGCAACACCTGCATCGTGATGGTCACGCGGGGCCACAAGCAGGACGAGCTCTCGCTCCGGAAGTGCCTCGGACGGGGCGCGGGCTACGTCGGCATGATCGGCTCGAAGCGGCGGACGGCGGCCGTGCTCGAACATCTCGCGGCCGAGGGCTTCGACGCGGGCGAGCTGGGGCGGGTCCGCACGCCGATCGGGCTGGACATCGGCGCCGAGACGCCGGAGGAGATCGCGGTGAGCATCATGGCCGAGGTGATCATGCTGCGGCGGGGCGGGACGGGCGCCGCCATGTACCACCGCGCCGGGCCGCTGCGCGCCTGAGTCTCAGTCGGCGCGCCAGGCCCGTTCGATGGTGCCGCCACCGAGGACCTCGTCGCCGTCGTAAATGGCGATCGTCTGGCCCGGTGTGAGGGCCCGCTGGCGCTTCGCAAACTGGAGGACGGCGCGGTCGCCCCTTGTCTCGACGAAGACAGCCGCGGCCGGATCGGCCTTGTAGCGCGCCTTCGCCTGCACGGCGCTGCCGGCCGCGGGGGCCGCGCCCGCCACCCAGCGCCCTTCGGAGAACTCCACCATGTCGGCGAACAGGGCCTCTTCTGGCCCGACCGTGACGACGTTGCGGGCGGCATCGAGCGAGGTGACATAGAGCGGTTCGCCGGCGGCGAAGCCGAGGCCCTTGCGCTGTCCGACGGTGAAGTTGGCGATGCCGGTGTGCTCGCCGAGGCGGGCGCCCGCGCCGTCCCGCAGCTCCCCCGGCGCCGCCGGGGTGCGTTCGCCGACGAAGGTGCGGTAGTCGTTTCCGGGGACGAAGCAGATCTCCATGCTATCGGGCTTGGCCGCCACATCGAGGCCGAGGCGGGCCGCATGGGCGCGGACCTCGTCCTTGGCGAGCCCGCCGATCGGGAGCAACAAGCGGCTGAGCTGTTCCTGCTGGAGCATGTAGAGGACGTAGCTCTGGTCCTTCGCGGGGTCGGCCGCCCGGCGCAGGCGATAGCGGCCGGCCGTCCCGTCCCGCTCCACCCGGGCGTAGTGCCCGGTGGCGACGAAGTCGGCGCCGAGCGCGGGCAGGCGGTCGAGGAGGGCGCGGTACTTGATGTGCTCGTTGCAGCGGACGCAGGGGTTGGGGGTGCGCCCGGCGGCGTACTCGGCCACGAATCCATCGACGACAGTGGCCTTGAACTGCTCCTCGAAGTTCATGATGTAGTGGCGGATGCCGAGCTGCCCGGCGACGCGGCGGGCGTCGTCGATGTCCTCGACGCTGCAGCATTGCTGATGGCCGCTCAGTTCATCTGGGCGGGATTCGGTCCAGAGGCGCATCGTCACGCCGACGACGTCGTAGCCCTGCTCGGCGAGCAAGGCGGCGGCGACGGAGCTATCGACGCCCCCTGACATTCCAACGACAACGCGTGCAGACATGGCTGTGGTACGATCTCCGTGTGCGGCAGCCGTCAGAAGACGGCACGCCGGGGTGGAATTCTGGATCCCGAGACACTTGCTCAGCGCGCCGTCGATGTCCTTTCGGACCACCAGGCGCTCGACATCGCCCTGCTTGATATCGCCAAGACGTCAACGTTTACGGATTTTTTCGTGATCGCGACGGCGCAGTCACCGCTCCACTTTAACGCACTCGCCGACCACCTGGAACGCGAACTGCAGAAAGAGGGGCATGACATCCGCCACAAGGAGGGCTCCGCTGCCAGCGGCTGGATGCTGCTCGACTTCGCTGACGTCATCGTCCACATCTTCACGCCGGAGAAGCGTGAGTACTACCGCCTCGAGGAACTCTGGGGCCGGACGACGCCCGTCGTCCACTTCACGGGCTGAACCGACCACGGGCGCTCGCCTTAGCGGACGTCGAACTCCCAGCCGACCACCTGGCGGGGGCTGACGGCGGGGTTGTTCGGGTCCTGGACGGAGACGGCGACGTAGTGCCGGCCGGGCGCGAACCCCTCCTCCGGGGCGTAGCAGCCACGGCCCTCGGTCGCGCTCGCGCTGGCCGCCACCCAGGTCATCTTCGTCGTCACCTCCGCGCCATCGAAGGCCATCCGGAACCATTGGATATTCTCCGGCAGGTCGGCGAAGCTGGCTTCGAAGCAGGCCCCGTTTGGGCGCTGCGGGTTCGGGCTGCGGGTTGCCGTCTGGGCCAGGGTCGAAGCATGCTCGGGGAAGACCCTGGTGATGTTCCCGCCCAATACGGGCGCCCGGCTGAAGGGGTCGCCTGGCTTCGGTGTGGGCGCCGTCCCGCCAGTGGTGGCGGCGGCCGTCTGGCCTGCGGGGCTGGCGGCCGGTGTGGCGGCCTTGTCGGGGCCATCGCCGCAGCCGCCAAGCAGAAACACGCTGACCAGTAGTCCAGTGGCCAGGAGATGTGGGGGTTTCACGTCGTCTCCGAGGCTAGCATCGCCGGCGGCTTGGAGACACAGGCGGGTCAAGCGCCTATTTACGCCGGGTGCGGGGCGCCGGGCGGGCGCACCTTGTAGCATCGCTTCGCGATGTGGACAGCGCTTGACGAACTGATTCGAAGCCGCGGATTCCGGATGCTGTGGGTGCTGATTGGCGGAGGCGTCGCCGTCGTCGTCGCGCTCGTGGCTGGGGCCTCACTGATCCTCTGGGCGTCCGGTGCGTTCTCGACGTCCGGAGGTGAACTCGATTGGTCGGTGGTCGCCGCCATTGCTGGGGTCGTCGGCGCGCTTACGTCGATCGCAACGGCAGCGGCTCTTGGGCTCGCGGCGGTGCAGTTCGATCGCCAGAGCGCGTCTCGGGAAGCTGAGCAGGAGCGCGACCGCGTCGCCCACTTCCCATATGTCCGGGTCGATATCGGGTTTGGCGATCACCTGCGGCAACCGGGTTTCAGAC
Source organism: Dehalococcoidia bacterium (assembly GCA_046154545.1). Classification (GTDB taxonomy): domain Bacteria; phylum Chloroflexota; class Dehalococcoidia; order Tepidiformales; family Tepidiformaceae; genus JBJXGC01. Next base: position 7,889 of record JBJXGC010000167.1, on the reverse strand, counting down.
CGCCGCAGGCGCGGCACGTCTACGAACTCGCCACCCTCGGGAACTACGCGGTACTTCTCGCTGATCTGGCTGAGATCACGGATGAGGCTGCCGGGCATCCCCTCGTACTCTGGGCAACGAACATCCAGTCGGCGGCCATTGGCATCGCGGACAGCGTCGGAGTCCGCATCAAACTGGCATGGCAAACGTACTCGGCGGCCAGTCCCGTTGTCCGCGAATTCGATGTGGCCTTTTCCTACCTCGAACCCGGTCGGACCACGGCGGTGCGTTTGTGCTCAGTGCGTGGGGACATCTATGAGTTCCTCGCGAGAGTCGAGGATGTGCGTTACTACGATATCTTCGGGAATGACTCGCGCGATACCCACGGGGCGATGGCCCTGGTGTATGCTGAAGGGGAGGTCAGTAATGAGCGCAAAGTACGCAGGACAACGTTTCTCGAAGACGGTAGTCGTGAGGGAGATGACGGGCATGTCGGTCCGGAGGGTCGCCGTGACTGACGAGTCGCGCCGCGATGCCGAGGAAACGCTCGAGCGGTACCGGCGCCGACGCCAGGAAGCCGCCGAGCAGGCAGAGTAGTAAGACGCCGCTCTGGCCCCCCATCAGGCCTTCCCGGATTCGCGAAATGCCCCGTTTTGTGCTAAACTGATCAGGTAACCGCGCTGTTCATCTCCCCCCGATCCAGCGCGCTGCTGAGGCTAGATACCACCGTATGACCGCTATCGCGACACCTTCCCCATCTTCGTACACCGCTGACAACATCCAGGTGCTCGAGGGGCTGGAGGCCGTCCGCCGCCGGCCCGGCATGTATATCGGCACCACCGACAAGTCCGGCCTTCACCACCTGATCAAAGAGCTCGTCGATAACGCCGTCGATGAGGCGATGGCCGGGTATTGCGACCGCGTCGAGGTCGTCATCGAGGCGGATGGCTGGTGTACCGTGACCGACAACGGCCGCGGCATCCCCGTCGATATCCAGCGCCAGACGGGCAAGACGGCTGTTGAGACGGTCATGACCGTCCTCCACGCCGGTGGCAAATTCGGCGGCGGTGGCTATAAGGTCTCCGGCGGCCTCCATGGCGTCGGCGCCAGCGTCGTCAACGCCCTCTCGGAAGAGATGTGGGTCGAAGTTGTGCCCGACCCCGAAGCGCAGGGGCCGACGCACGCCAACAAAGTCTACAAGCAGGTCTACGCGCGGGGCGTGCCCCAGACGGAACTCACCCCCTTCCCCGTGACCGGACGCAAGCCCGGCACGACGGTCAGCTTCAAACCGGACGCCACGATCTTCGAAAGCGTTGACTTCGACTTCAAAGTCGAAGCCGAGCGGCTCCGCCAGTACGCCTATCTGACGAAAGGCGTGTGGTTCCACCTCCGCGACGAGCGCACGGGCCAGGAGACGAACTACTACTTCGAAGGCGGCATCAAGAGCTTCGTCCGCCACCTCAACCGTGGCCGCGAGCCCCTGAACTTCGACCCGATCTACGTCGAACGCGAGATCGACGGAAACGTCATCGAGTGCGCCATCCAGTACAACGACGGCTTCAATGAGGCGGTCTTCACCTTCGCGAACTCGATCAACACGGTCGATGGTGGCAGCCACCTGACGGGCTTCCGGACAGCCCTGACGACGGTCCTGAACAAGTACGCCCGCAGCGCCAAGATCCTGAAGGACAACGACCCGAACCTCTCAGGCGACGATACCCGCGAGGGCCTCGTCGCGATCGTCTCGGTGAAGTTGCCCGAACCCCAGTTCGAAGGCCAGACGAAGACGCGCCTCGGCAACCTCGAAGTGACCGGCCAGGTGCAGAGCGTGATCGCCGACGCCATCACCCAGCACCTCGAAGAGAACCCGGGCGACGGGCGCAAGATCATCGACAAGTGCCTGACCGCCTCACGTGCCCGGGAGGCGGCGCGCAAGGCCCGCGACCTCGTCCAGCGCAAGAGCGCCCTCGAAAGCGGGACACTCCCCGGCAAGCTGGCCGACTGTTCGAGCCGCGACCCCGAGGAGACCGAGATCTTCATCGTCGAGGGCGACAGCGCCGGTGGCTCGGCCAAGCAGGGGCGGGACCGCAAGTTCCAGGCCATCCTCCCGCTCTTCGGCAAGATCCTGAACGTCGAGAAGGCGCGGCCCGACAAGATGCTCGCTCACGAGGCGATCCGGCTCGTCATCTCTGCCCTCGGTACGGGCATCCGCGAGACCTTCGACGTGGCCAAGCTCCGCTACCACAAGGTCATCATCATGACTGACGCCGACGTCGATGGCGCCCACATCCGGACGCTGCTGCTGACCTTCTTCTTCCGCAACATGCCCGAGCTGATCTATGGCGGCTACCTCTACATCGCCCAGCCGCCCCTCTACCGGGTGACGGTGGGCAAGAACGCCAACTATATGTACAGCGACGCAGAGCTGGACGAGTACCGCAAGACGCGCAAGGGCAACTTCTCGGTCCAGCGCTTCAAAGGCCTCGGCGAGATGAACGCGGAAGAGCTCTGGAACACGACCATGCACCGCGAGAACCGCATCCTCCTCCAGGTGGGCGTGGAAGATGCGGCCGCGGCTGACACGGTCTTCTTCGAGCTGATGGGCGACGATGTCGCCCCTCGCCGCCGGTTCATCCAGAGCCACGCCACCCAGGTGAAGAACCTCGACGTGTAGGGCCGGGAGTGACTGGCTTAGCGGCTTCTAAACGAGCCGGTCGAACGCCTCGTGGGTCATTCCCGCCTGCTTGAGAATCGAGTCAAATGTGCCGCGGGGCAGCTCGCGCGCCGGGTGCGGGACGATCACGGTCAAGGCGAGGCCTTGAGCATCCTTGCGCAACTTGAGGTGACTCCCTCGTTGGCTCACCTGCACGAATCCCGCCCGCGCCAATGCCCTTAGAACGTCTGCGCTCGTGTGAAGCTTAGACAAGGACTGTTTCGATCGTGGCGTCCGTCGCTGGACTCACGACCACGTCTTCGTCCTCGAAATAGAGTTCGAGCGCTTCGCGGATGGCCGCGAGGGCCTCGGGCCGGGAGCGGCCGAACGAAGAAACTTCAACGGGTAGGGCCCGCGCAACCCAGTACTCATTCTCTCGAAAGACGACTACCTGAACTTCAGCGTGCATTGCCACCATTATAGCTCTGCGCTGTCAGCTATAGCTCTGCGCTGTCAGCGCTGCGGCACTCCGCGCCCATTCCCTGCCGGGCTAGCGCTTCGATCATTCTTGGCCCCCCTGACAGCCCAACCGTCTCGCGTCGCCTGAGACCGCGGCGCTCCATCACTGTCGCGCTATGGATATTGGCCTTTGTGGCACGCGAACCTCTCAACCCAACCCGCACCCAGGTGCCCGAACTCATCGAGGCCGTGTCGCACCCCTCGCCGCGGTTCATCCAGAGCCACGCCACCCAGGTGAAGAACCTCGACGTGTAGGGCCGGATCCTCCCGGCCGCAATTGGCCGTGAGCTGTTTCTCCTGACTGGTCGCGGCACGTCCTCCGATGCCGTTCAGTGTGCGGCGGTTGGGCTATCGGCGGCGGCGGCGTGCGATTTGCCTGCCCGCAGTCGGCGCGGGTCTCAGGGAGCCGGCCAGCCAGGCGAGAGAACCGGGCGTCGCCAGCCACGCCGCAATCTGCTCGCTCACGCAGGCGACCGCTTCGGACTCGTCGCCGAACCCCACGTAGTCCGGCAGTTCGTCGGGCAGAAGCCTCTCCCGCAGGAGGTAGGACGGCACGTAGGCGTTCACTTTGATCGCTTCGCCGAGAGCCCGCCGAGAGGCAGCGGTGGTGTCTCCCCGCTTGAAGGCGAGGAGGGCCCGACCGTAGGCCCAGGACGCGGTGCCGTCGTCGGGGTAGCGGTCAAGCAACTCCTCTGCGCTTTCGACCCGGCCAGCTTCCAGCAGAAAGGCCAGGAGCGGGTAGCGTACGCCCTGGTTGTCGCCGGGGTTCAGCCGCAGCATCTCCCGGGCATGCTCAATGGCTTCCGCGAGTTCGCCGCTTTTGGCCAGGCAGTGCGCGAGCCCGAGCCGCGCTCGCATGTATGGCCGGGTCTCCAGAAAGCCCCAGAAGTGCCCGACGTCTTCGCTGAAGGGCGCCGGCCCGAGCGCTCGTTCTCCGGCTGCCACGCCCTGACGATAGAGTCCGAGCGCCTCGTCGAGGGTTGTTGCTGCCTCCTCGGCAAGGAGGACGTACGCGTCGGCGCAATCTTCGGAGACGGTGAGCGCCTTTCGGGCCAGGCTCACGCGCTCGCCGCCGCTGGCCTCCCAGGCGTCGTACATCAGATCTTGTGCGCGCTTGCCGGGGGGTCGAAAGCGCGGCTGAGGCACGTCGCCGCCTGCCAACACGTCATCAAGGTACGAGTTCGTCTCGTCGATTGAGCTGAACTCTCTATCCGCCATGAGGCCGGCGATGTCCGCCAGCTGGCGCTCCATGGCGCGGTGATCCATGCGCAGCGGCTCCGTCACCCGGTCGTCTTCGCCGATCCCGGGAGAGTCGTTGACGCAGCAGTGCTTGTACTTCCGTCCGCTGCCGCAGGGACATGGGGTGTTTCTTCCGACCTTGGCCATTTGCATCTCGTGCGCTGTTGTCTCTGCGGATTCTACGGTTCGTGAGCGCGAAGCGGGAGCCGCGGGCAACATCCCCAGGCGGGCTGATGCTCCCGCGAGCGATTGGCGGGCCGCGCGCGCCGGAACAGGTGAAAGTAATCGAGCCCGGCGCTAGGATGTTGCAGCACCGCGAGGCTGCATCCTGCAGCACTCGCCAAGACGCCTTGGGCAGCGGCGGGTTGTTCGTCCCGCCCCTGGCCCAACCGGAGATCAGCAGATGGACGAGGGGACGCCCGGACGAGGCGAACCCACTTCCAAGTCACGTTTCGCCGCATCGAGCGGGCCAGAAGGAGAATGAGATGACCTCGAACCAGGACTGGTGGCCGAATCAGCTGAATCTGAAGGGGCTCAACCAGAACTCGCCCCTGTCCGACCCCATGGGCAAGGACTTCAACTACGCCGAAGCGTTCAAGACGCTCGACCTGGAGGCCCTGAAGCAGGACGTCATTCAGTTGATGACCACGTCCCAGGATTGGTGGCCCGCTGACTACGGCCACTATGGGCCGCTCTTTATCCGCATGGCCTGGCACAGCGCCGGCACCTACCGCATCAGCGATGGCCGCGGCGGCGCATCCCGCGGCACCCAGCGTTACGCGCCCCTCAATAGCTGGCCCGATAACGCCAACCTCGACCGTGCTCGCCGGTTGCTCTGGCCCATCAAGCAGAAGTATGGCCGGAAGATCTCCTGGGCCGACCTCATGATCTTCGCGGGCAACTGCGCCCTGGAGTCCATGGGCTTCAAGACGTTCGGTTTCGCGGGCGGCCGCGAAGACACCTGGGAGCCCGAGGACATCAACTGGGGCACAGAGCGCACCTGGCTCGGCGACGAGCGCTACAGCGGCGACCGCGAACTCGCGAATCCCCTTGGCGCCGTCCAGATGGGCCTGATCTACGTCAATCCGCAGGGCCCGAACGCCAACGGCGACCCCGTCTCCGCCGGGAGAGACATTCGCGAAACCTTCCGCCGCATGGCGATGAACGACGAGGAAACCGTCGCCCTCATCGCCGGTGGGCACACCTTCGGTAAATCGCACGGCGCCGCCGATGCAGAGAAGTACGTCGGCCCCGAACCAGAGGGCGCCAGCGTGGCGGAGCAGGGCCTGGGCTGGAAGAACAGCTTTGGCAGCGGCAAAGGCGTTGACACGATCACCAGCGGGCTCGAAGGGGCATGGACCACGAACCCCGTGAAGTGGGACAACAACTTCTTCGACAACGTCTTCAAGTACGAATGGGAGAAAACAAAGAGCCCGGCCGGCGCGACCCAGTGGAAACCCACCGATCCGGCGGCCGTGGGCACCGTGCCGGACGCCCACGACCCGGCCAGGAAGCACGCGCCCATGATGCTCACGACGGACCTCTCCCTGCGCATGGACCCGGCCTACCTGCCGATCGCGAAGCGCTTCTACGAACACCCCGACCAGTTCGCCGACGCCTTCGCGAAGGCCTGGTACAAGCTCACCCATCGCGATATGGGGCCTATCGCCCGATACCTTGGCGCCCTCGTGCCCGCCGAGCCTCAGGTCTGGCAGGACCCGGTTCCCGCCGTTGACCATCCCCTGATCGGCGAAGCAGACATCGCCAGCCTCAAGGCCAGCATCCTCGCCGCCGGGTTGACCATCTCCCAGCTCGTCTCCACGGCATGGGCTTCCGCCGCCACCTTCCGCGGCACCGACCGGCGGGGCGGGGCCAACGGCGCCCGCGTCCGGCTCGCGCCCCAGAAGGACTGGGAAGTCAACGACCCCGCCGCACTGCGGAGCGCGCTGCAGACGCTGGAGCGCGTCCGGGCGGAGTTCAACGGCTCAGCGGCCGGCGGGAAGCGGGTCTCGCTCGCCGACCTGATCGTCCTGGGCGGGTGCGCCGCCGTCGAGAAGGCGGCGAAGGACGCCGGTCACGACGTCCGTGTCCCCTTCACCCCGGGTCGCACGGACGCGACCCAGGAGCAGACCGACGTTGAGTCGTTCGCCGTGCTCGAACCGACCGCCGACGGGTTCCGCAACTACCTTCGCGCCGGCCACACGCACACGGCCGAAGAGCTCCTGGTAGCCCGGGCGGAGCTGCTGACGCTCACCGCTCCCGAGCTGACGGTGCTCCTCGGCGGCATGCGCGCCCTCAACGCGAACGCGCGCCAGTCCAACCTCGGCGTCTTCACCAGCCGCCCCGGGACGTTGACCAACGACTTCTTTGTGAACCTGCTTGATTTGAACACCGAATGGCAGCCAGCCGCCGGCCAGCAGGACGTGTTCGAAGGACGGGACCGCAAGAGCGGCGCGCTCAAGTGGACCGGCACCAGGGTGGACCTCGTGTTCGGTTTCAACTCGCAGCTCCGGGCGATCGCCGAGGTCTACGCCTGTGACGATTCGCAACAGGCGTTCGTGCGGGACTTCGTGGCGGCGTGGGACAAAGTCATGAATCTCGACCGCTTCGACGTGAAGTAACGCGGGCTGCGTGCGGCCACGGCTCTTGACTCGGCGCGCCGCGCGGGGTGACCCCCGCGGCGCGCGTGCCCGGCTGCCGCCTGAGTGGGGCGGCTGGTGGCTGGCGTCCGCTGCCCATCCGCCCCTGGATGTTGTCCATTCCGCCTGCTCGCTTCTGGTAGGATGAGCCTGCCACGAAGGAGTCTCGAGTGCCGGTCAGCGAAGCCACTTACCGCCAACTTACCGCGGAGGACTTCCCAGAAGTCCAGTGGGAACTCGTCTGCGGGCGGCTTAAGGAGAAACCGGGCATGACGATGCGCCACAACACCCTCAACGTGGGCATCTGCCACCAGCTCGACGCCCAAGTGGATCCCGCGCTCTACCTCGCCAGCTACAACTCCGCCCGTCTCAGGCTTCCTTCGGGGGACCACTACATCCCTGACGTGGTGGTTTTCCCGGTGACCGCCATGGAGGGCCGCTGGGAGGAATCTGGGGTCGAAACGTACTTCGACCCGGTGCCGCTGGTGATCGAAGTCTGGGCACCGTCAACTGGAGCGTACGACGCCCGCGAGAAGGTCGCTGGATACCGGCAGCGTGGCGACGTCGAGATCTGGCTTATCGACCTGCCCAGGCTGGAAGTGCGCGCAAGTATCCGCCAGGCGGATGGCTCGTACACGGAGGTCGTCCATAAGCTCGGCAAGGTACCGGTCTCGTCACTGGACATCGTCATCGATATGGATGCTGCGTTCCGTGCCGTGAGACTCTGAGGGCCCATGCAACTCGCCAAACCCGCCATCGATGTCGGCCTCTTCGCCAACAACCTGGAGGCGATGCTCCGCTTCTGGCAGGGGGAGGTTGGCCTGCCATTCGAGGAGCTACTGCTGCTCGGCGGTGGCGCG
>JBJXGC010000119.1:0-18032 GCA_046154545.1 Dehalococcoidia bacterium | reverse complement strand
CAACACCACTTCTCTCAGCCCAACGCCATGGTCGCCAGCTGCGCCCGTTGTAACAAACATGAGATTGTCGGACGGACGGTCTGCATGATCTGCGAGATCCTTGGCGAAGTGCACGCGGTCATCAGCAAGGGAGACGAGGTGCGCCAGGAGGGCGCGCTCTGCGGCTGCTGCGCCGACGAGTTCCGGAGCCGCGGCCGTATCCAGGGATGGTCAGCCCAGATCCTGAGCCACGAGGCGAGCTAGAGCAGGTAGGACGTGCCCACCGCATTGTGCACGTAGGCCGCCGCGATCGCCATCTGCGGCTTATAGCCAGTGCAGTGGGCGGGGACGATGAGCTTCGCATCGAATGCACGGAAGGCCTCGACCGTCGGCCCGATCGCGGGTTCGAAGTACGGCCCACTGAGATGAAAGCCACCCAGGATCGCGTGAACGCGGCGCACCCCGGTGAGGCCCTGGGCATGGCGGACGATGTTCACGATTCCGGAGTGGCCACAGCCGCTGAGGATCACGAGTCCCCGGTCCCGCAGGTGTACGACCAGGGCCTGATCATCGAGGAGATGCGGTTCAGCCTCCCAGCCGCCGCGAATCTCCCGTTCGAAGAACCGAAAGCCCCGCTCGAAGGGGTTCGCCCGCTCAACTTCCCCGGTCACGAGCAGCATCCCGGCGAAGAGGAGCGACGGGTCGCGGGCCTCGACCAGTTCGAAACCTGCACCTTCGAGGGCCGAGCGGGACGGCGGTGGCAGCGGTGTCGGCTCGGAGCCCGGCGGGGCCGCGCGACGGCGCGTGTAGGCCGCCGGGTGAAGCACCAGGGGCATCGCGGCCCGGCCAAGGCGCGCGACGAGCCCTTCGATTCCGCCGGTGTGGTCGAAGTGGCCATGGGAAAGGACGACCGCTTCCACCTCCCGCGCGTCGATCTCGAGCCGGTCCATGTTTTCGATGAGTCCGTGCGGTGAGACCCCGAGGTCGAACAGCACGGTATGCCGCTCTTCGCCGCGGACCACCGTGACCAGGGCGGAGAAGCCGTGCTCCGCCTTGAGCGGGCTGGCGACGGCTGGTGCGTCAAGGTAAGGGTTATGCACCCCAGCCCTGGCCCAGGGCCGTCGTCTGACCTGCTCGTCGCCGGGGAGCAGCGCGTCGATCTGGTTGTCTACCAGCGTCGTGATTTCGAGGCTATCAGCCTCCAGCAGTGCGACTGCCATCCAGGCCTCCTGGCGGGCGGTCGCCGCCAGCCCCAGCATCTGCCCTCCCGGCTGTTTCGTCACGCAGGTGTCACCGTCCGTCTCCTGTACCAATCCCTACGCGGAGTAGAAAGTAGGAGCATGGAAGCCGATGTTGATCTGTTGTTCGCGGAGACCATCGAGACCCTGGCAGCGACCCTCGTGGCCCTGCAGGTTGAACATGCCGGCGGGGACGCCGACTCGGCCTTGATAGAAGCGGTGCGCCGCTTCAACAATCTGCGGCGGTCCTTCGTGGGCAGTGGCCTCACGGCGGCGCCCGGCGGTAGCCGTCCCAGCCCCTGAACCGCGGCGCAGGACGTCCATCAGCACGTGCGCGGGAAGCCACTACGACGCTAAGCTACTGCCGATGCCTGCCCCTACCACCGATGTCGCGTTTTCCCTGCCCGGCCCCGAGTACGAGCGGATCTCGTGGGTCCACGACGAACACCTGCACGGTTCCGAGACTCCGCTCATCCAGGACATGGGCCTTACCGCCGGTGGAGTCGCGCGCGACGGCCTCCCGCGCTCGATTTTCGTGAACGGCTATTCCTACGGCCGGGCCGGCTTCGACCTCTCGGCGCTGGCCGGAGCGCCGATCGCTGAAAACGGGATCGGCACCTGGCGGGAGCGATGGCAGCCCGAGATCGAGAGCGCCAGCGCCGCGATCGAAGGCTTCGACCCGGGCGCGGTGGCGAAGGGCGAATGGTCCAGCACCCTCGACCGCCAGGCGGCAGAGTTCCGGGAGATCTTCATGCGGCTCCACATGGAGACGATGGTGATCGTCCTACCCGCGGCCCACGTCTTTCTCCAGCGATGGACGGCGTTGGCAGGCGCGGCCCGGGAGGCGGACGGGTTGGCCTTCCTCCAGGGGTTCGCGAACGAGTCACGTCACCGGGTCGCCGAACTCTGGGCCCTCAGCCGTCTTGGCCGTGAGGACCCGTTGGTCGAGGCCGCGATCAGACAGGGGACGGTGCCGGGTGGCGCTACCGCCACCGCCACGCAGTTCGGCGAGCGGTTCGCCGCGTTCATCGGACGTTTCGGGCACACGACGACGATGCATCTGCAGGACCTGCCGACATGGGCGGAGGACCGTTCCCGGCCGCTGACGATGGTCGCCGCCTACCTCGATCAGCCCGACGAGGCTGACCCCGAGGCCGGGCTGGCTGCCCAGGTCGCGCGCCGCGAGGCGCTGGAAGGGGAACTCAGCACCCTGGCGGCCAGCAGCGAGGAGGCCCGCGAACTTGTCCGGATTCTCGGCGTGGCGCGCAACCTCCCGGCCGTGAGCGAAGACCACAACGTCATCGGAGACCATCGCCTCCTCGCCGCCTCGAGGCAGCGCTGGCTGCGCATTGGCGCGCACCTCGTGGGCCGAGGCCAGCTGGCTGCGGCGGCGGATGTCTTCTACCTCAGACGTGCCGAACTGCTGGAACTGCTGGAGGGACCGGACGCCCGCATCGACGCCGCGCTGATCCGCGAACGCCGCGACCTCCAGGCGCTCTGGCGAACCGCTGTCCCTCCCGGGTACCTGGGCGCGCGTCCGTCTGCCGAGGCCGACGGCTCGCAGACCGTGACCGGCCATGCCGCCTCGTCTGGAGTCTACCGCGGCCAGGCGCGGGTGCTCAGCTCGCTGGATGCGGCCGAGTCCCTCGAAGCGGGTGACATCCTCGTCGTGAGCGCGACGGGTCCGGAGTGGACGGGATACTTCGGGCTGATCGGGGGCCTTGTCACCGATGTCGGCGGGCCGCTGACACATGCGGGCGTGATGGCGCGGGAGCTCGGGATCCCCGCGGTGACCGGCACGGGAAACGGCACCACACTCATCCCTGATGGGGCGACGATCGTGGTCGATGGATCAGCCGGGACCGTCACGGTCGAGGCCTAAGCCACCCGACGCGACGCTTGCTCACGCGCGCGCTCCAGAGACGCCTTCGACTGCTCCAACCGATCCGGATTCCTGACCCGTTCAACCGAGGGTACGCAACGGCTGCATCCCAGCCGCGAGCGTTAGCTCGCCCATGGTCGCGCAAAACGTTGAATCCCCACCCCATTAACGGCGCGTGCACGGACGCCCTGCTAAACTTGAGGCATGAAGCGAGCCAACACCCGTAGTGTCCGGGCAGGGTCTGTCGTCATCGGCGGCGGCCAGCCTTTCGTCGTCCAGTCCATGTGCGCCACGCGCACCCAGGATATCGACGCCACCGTCGCCCAGGCCCAGATGCTCCACAACGCAGGGGCCGGGCTTGTGCGCATCGCCGTCGATAGCGCGAAAGACGTCGAGTGCCTGGCCGAAGTCCGGGCACGGGTGCCTGAGGCGAACCTCGTGGTGGACCTCCAGGAGAACTACCGGCTGGTCGAAATCGTCGCCCCACATGTGAACAAGGTGCGATACAACCCGGGCCATCTCTATCACCACGAGAAAGAGAAGAGCGCCCGGGACAAGGTCGCATTCATCACGGAGCACGTCGCGAGGCACGACTGCGCGATGCGCGTAGGCGTGAACTGCGGCTCTGTCGACCCGGCGATGGCCGAGAAGTTCGCGGGCGCCGACGGGCCCGGACTCGACGGCGTGTCGGCGATGGTCGAGAGCGCCCTGCAGCACTGCCAGTACCTCGACGACCTCGGCTTCAGCCGCTACGTGGTGTCGATGAAAGACAGCGACCCGCGCAAAGTGATCGAGGGCAACACGCGCTTCGCCGCCGTGCGCCCTGACGTGCCGCTGCACCTCGGCGTGACCGAGGCGGGCATGCTCCCCGATGGCATGATCAAGACCCGGATTGCCTTCGAGCAGCTCCTCAGCCGCGGCATCGGGGACACGCTCCGGGTCTCACTGACGCTCCCGTTTGCGGAGAAGTGGCGCGAGGTAGAGGTGGGGAACCAGATCATCACCGACATCGAGGCCGGCCGGTATCGTTCGGTACCCGTCTTCCAGGACCATGGTCTGAACATCATCAGCTGCCCGAGTTGCAGCCGCGTCGAGAACGAGGCGTTCGTCGATCTCGCCTTCAAGGTGAAAGAGATGTCGCAGTACGCCAAGAAGTACGACATAACGATTGCAGTGATGGGCTGCCGGGTGAACGGCCCCGGTGAGACGGACGACGCCGACCTCGGCCTCTGGTGTGCCCCGAACTTCGTGAACCTGAAGAAGGGCGAAGAGGAACTCGGCCACTTCCCCTACGAGACCGTCCTGGACCGCCTCAGGGTCGAGTTGGACGCGATCATCGCCACGAAGCAGCCCGTCGCCTGATCCGCTCCGTCCCAGTTCACTCCACGCGCGACTGTCGCCGCCGGAGGAGGAGCACGGTGACGAGCATGGCAGCGATGACTGACCCCGTCAGCCCGAGGGCAAGGTCACCGAGGGTGTCGGTGTAGGCCGTCGCCCGTTCGGGCGAGTTGCGGATGAACGTCACGAACTCGATGAGCTCCCAGAGGATGGCCGTCACCCCACCAAAGCCGATGCCGACCGAAAGGGCGTTCCACCAGGGCAGGGCGAGGGAGCGCGTTGCGAGCAGGAATCCGGCGGTGAGGATGCCCCAGTTCACGAGATGGTTGAGGTCATCCCACCAGCTGATGGTGTCGTAGAGGTCGGCCGCGTTGCCGGCCGTGTCGATGGTGAAGGGGAGCACGAGGAGGATGTCGGCGGCGAACGGGTAGCGGCTCCGGCGGGCGAAGGCCCACCAGGCGGCCGGGACGATGAGCGCGGCGACCGGGTAGGTGATGGCCCGCCAGGCCACCGCTTTCCCTTCGAACTGTGGCAGATCAGGGAAGATCACGGCGAAAAGGAGGAGCCCCACGAGCGCGAGCTTCACCAGGACGTCACACGCTAAGGCCGCGCGCCCGAAGTTGGTCACGTGGCGAGCCCGGGCGCGATGAAGGCTTTGTGTGAGCACGCGCTGAGGGTGAAGGTCATCGTCACTGCATTGAACGGGCTGGGTCGGCCAGCGTCGAGCGACGGCGAGCGCACGCCCGGCGGCAGGTGCACGGGGCAGGGCAGGTGCACGGGGCAAAGCACCCGATTCGCGGCGGCAAGGAAAGAGGCCCGCTGCAAGCAGCGGGCCTCGAATGTGCTGGTGGAGACGCGGGGGAGTTGAACCCCCGGTCCAGCGAAGTACAGCTCCGAACTATCCTACAGGCATTCCCACCACTTAGGGTCTCGCCGTCCGCCTTCGCTGGTGGTCCACGCGTCGTCCGGCCAGCCGATGATCTTAAGCGGTGACTATCGGCGTCCTACCGCAGCATCCTGGCATTAGTAACGCCCATCTGAGGTCCCACCAGGCCGAGGACTCCAGAGGACGGCTCAAGCTTTAAGCGGCGAGAGCGAGTTGGCGATTATTATTCGCGGTTGTTTTTTGGCCATGTGATTAACGAGGATACAGCCATCCTCGGCCTGCTGTCCGGCTACCTTTCCCCCTGTCGAATCCTTTCGTCCCCGTGAGTGGCGCGGGCCTGTGAGGGCTCGCGACTGATCCATCATAGCACGGTTGTTCGCTTCCGTGGGAGGCCCGCGCGGCCATTCCTTTCAGGACCAGATACGCCTACTTCCCGGGCTGGAAGCTCACGAGGTCGAGGCGATCTTTGCTTCCGCGCACCTTGACCTCCAGGACGAACCCGACGCCGGGCGCGTAGTACTTCTCCTCGATCACTTCGGGGTCGAGTGGGTTCCACTCGTGGGTGACGACGAGCCGGTCGTATTTCGTCCCGTTGACTGTCTCGGTCACATCGACTCGCTCGATTTGGGCGAGGTCCTCGGCCTCGCCCTTGTAGTATTCCTGCCGGTAAGCCGCCCCCTGCGTGGGCTTCGCGAGCATCACGATGCCCGGAAGGGCGCCATCGACGCCGGTCTCCCAGGAGCCCTTGGTGCTGGTGACTTTGCCGTCCTTCATCTCCCGGGAGTCCTCCCCCAGGTACCAAACCGCGCCGTCTTTGTCCTGTGCGTACCAATCGAACGTGTCTTCGATGACCTCTCCGTCCTCGGTCACGGTGTCACGGACGATGGTCGCCGTGATACCCGCGACCTGGCGGGTCTCGGTAAGGACGACCACTTCGATTCGTTCGCTGCCGTCGCCGGACTCGTAGACCCAGCGGCTGCCAGGGATGAACGGGAGGTACGGATTGTCGATGCGAGTAACGAAGTTCGCGGGGTTCAAATCAGGCCGATAGTCGGCACCGTCGCCGGCATCGATGACGGCGGCAGCTGGTTTATCGCCGCCGTTGCAGGCGGCAGCGGCAACCGCCAGAGCAATCGCTGAAGTGAGAATGAGGCGTCCGAACACAGTTGGGCTCCAATCGCTGCGGCGGTAGGCGCCGTCACTGCTCTGTGGCGACGCCTACCTGCCGGGTGGTGGTTACTCGCCGTCCGTTTCGACGCCGACGACCTGGCCGGTGAGGGCATCGACCTTGACGTCGGCATCGCCGATATCGACGTTGAAGACGAGGCCGGTCTTCCAGTACTCGAGATCGACCTCACCCAGGTTTCCGGTGGCTGCGCCCTTTGCGGCGGCGATGGCGTCTTCAATCGAGACTTTCGCCTCAGGGAGGAGTTCCTTGCCATCATCCAGCGTGCCGGGGGCGGCTTCGGCCTCCCCGTCGTCGTCGTTATTGCCTCCGGCAAAGGCACCCTGGGTGGCCAGCGTGGTGGTGGTGGCGGCGATCGCGAGCAACGCGACCACCGAGGACCCGAGTACGAGTCTTCCGGGCAGTGATTTGAACATCCTGATTCTCCTTTTCGTCTGATCGCCATTCGCCAGGAAGTCCTGACAGGAGAGATTGTCAGGGCCCGAGCTGAGCCTGAGATGAGTCCGTGGCCGCCGCTCTACCTCGTAGCGGGGAATGAGAGCTCGAAGACAGCCCCGGGAGCGTCCCCGGGGGGCAGTGCCCGGATGGAGCCGCCATGGAGGCGCAGGATCGCGTCGGTGATCGCCAGGCCGAGTCCTGTCCCCTCCGTCGTGCGCGCGGCGTCGCCCCGGCGGAAGCGTTCAAAGACGTTCGCTCGCAACTCCTCGGGGATACCGGGGCCGTTGTCCCGGATGGTGAGGACGGGGGGTGAGCCCGGCCCCACACGAAGCGAGGCAACAATCACCACCTGTGGCCCAGCGTGGGTGGTGGCGTTCTCGAGCAGGTTGGTGACCGCCTGGGCGAGGAGGTCGGGGTCGCCGGCGAGGGGAACGACTTCGCCCGGCAGGTCGATCTGCAGGCAGGCGTCCGGGTGCGATTCGGCGAACGCCTCCGCCGTCGTGCGCACGATGGCGGCGAGGTCGATGGTCGTGAAGGCGACGTCGCGCCGTCCATCATCCATGCGGGCAAGGGCCAGGAGTTGCCTCGTCAACCGGGCGAGCCGGCGCGCCTGGCGCCGGATGGCCTCGAGCGTCGTCCGGTACTCGCCCTGATCGCGGTCGCGGCTCAGCGTCACATCGATGCTCGTTTCGATCGCTGCTAGCGGCGTGCGCAATTCGTGCGAGGCGTCGGCGGTGAACCGCCGCTCGCGATCGATCGTCGCCGCCAGCCGGCTGATCATCGTGTTGAAGGTTTCGGCCAGGACGCCCACCTCGTCCCGGGCACCGGCCGGCGGAAGGCGACGGGCGAGGTCGCCGGCAGCGATCTCCCGGGCGGCGTCGGTGATCCGGGCGACGGGGCGGAGGGCGAGGCGGGCGATGAGGAAGGCCGCCAGGGCCATCGCGGCCGCCGTCGCGGGCACGGAGAGGAAGAAGATCAGACGCAGTTGGGTCAGCGGTTCGGTCACTGGAGAACGCTCCAGTCCGGTGACGAGGACGGCTACCGGCAGAGGCTCACCCTGGACTGTCGTCACCCGGATCCGGACGCCTTCGCGGCCGCTGAGCCGCAGGTTGCGCGACACCTCCTGGCCGCTCGCGGCAGCGCTTGCCACGGCCTCGTCTTCGGCGGGGGTGATGGGGGTCGCCGGCGAACCATCACTGAGGAGGCGGCCATCCGTCGCGTAGAGGCGAAGGACGGCATCGCCCTCCGCGCGCTCGTCGCCGGGGTCCGGTCCGGGGCGGAGCGTTGGTGGGGAGGTGCCGGCATCCACGAGGCGCAGGTTCGCCGCCGCTCTCAGCCGCAGCGTGTCATCCAGGTTCTCTTCGAGTGTCCGGGCGAAGCTCAGGTACACGGCGAGGGACATCGTCACCAGGAGCGCGACGGCAGTGCCGAAGATTGCGAGCGCGATCCGCGTCCGGATGCTGAGATTACGAAGCCGGTGCATCAAGCCGGTATCCTGCACCACGGACGGTCGTGATGAGTGGCGCCTCGAAGGGGACATCGACCTTCTTGCGCAGCGAGTAGACCAGCACCTCGATGAAGTTGGACTCGGCTTCGAGCTCGAAGTTCCAGACGTGCTCGGCGAGCATCGTCTTCGTGACGACGCGCCCTGCGTTCCGGACGAGGTACTCCAGGAGGGCGAACTCCTTGCCGGTGACGTGGACCTCTACCCCGCCGCGGGTGACGGTGTGGGCGGCCGGGTCGAGTGAGAGGTCGCCTGCCTTCAGGACTGCCGGCGACCCTCCACCCCTGCGGAGGGCCGCGCGGACGCGGGCCAGCAGCTCGGCGAAGGCGAACGGCTTGACGAGGTAGTCTTCGGCACCGAGGTCCAGCCCGGTCACCCTGTCTTCAACAGCGTCGCGGGCAGTGAGGAAGAGGATCGCGGGGCCAGAGCCGGGGGTACTCCGCACGCGGCGGCAGACTTCGAAGCCATCGGGGGCCGGCATATTCACGTCGAGGATGAGGAGATCGTAATCGACGGTCCGGGCCGCCAGGAGGGCGTCGCCGCCATCCGCGACGAGGTCAACGGCGTAGCCGGCCTCGACCAGGCCCTGGCCGAGAAACGCCCGGATGGTTGGCTCGTCTTCCGCGACCAGGATGCGCACGAAGCGATGATACCCGGCGAAGCTGAGGGAGAGGTGAGCCGCACGGAGGTGGCGGTGGGCGTCCGAAGCGGCTACCCGCGCCGGATGGTCCGCACGTACGCGTCGTGCCTGCCTATCCAAAACCACACGAGGTCCTGGCCGGACTCATGAGCGAGAGCGCGGTGGTCCTTTCCGACCCGTGCCGACCAGTATGAGCCACGCGTTTGAAGTGCAGTGACGGATGCCGCGAGTCCGTCCTGAATAGCGCGAAGCTCTGGTCGGCAAGGGCCTGGACGCCAACTTCCAGCGCCGCGTACATCTCCCAGAACTCCTTTGTGGCGAAGCTGTTCAAAGCGCGGCGGTGAGACCTGCCCGGTGCTGGCGGATTGCTTCGTCGGCGAGGTGGTCGAGGCGGCCCGCGCGGGCATCGGCTTCGATCTCCTGATCCCAGAGGCCGGCGCGGTACTCCTCCAGCCAGTCCGAGAGCTTGGCGATCTCTTCGGGCTTGAGCTGTTCAACCGCGGTCTGAATCTCGGCTAGCGTGGTCATAACGGCCTCCTCGTTGATCTTAACAGCCCGGGAGACGCTCTCGCAGCGCTGCCACGAGGCCGCTGATGGGGACGCGCACCTGGGACTGGCTGTCGCGCTCGCGGATGGTGACGGCGTCGTCACCGGGGGTGCCCTCTTCGCCGACGGTCTGGAAGTCGATGGTGACGCAGAGGGGCGTGCCGATCTCGTCCTGGCGGCGGTAGCGACGGCCGATGGACTGGGTCTCGTCGTACTGGGTCATCCAGACGGGGCGGAGCATCTCGTAAACGCGGCGGGCCATCGGTGCCAGCTTCTCGTTCTTCGAAAGGGGCAGGACGGCGACCTTGATGGGGGCGATGTTTGGCTTGAACTTGAGGACAACGCGCTTCTCGCCCTTCTCGTCCGGCTCTTCGCTGTAGCACTCGAGCAGGGTGACCGCCAGGGTGCGGGTGAGGCCGGCGGCCGGTTCGACGACCCAGGGGACGACGTGTTCGTTCGCCTCTTCGTCGAAGTAGGTGAGGGGGTGGCCGCTGAGCTTGCCGTGCTCGGTGAGGTCGAAGTCGGTGCGGGCGGCGATGCCCTCGAGTTCGCCCCAGCCCCAGGGAAAGGCGTACTCGACGTCGGTGGTGCCGGCGCTGTAGTGCGAGAGCTCCTCTTTCGAGTGCTCGCGCAGCCGCAGCCGGGAGGCGTCGATGCCGATCACTTCGATGTACCAGCGGAGGCGCTCCTGCACCCAGGAGCGGTAGAGCGCCATGTACTCAGACGGGTCGGAGCGGTCCTTTGGCGGCTTGCAGAAGTACTCCATCTCCATCTGTTCGAATTCGAGCGTGCGGAAGACGAACTTCCCGGGCGTGATCTCGTTGCGGAAGCTGACGCGGGTCTGGGCGATGCCGAAGGGCAGCTTGCGGCGCATCGAGTTCACGACGTTCTCGAAGTTAATGAAGATGCCCTGGGCCGTCTCGGGGGGCAGGTAGGCGATCGCGTCGTCGTGGGCGACGGGGCCGACCTGGGTCTTGAACATCATGTTGAACTGGCGGGGCTCGGTCAGTTCGCCGCCATCGTTCGGGCAGACGAGCTTGCCCGTGGGGTCGCGCTTCACCTCGCCGTACTGGCCCTCTTCGATGTGGTCGAGGCGCCAGCGCTGCTGGCACTTCTTGCAGTCGACGAGGGGGTCGGTGAAGTTGGCGACGTGGCCGCTCGCGACCCAGACCTTGGGGTTGCTGATGAGGGCGGCATCGAGCCCGACCACATCGTCGCGCTCGCGGACCATGGCCCGCCACCAGGCGTCGCGGATGTTGCGCTTGAGTTCAACCCCGAGCGGCCCGTAATCGTAGGCGTTGGCGAAGCCGCCGTAGATCTCGGCGGAGGGGAAGACGAAGCCGCGGCGCTTCGCGAGGGAGACGATGGTGTCGAGGTCGGGTGCTGGCAAGGATCGGTCCTCAAATCAGGCTCCGGTGCGCTGGCGGCGCGCCGGGCAGGGATCCACCGTAGCAAAGCGGCCCCCAACGGGCGCGGCTCAGGCGTACCCGGCGAAGAGGCGTTCGTAGTCGAAGCGCTTGACCATGACCACGAACAGCCCGAGCCAGCGCGCGCAGATGGCCTCGCGGTCCGGGTCTTCCACGCCGGGCCGGAGGATGCCGAGCGGCGTCGTCAGGCCCCGGAGCGAGGCGATCGCGAATGCCCGGTCGAGCTGAGCACGGCTGTAGTCGCGGACGCCGGCCGCAGAGAGCGCCTCGTAGTGCGCGCCCAGGGCGAGGTCGATCGCCTCGGCGGCGGGGACCGCCCCCTGGCTATCGGAGACGAGCTGGGCGAGGTCCCAGCCGGGCGTGTCGGTCCCGCAGAGCTGCCAGTCGAAAACCACCACCTCACCCGTCGGGCGGATGGCGACGTTTCGTGGCCCGAGGTCGCCGTGGACGAACGTGCGCGGGCCGGCGTTGAGGTAGAGGCCGCCCTCGATGGCCCTGGGGAGCTGCCCAGCCAGCGCCCGCAGCCGGTCCGGGAGATGCTCGCTGAACCAGGGATGGGGGTGATCGAGCGCCGCGCGGAGGATGGCGGGGAACGTCCGCGTACGGATGTGTGGCCCGTTGAACCAGGAGGTCGTGGCGAGCCGCGGGTCCTCCCACCAGAGGGCGTGCATCCGGCCGGCGGCGCGGGCCATGGCCGCGATGGCCGAAGCGGGAGCGTTTCCGAGCTCATACAGCTCGCAGCCGGCCAGGTCCTCCATCAGGACGACGCTTGTCCCGGCCTCAGCATCGTTATCCGAGAAGTAGATACCCGGGACGGCCAGGCCGCTCCCGGCGCCGATCTCCCGGTAGAAGCGCAGCTCACGGTCGCCCGGCGCAAGCTTCACTACGGCGCTGCCCGGGAGAGCGGTGGCCCCTGCCCATCGGAGGTGGACGCGGTGGAGCGAGCCACTCAGGCCACGGCCAGCGCCGATTGGCTCGACTGCGAAGCCGGCCAGAGCGCTGGGCCGGAGGCCGAATGCTGCGGCGAGCCAATCGCCGTCAAGGTCCTCGGCTGCCTGTGGCACCGTCATGAGGTCCCTTTCGCTACGATGGCGCAGTTGCCCACCGTTACGGCCGGCGGTCGCCCGCGGGGATGTAGACGACGGGCGGCGTGTGCTTTTTGAACATCTTCCGGGTCTCCGGCGAGAGCTTACGGAAGGCGTCCGCGGAGAGGGCCATGGTGCGCGCCTCCAACCTCGCGGCGATAGCAACGGCCGAGCCGATGACATCGTAGTTGGCGAAGGCCGGTGCACCGAACGTCCCGCAGACGGCGGAACCAGCGTGCGCCTTGACCACCAGCTCGGTTGCCCAGCCACGCGCCGTCGCCCAGCCGTGCACCCGCGTCCGCAGTTCGAGCAGTGCGGGGATCGCGCGGTCGGCCTCCTCGACGGGCCAGGTAAGGAAGGCGCCATCGCCGGTGAACTTGATGACGCGTCCACCGCTGGCCTCCGTGGCCGCGCTGACCATCCCATAGAACTGATCGAGGAGATCAGCCACGTCGCGGTCGGTTTGGGTTCGGGCGAAGGCTGAATAGCGGGCAAGGTCGAGGAAGACGATGAGCAGGTCATCCTGTTCGCGGGCGGGCGTGATTGCGTTGGTTTCCATTTTTACATCTCCATCTTTTCCTGCGAGCGGCGCCGGCCCGGAGTCCGGCAGAAGAGGAGACAGGTCGTGAGCCCGTACGTCTCACCGTTGGGACGGGCTGGGTGCGCGGGGAAGGGGGGCTCGCGCCACCAGCCGTGGGGGCATTCTCGCTCCGCTGGGCTGCCCGTGTCTGTGAAGCGGGTCACACAGCCGGGTGCACTCTGCTTCCGTGGCGCTGGACGCATACGTCGTTGGCGCTACCCTCCGTCCCATGCACGTTTTCCCGTCGCCCCGGCGCCGCCGCGGGGGGTCTATTTTCTGGATCATCTTCGCGGTGGTCATCGTGGCCATCGTCCTCGGCAGCTCCCTTATTGGCGCACTCAGCGTCTGTGCCGCGACCGGGAGCGACCCGGCCGACTCCCTCCTGGGGCTGGTCGGGCTCGACGACGGCGTCGACACCCGGGAGGCGCCCGGCGACGCGCGCGCCTTCGACCCCCTGGCGGCGCTGCCGGAGATCGCCGCCTACGCGGGCGAGGGGGCGCGGCTCATCTCTGTCGAGATCGCCCTCGTGCGGGCGGACGGGACGCTCGACCTGAAGGCGAGTTACACGCCGAAACCACAGGTCACCTACACGTTCGCGCGCGAAATCCCCCGTCCGGCTGACGCGCCTCCACCCGGCGCCGGGGGGGCGAACACCGGGCCATGGCACGAGCCGGTCGAGGTCCGCGTGTACGAACCGGGGCAACGGCGGCGGCGGACGACGACCAGCGGGGGCGTCCGCCGCACCGTGGACTACGTGAACAAGGGGATGGAGCGGGACGTGGGCGAGGCCTCGGCCGCGGCGGTGGCCTTCGTGGAGACGCCCGCCTGCCGCATCGCCGAGTTCTGGAAGGCGGCCATCGCCCAGGGCGCACCAGCGGACGGGGTCGCCCGCATCACCTACGACGCGGACGGCTACGACTTCGCGGTCACCGGCTTCCGGGTGTCGCTCCGGTTCGGGGCGGACTGTGCGCTGAAGCCGAAGTGAGAATCGTAATCCATTGGTTGAAGCAGTGCCGCGAACCTGGGCGGGCACTGGTTGGCCTTGGTTAGGTACTCGGCAGGACCAGGCCGGGGCGCGGTTGGGAGCGCGCTCTCGCAGCCGAAGAGTGAGCGACCTTACCGGGCCTGAACGCATGGATGGGGCATCGTCCGGGGATGGTGGGCCTTGCACGAAGGAGGCACGATGTCGCAAGCCAGAGAGCCAGAGAGCCAGAGAGCGAGAGCGAGCGGCTCGCGCTGCTGACGGAGCGGGAGCTTGAGGTGCTGGTCGAGATGGCGGAGAACCACACCAACCCGGAGATCGCGGAGCTGCTGGTGATCAGCCTGGACACGGTGAAGACACACGTGAAGCGCATCTTCGAGAAGCTGGGCGTCTCGGACCGCGGCGAGGCGGCGCGTATTTACCGGGCGGAAATCACCCGAAACGGGTGATAGACGCGCCGTCCCCGCACCGTCCATCCTGCGCGCGTTGGGAAATGGATTTCGGCGGACTGGTTGTGGTCAGGATCCGACTGGAGGGCGACTATGTATAGGGCGATCACGAGGCGTCTCGAGGTGTTGAGCCGTAGCCGCGGCGTTCGCTCCCATTGCGCGAGGGTGCTTTTCTACGCGGTTTTGGCGCTCGTCTTTTTGTCTCCGCTGGCTCTGCTTACAACGGTTGAGGCGGCGGCACAGTCATGCGGAGGCTCACAGCCACCGTGTAACTCCCGTGTTTATATCGGTCAGCGCACGCCGCACGTTTACTATGGCGTCCGCGGCTGGATAGGGTTTCCGGCGAATGCCCTGGCTGATCCAACTAAAGACTCAGCGGTGCACTGGCTAGGCATGGTGAGCACCCCACCGCCTGGCTGGGCAGGAGGGACGTTCGAGTGGCTGCAGGTGGGCGCTGTTAATGGATTCAGTAACGGAGCGAACGTTTCTCCTCGTACGTCGCTGTATAACTATTACTCGGAACGACAAGGAAGGTGCGTAGGTAGTTCGGGATCCTCTGGGAACTTTCAGTCTGTGGCACCTCTGCAAGTGTCTACTTCATCAAGACAGATCGGTATAAGTTATACCGGAGAATCATCGAACTGCGGCGGAGGTCCATACGTACTCTACAAAACCGCAGCCTTCGTAGATTACACTACGCTCGTGATGGTCAATTGGAATTATCGCTCCGTATCGCGAGTCGATGCCACGAGCGAGTTCAAAGCACTCTCTGGTGGTGGGAAGTGGAATCCGGTAGGAATCCAGCCCACGAATAATGGGATATGTTTCGGGGGATACTTCTGGGGCTCCTGTTCCTCCTCGGCAGGATATGCACTGCAACGATCTTCAGGTGGATCATGGTATAACTGGGACTCCAACAACATAGACATGACTAACTCGCAGTCATGGTACTCCAAGAACACGTTAAGTGCTTGGACGAGATTCGTCGTCATATCGACGCATTAGTTCCAACGCACTTACTCGGAGGGACACGATGAAGCTGCAATCCCCGCGCCGATCGGTGATGGTCATTGGATGTCTGACCGGCGGATTTGCGGTCGCCCTGGCTCTCGCCGCTGCGAGTGACACGATAGGGCTGCGGTTTGGCAACCCGCCAGATGTGGTCGCGGCCGACCCCCCGATGGGGAGTGTGGCCGACCAGGGACACGCCGCCATTCGGCGTTTCGAGCACTCGCTCGTCTCACCGGTGGCAACCGATGGCCGCTTCGCGTACTACGCCGCCATGGGACCCACGGGGTGGCAGGCCATGGTCCTTGACCCTGAGGCAGGCGTCGAACGGGTCATCGGACCGGTCGGCGACATTGACGGTATCCTCGTTACCGCTCGGACCTCAGCGGGCACCGTATTCGCAGGCAGTGCTCGGGTCGTGCTCGTCGGCGACGATGGTTCGACTAAACTGATCTCTCTTCCCGCGCCTGTTCGAGATGCTGGCCTCGAAGGCCCACCATATGTCGAGGGGATCGGCGTGCGCGACGACCGCGTCCTGATTGCGCGGTTCAATGATCGCGATCTGATTGAGTTAAACGCATCCGCTGGGCTCTCCGTCGTCGCGGTTCACGAGGTCCCGGATGGTGTGTCGCCACCGAAACACCTGCGCATTCTCGATGACCGCCGGGTGCTGGTGGCGACTGCCTACTCGTCCCAGGGCTTCAACCCTGGCGCTTGGGTGCTCGACCTGGTCGCACGAAGGGCAGAACCGCTCGTCGGATTGACGGCTCCAGATGCCATTTCAGCATCCGGCCCGCTCGTCTTCCTCCACCAGGGCCGGGTCGTTCGGGTTGGCGCGGACCTGCGCATTGCATCGACGCTCGCGGTTCGCGGCCCGGGCCTTGCCGCTGTGGCTGCGGGCGGCCAGGGCGAAACGTGGTACCACAATCACCGTGGTCCCGGTGAAATCGTGTGGTCAGGGGCCTCACCCGGATCGAGCAAGGTCTTCGCTCTCCCAACGTTCTTCGGTTACCCCGGTGAACCGGCCCCAGAAGAGGGGCGGCCGAAGCCTATGACCCCCGTGGCGAGCGCTCCGGGGGTCCGGACGATGGTGACCATGGCGAACGGAGACTTAGTGTTCGCGACAAGCGGTCACGAATTCATCGGCATCATCCGCAACCCGGTTCGCTGAGTGTTGCTCATGCCCGGCGCACCCTTACTGAGGCGGGTCGTGGCCTCCGCGTGCGACTACGCCCGGCTCCACCCGCGACTCAAGATGACCCGCGTTCGACATTCCGGACTGTTAACGACACCATTTGCGCGCGCTGGGTCGAGGACCGGTCTCGTAGCCCGTGTGGGTTCGGTGCTTGCGCCTTTTGGCTGGACCCGCGGGGAACCATGCTGCTTGGCGTCGCTGCAGCGGCGGTCGCCGCGCTGGCGGAGTGGGCCAGGGCAGCCCGCCGCCTGCGGCCGGCGATTACCGTCGCGGCTGTGGTCGTTCTATCTTGCCTGTGGGTTGGGAGCCAGGCATGGTGGATTCAGGCGGGCCTATTGCGGGCGGTGTATGGGCCCGAGTTCCTGCTCTAAGGACGGTTCGCAGAGAAGGGCGCAGAGTGACGGACGCGTCGTTGCTTGCTACCGTTCTGGTGGGAGTTGCTCTCGTCCTGGCATCGGCCGTCGTGTGCCTGGGGGCTGTCCGAGCGTGGGTCCGCGTCGTGTTCCGCCGGGGGAGCCGCTCTGATGGCCTGCAACGGGCGGCCGCGTGGAGCATCATCGCCTTCTTCTCGCTGTTCGGGTTGTTCGGTGGCGTGTTGCTGGCGTCCTTTGGGCTGCCCAATGAGTGGGGAAGGTGATGCCCCCCACCGTTTGACACACCCCTGTGTTAACGACACGATCCGGCCCGATGGAAGACGCTATCGCGCAGTACCTCGCACCCCGCCTCGGCGCGGCCTCAGGCGTGGCGGTCTCCCACCTGTTGCGCATCCCCGGCGGGGCGAGCCGCGAGACCTGGATGTTCAAGGCGGTCTGGCAGAGCGAGGGTGGGCGGCAGTCGCAGGAGTTCATCCTGCGCAAGGACCCGCCCGCCAGCCTCCTCGACACGGACCGGGAGGCGGAGTACGCCTTCTACTCGTCGTTCTTCGGCAGCGCCGTGCCGGTGCCACGGATGCGCTGGCTGGAGCGGGACGCGTCGGTGCTCGGCGGGCCGTTCTTCATCATGGAGAAGATCACGGGCGCCGAGACGGCGCCGCGGATGCTGCAGGAGCCGCAGTACCAGGCCGTCGCCCACGTCATCGCCCGAAACATGTTCACGACGCTCGGGGCGATCGCCACGTTCGACTGGCAGCCGACGGAGATCGCCCGGGTGACGGAAGCGCCGACGGTCGATACCTCGTGGTCGAAGGAGCTGGGCCACTGGGAGCGGATCATCGACGAGAACGAGCTGAGCCCGCAGCCGATCGCGCGGGCGGCTATCCGCTGGCTGCGGGCGAACCCGCCGCTGCCGGCGCAGCGGATATCGGTGGTGCATGGCGACTACCGCACGGGGAACTTCCTCTACACGTCGAAAGGCGACATAACGGGTGTCCTCGACTGGGAGATGGCGCACCTCGGCGACCCGCTCGAAGACCTCGCCTGGAGCTTCAACGACACCTGGCAGTACGGCGGAGACGGCCGGGTGGGCGGCATCACCACGGTGGACGAAGCCTGCAAGATCTGGAGCGATGCATCGGGCTTCACGGTCGATGCGCATTCGCTGCGGTGGTGGCGGACGTTCTGTGACGTCAAGTGCCAGGCGATCTGGCTGACGGGCACGAAGTCGTTCCAGGAAGGGCGGACGGACGAGCTGATCCTGGCGGTCATCGCCTACCGGCTGATCAACGCGCAGG
>JBJXGC010000106.1:0-3075 GCA_046154545.1 Dehalococcoidia bacterium | reverse complement strand
CGGCAGATCCTTTGGTACGTTCCGGACGATGCAGGTCGATGTGGTGATCGTTGCGGCCGGGACGTCCACGCGGTTTGGGGAGCGGGACAAGCTCAGTGCCGACATTTGTGGCATGACCGTACTCGCGCGTTCGCTGGCCGCGTACGAGGCAAGTCCTCGCGTTGCCACCATCGTCCTGGTGACGGCGCCTCAATGCCTGGCGGAGTTCAGTACGATTGCCCGTGCCGCGGCGCCCACGAAGTACGGCACGACCGTGGCGGGCGGCGCCCGGCGGCGCGACTCGGTCGAGGCCGGGCTGCGGGCATGTACCACCCGCTACGCCGCCATCCACGACGGCGCCCGGCCGCTGGTCACGCGCGAGGTCATCGAGCGTGTGATTTCCGCAGCGGAGGGCCGATCCGGTGCCATCGCCGCCATCCCGGTCGCGGATACCATCAAGGAGGTCCAGGAGGGCACGGTCATGGGCCACCCCGACCGCGCCCGTCTCTGGGCGGCCCAGACCCCCCAGGTCGTCCTCCGCCAGGCATGGCTCGACGCCGCCATGATGAGCGATAACGACGAGACCGACGACGCCGCGATGCTGAGCAGGTTGGGACTCGAGTGTGCGGTGGTTGAGGGCTCCTGGGAGAACCTCAAGATCACGCGGCCAGTCGATATCGCCGTCGCCGAAGCCATCCTGCGCGCACGAGGCGAAGCGTGATGCGGGTTGGCCAGGGCGAGGACATCCATCGCATCGACGACTCCCGGACATTAGTCCTCGGCGGCGTCATCATCGAAGAGGGGCCGGGGCTGGCGGGCCACAGCGACGCTGACGTCCTCCTGCACGCGATTACGGATGCGGTCCTGGGCGCGGCTGCCCTCGGCGACATTGGCGGCTATTTCCCGCCCAACGACCCGCGTTTCGCCCACGCCGACAGCGCCGACTTCCTTCGCAAGGCGCTGGAACTGGCGCGTGAAGGCGGCTGGATCGTGGGAAACATCGACAGCACGGTGCGCACCGAGCGCCCGAAACTCAAGCCGTACATCAACCTCATCCGCAGCCGGATCGCCGAGATCGCGGGCATCCCGGTGGACCGCGTCAGCGTGAAAGCGAAGACGTCTGAGGGCGTTGACGCCGTCGGCAAGGGCGAAGCGATGTTCGCGAGCGCAATCGTGCTGTTGGAGCGGTCCTGAGGCCCGGGCGCCCCTACGGGTCGTCGATACGGCCTGCGAGGTAGCGTTGCGCGGCCTTGAACGAACCCCGCAGAGACGCCGTGAGCTCTTCGAGGGCAACTGTCTGGACCAGGCTCACATCGACAAAGGTGCAATGGAGGACGACGCCGTTCCAACGGCGCTCGATCTCCGCCGCCCGGCAACGGAGGGCAATCAGTGTCCCGGAGCACTCCATCGTCACGTCAAAGGTCTCCTGGTCGTCCCAGTCATCGACCTGGATGGCAGCACCCGTCCGCGACACGTCCAGGAGTCGCGCTTCGAAGTCCCGCTGCGGTGCGGCGGCCCGGACCGAAGCCGCGATGTGGGCCGGGTAGCGGGGCTCGCCACGCTGGTCCATCGGGCGCTGCCACGGCGCCGCAACCCGCAGAGACCATTCGGTGGGGCTCGACCGTGTCACGTCCACGCGGGCGTAATGCTGGCTGACTCCCCGGCCCACCACGGCGATGGCGACCGCCGGAAAGGACTCAGGCGCTGGCGAGCCGAGCCTGACAAACAGACAAGCATCCGACCCGCCCAGCACCGTCGCCTCGACGGGCAGCGCCTCCACCGTCCCGCCGGAGACGATGCTGACCTGAGCCCCGGCTTCCACGACACGTTCCATGTGGTGATCATCGGGTGACAGTCCGGCGACTTGAGGCTCACCGGAACGGCGCGGCCGGCGGACGGCGCGACCATTCAAGCCGCGGATGATCCGGTAAGCTGGTTGTATGGCGTTCACCGTCTCCGACTTCGACGACCTGGTGGACCTCCTCGCCTCCCATCCGGAGTGGCGGGCGCGGTTGCGGCCGGTCATCCTCGGGCCGGACTTCGAGGAAGTCCCGTCACGCCTGGACCGGATCGAGGCCATCCTCCACGAGCTTGCCGAGCGCCAGTCTGGCGTCGAACAACGCCTCGACCATATCGACTCGATCCTTCAGACGCTGGCGGAGCGCCAGGCGGTGGTCGAACGGCGGATGGATCGACTCGACGGCCGCATGGGAAACACGGAAGGGCGGGAGTTGGAGTCGAGGTACTCACGCAACCTCGACAATTGGTTGGGTGACTTTTTGCGCCAGCCGCGGCGCGTCTCGCTGCCGGATCTGGACCTCCTAAGTGCCGCCCTGGCTTCCGGCGTCGTCACGGCCGGTGAGCGCCGGCGGCTGCGCGACGCTGACATGATCGTCGCCGGGACCGACCTGTCCGGCGCCGAAGGCGAGGTCTACCTGGCAGCCGAATTCTCCTACACGGTGAACATGGAGGACCTTGCGCGGGCCGAAGAGCACGCCGAAGTGCTCCGGCGCTGTGGTTACAATGCACGTGGCCTCATCGGCGGCTACCGCGCGGGTCCGAGCGTCGAGGCCGCCGCCCAGCGGCTCGGCGTCATCCTCGACCTGCACCGGCCACCGGACTAAACGCGCTGTTCGGTGCTGCGCCCGCCTCATAGAGCTATCTTGTCCGAGACATCCGCTTAGCCTATGGCTCACCGTGCCCGTGCACCAGGGCGCAACCTGCCGCTCGGGACGCTCGCCTCAATCCTCCGCGACGCCGAGATGAGCGGAGACGACCTTGATCGGCTGTGCGAGGCGGTGGGCCGCACAGTCACGTATCAAGCCTTACCATTCCCGCCACACGAAGCAGGAGGGCTAAGCAGATGGGCAAGTTCGACGGCAAGGTAGCGATGATCACCGGCGGAGGCGCCGGCATCGGGCGGGACTCGTGTCTCGCCTTTGCGCGCGAGGGCGCGGCCGTCGCCGTGGTCGATGTGCGCGGCGAGCGCGCTGAGCAGACCGCCGGCCTCATCCGCGAGGCTGGCGGCAAGGCCACCGCCTTCCTCTGCGACGTCCGCAGCCAGGATGGGGTGGAGGCGACCGTCGGTGAAGTCCT
>JBJXGC010000082.1:0-5226 GCA_046154545.1 Dehalococcoidia bacterium | reverse complement strand
GCCACCAGCCTGCTCGGTCACCCACTGGCCCACGATGCCGGTGTGACGTTCCTCTCCGCGACGGCCGAATCCGAGGCCCGCCTGCGCCTCCTCGACGCCGACGCCCTCCTCCCCGGGCAGGAGGCCTGGGCTCAGCTTGTCCTCGACTCGGCCGTCGCCCTCACCCGCGGCGACCATTGCGTCATCAGGACATCGAACGACACGGTCGCAGGCGGTGTCATCGTCGCGACCAATCCCCGCCGCCACCGCCGTAACCATGCGCCCACCCTTGAAGCGATGGCCCGCCAGCTCGAAGGCACGCCGGCCGAGCGCCTCCACGACCTGCTCCTCTCGGCGCCCCTCCTCCCGGCGCGGGTGGCCGAACTGCTCCGGGCCGAACCGGCCGAAGCGGCCGCGGCCATCGACGAACTCCTGGCTTCCCGGCTGGCCGTGCGCGCCGGGGATAGGCTCTACGCCCGCACCTGGCTCGATTCGGCCGCCGCCCGTGCGGCCGAGGCCGTGGACGGCTACCTTGCCGCCAACCCGCTCCGGCCGGCCGTGCCACGTGAACATGTCCGCAGCAGCGCGAAACTCGACGCGGCGCTGTTCGATGCAGTCGTCGCCCATGCCATGAGTGCGGGCCGTCTCGAAGAGCGCGGGCGCGATCTTGCCCCCCCGGGGTACGCGATTTCGCTCTCCGCCCGTCAGCAATCCGAGGCGGACGCCTTCCTCGCCGCCCTCCGCCAGGGCGGATATAACCCCCCGACCGACCACCTACCAGAGCCGAACCTGCTCGCCTATCTCTCGTCCCAGGGGCTGGTCGTCGATACGGGCGGTGGCGTCGTCTTCGACCCCGCCGTCTACCGCGAGAGCGTCGAGCGCATCGCCCGCCACATTGAGGCGAGCGGTAGCATCAGCCTCGCAGAAGTCCGCGACCTCTTCGGGACCAGCCGGAAGTACGCCCAGGCGCTGCTCGAGCACCTCGACGCCACCCACGTGACCCGCCGCGTTGGTGACGCTCGCGTCCTCCGGGCCACCCAGGGGACAGCCACATGACCCTGAAGATCGAGGACATCGCCCGCCAGCTCCCCGCGTTCGTGCGCCGCTACCAGGAGGGCCTGGCCGCTTTCCAGGCCGGCCTCGCCGCCGCCGAAGCCGCCCTCGGCGATTGGGACGCCGACCCCGGCCGGGGCGACGCCGCTATCCGCGCCGCGATGGCCCAGGACCCCCGCCCCTACGCGCTCTCGCTCGGCGAACCGGTGACCCTGGCGCGCCCGGCGCCCGCCTTCGCGCCGGTCACCGTCGTCGCCGCCGATGGCTCCAGTATCGAGCCGGACCGCTTCGCCCCGGTGCAGTGCTTCGTCATCAGCATTGGCGCCGTCGTCCTCCCCTATCGCCTCCCCGGCGAGCCGCTGCTCGAGCGGGACGCCATCCTCGGGCCCCAGGCCACCTTCGCCGGCGAAGGCGAAGACCGTGGCGGTGAAGGCGTATCCGGGCTCGGCTGGGGGGTCAACCTCCAGCGGGATGCGCGTGAACTCGCCCGCGGTGCGGACCTGGCGGCGGAGCGGACCGCCCACGGTCCGGCCGTCTTGCTCATCGACGGGACGCTGCTCCCATGGGACCTGGACTCCCGCCAGGTGAGCGAACCGGTCCGGGCGGAGGCCCGCGCCCGCACCCAGGACGCGCTCGACCTGCTCTGTACGAGCGGTCCGGCCTTGAGCGTCGGTGCCTACGTCTCCGGCTCGCGCTCGAGCGACGTTGTGACCAGTCTCGCGGCCCTGACCGGGCGCGCTGACCACGACCGCTGGCCACCGGCCGACGCCATGCTCTTCGCCCGCCTGCTCGCCGATGGCGAACGCTCGGCCCTCTTCCGCGCCCAGAGTGAGCGGGTGGAACGCGTCGAAAAGCTCTTCAGCCCCGGCCACCAGGTCTGCTTCTTCTATCTGCGAGCTGGGTCGGATGTCGCCCGGGTCGAACTCCCGCATTGGGCGGCCTCAGCGGCCCAGGTGGACCGCCTTCACGCCACGATCATCGACCAGTGCCGCCGTAACCAGGGCTATCCCCGCGCCCTCCAGGAGGCCCACGAACAGGCCGTCATTTCGACATCCGACCGGCTTCAGTTCAGTCGCCTGCTCGAGGCTGAAGCAGCCCGCCAGGGCCTTCGCACGGCCGCCGGGTCGAAGCTCAGCAGCAAGCGCAGGCGAGCCGTATGACCGGTGCGGCCCGCGTTGTGGAGGCCAGTTTACGGCACTTCGCCTGTGCCTACGAAAGATACGAGGAAGCTCCCTTCCGCCTCGGCGAAATCGTTGCCGTCCGCGAAGGGACCTCGACCGTCCTCGGCGTCGTGGCCGACGCCAGCAGTGGCCCCGAAGACCCCAGCCGTCCGCTCCAGGCCGGCGGAGAGCCCGGGCAGACCGCCGCGGCCGTCATGGAGGACGAGCCGGGCCTCCGCCTGCTCCTCCGCACCCGCGTCACGGTCGTCTGTTGCGGCCATATCGAAGGGGAAGTCCTGCGCGTGGCGCTGCCCCCCAACCCGCCGCCCCTCCTTGGCCTCGTCGAGCCCGCCACCGCCGCTGAGACGGTACGGGCCGCCGAAGGGGGCGCCTTCCTCACCCTGCTCGCCGCCTCGCCCCTCTGCGACGACTCGGTCATCGCCGCCGCCATCCGCTGCGCCGGCCGCGCCTTCGACGGCCGGGCCGATGACTTCGTCGTCGCGGCCGGCAAAGAACTCGCCCGCCTCCTCAGGGCAGACCCGTCGCGGCTCACCAGCATCCTCCGCGAGGTCGCGCGTTGAACGGTGACCGCGTGGTCGGCAGCGTCGTTGGCGGCTCCTTGAACAGGAGCGTCGAAGTCCGGCTCGCCCCCGGTGCCACGGCCGCGCTCGGACAGTACCTCGCAATGCCCCTCGGCGATGGCGCTGAGCTGCTCGGTATGGTCACGGACATCGCCCTGAAAGCGGCCGAGAGTGGCCCCACCGCCTGGCCGCCGCCCACCGGCGACGACCGCGCTGCTTCCCTCATCCGGGCCGTCCTCCAGGACACCGCTGTCTACACCCAGCTCGACGTGAACCCTTACCTGGAAGTCCGCGCTGGCGGCGAGAACGTCCGGGCGCGCCGCCTTCCTCAGCACTTCGCC
Organism: Dehalococcoidia bacterium; assembly: GCA_046154545.1. Lineage (GTDB taxonomy): Bacteria > Chloroflexota > Dehalococcoidia > Tepidiformales > Tepidiformaceae > JBJXGC01. Next base: position 2,112 of record JBJXGC010000082.1, on the reverse strand, counting down.
CCGGTCAAACTGGCCGACCAGGCGGCCCTCGACCTCGCCTTCGCCGTGCCCGGCGATATCCCCGCGATCCGGTTGGGCACGCCCCTCGGCGTGGACGACGTGATGGTCCACGTCGATATCGAGAAGCTCTTCGAACGTTCGGCCGGCATTTTCGGGAAGAGCGGCACGGGGAAGACGGTGCTCGCCCTCCTCGCCCTCGACGCGATGGTCGCCAACTCCGCCGCCGCCCGCTCGAACGGCGAGCGCACGGTCGCGCTCATCTTCGACATGCACGGGGACTACGGCTGGGACCTCAAGTTCGAAGGCGGGAGCCGCCGTTCGCTGAAACAGCGCCACCCCCAGCAGGTGGCCGTCTACACCCTCGAAGAGGGCGTCCCCCAGACCGACGGCCGCGTCCTCATCGGCACCCGTGACATCACCCCGGAAGACATCGAGATCCTCCAGTCCACCGCCTACTTCACCCCCCAGGCGGTCGAGGCCGCCCACGAGTGCGCTTCCCGTTTCGGGCGCGAATGGATCGATGAACTCCTCGCGGACGGGCCTTCGCCGGCGGTGGTGCGCAAGACCTGGCGCGATGGCGACGAGCCCGACGACCTCGCCTGGAGCCGCGTCGCCACGAAGGTCGGCTACGCCGCCGGCACGCTCGAGAACCTCCGCCGGGGGCTCCGCCGCCTCGTCAGGCGCGAGTTCGTCCAGGGTGGGGCCTCCCAGTTCACCGGCGTCATCCAGCATGTCGTCCAGACGCTCCAGGGCGGCAAGAGCGTGGTCGTCCAGTTCGGCCGCCACGGCAGCGACCTCGCCAGCTACATGCTCGTCGCGAACATGCTCTCCCGCCGCATCTGGGAGCAGTACCGCGACGACATGGAGAAGGCGCGCGGTGAGGCGGCCCGCGAGCCCAACCGCCTGGTCATCGTCATCGAAGAAGCCCACAAGTTCGTCGATAAGGCACTCGCCGGCCAGAGCATCTTCGGCCAGATCGCGCGTGAGCTGCGCAAGTACAACGTCACCCTGCTGGTGATCGACCAGCGCCCAAGCCAGATCGACAGCGAAGTGCTCTCCCAGATCGGCACCAAGTTCTGTCTACAGCTCGATAGCGACGCGGACGTCGAGGCCCTCGTTGGCGGGATGGCCGGCCGGGCCGGGCTGCGGAGCGTCATCGCGGCCCTCGAAAGCAAGCGCCAGGCCCTGGTCTTCGGCCACGCCCTGCCCATGCCCGTGGTCCTTCGGCCCCCCGAACTCTCGGCCGATTTCGCCCCCGGCCAGTCCCTCCGCGCCCGCCTTGGCGTCTCCGAAGCCACCACTGGCTCCACCACCCCCCGCGGCCTCTTCGGCTGACTCAGAACTGAGAACTGAGAACTCAGAACTAAACGACCCAGCCCACGAACGGGTCCTCCGTCTGGACCTCCATCGCCGAAAGGAACTTTGCGGTCGCGAAGTAGAAGGCCACGAGGATCGTCACCCCCACGACCGTGGCGTCCGGGTAGTGCTTCCTCAGTTCGTCGAAGACGGCTGTCCCCGGGTGGTCGGAGGCCGCCATGGAGTCTGCGTACTGGAAGAGGGCGCGGACCTCGGGACCGAAGAGACCGCAGTTCTTCCAGTCGATGATGCCCCGGATCTGGTCGTCGCTCAGTCCCGCATCGCGCCCGATGCGCACGTGCTGATGCCACTCGTAGGCACTGTTCTGGAGGTAAGCACAACGCAGGATAACCAGTTCACGGGTCGCCACATCGAGGCCGCAGTCGGCCCAGAGGGCGTTGCCGCAGCGCAGATAGCCGCGCAGCACCTGGGGGTTGTTTCCCATGGCGGCGAAGATGTTCGGCGCGCCTGCGGGGCCGGTCATCGTCCGGTCCCAGACGTATCTCAGGTCGTCAGGAAAGCTCTCACGGGTGGCGTTAGGTAACCGGGACATGGGCTTGCTCCTCGCGTTGGTCGCGGCAGTCTACCCGTTTCCTTGGCGACGTTCCGTCTGGCGGGGAGCGGCGGTTGGGCGCCGTCTAGCGCGCGGCCACGATGGCCCGCTCCAGCTCGCGCCGCCGCCAGCGGGAGGCTACCACCGTCCCCACGGCGCACGAGGTCAACTGGGCCGTGAACATGGCTCCGCCGGCCTCGCGG
>JBJXGC010000079.1:0-17155 GCA_046154545.1 Dehalococcoidia bacterium | reverse complement strand
TGCCTGCACGGCTTTTGCCGAAGCCCGGGTGCTGGGGCGTAGTCTGATCCGCCGCGCCGTCACCCACAAGAGGCCCCAGACGTATGCCATGGCCCACAAGCCATCGACTCGGTCTATCAAATACGCCACATTACGCTATAGACGTGAGCAACACGATAGATCACGTGTATATCTGAGCGCCTCGAGACCGCTACACGCCCCGCTCGTCGCCCCAGATGAGGATGTGGAGGCGGCTGCTGAAGCGGAAACCTGCCTCCGTGCAGGCTGCCGCCAACCAGCGGCTTCGCTCGGCGATCTCGGCCGCGGTGCGGCCTTCGGGCATGAGGATGACGCGGTCCCGGGCAAACCCGGCCGCGACCGCGAGGCCGCCCGCCGCCGTCACATCATCCGGTCCGACCACGACCACTTTCAGGTAGCTGTTGGAATGGGCGGCGAAGGCCTTCAGGACGTCCACGCGGATGGTCTGGAGGCCTTCGTTCCCTGCAGACGCGAGCTTCGGTGAGACGTTCCACTGGTCCACCAACGGGCCGAGTTCGGCGGGCGCGATGGTGCCGTTCGTCTCGACTTCGATGCGGAATCCCCGTCCTCGCAGGGCCACAACGAGGGGGACCAGTTGGCGCCGCTGGAGCAGGGGCTCACCACCGGTGATCACGACGTTCCGCGGCGGGAGCGCCAGCACCGCCTCCAGTGCGGATTCCCAGGGCGCCTGCAGCACCTGTTCGGCACGGTCGAAACGGTCCCAGTCCCACGTATAGGCGGTGTCGCACCAGGAGCAGCGCAGGTTGCAGGTCGCCAGCCGGACGAAGGTGCTGGGCACGCCCACCGACGCTCCTTCGCCCTGAACGGAGGCGAACACCTCGGGCCGTCCGTCCGGCATCCGTGAGAGTAGAAGCGGAGCGTCCATCTCAGGCCATCGCCAGCGCTGGGTCGGCGACACCCGCCTCGGCGAAGCCGGCCGCTCGAAGCAGGCATGAATCACACGAGGCGCAGGGCTGCGCCGCGCCGGCGTAACAGCTCCAGGTGAGTTCGAGCGGCGCCCCTAACTCGACGGCGTAGCGGACGATGTCGGCCTTCGACATGCGAATGATGGGCGCAGCGATGCGCGCTGTGACGCCATAATGCGAGCCGAGCTTCGAACCCAGCCGGATGACCTCAACGATCGCCTCATAGAACTCGGGCCGGCAGTCGGGGTAGCCGGAATAGTCGATGGCGTTGGCGCCAACGTAGATGGCCGGCCGCAAGCTCGAAGGATCGATGCCGTCCTTCTCGATGAGCGCGAGCATCCAGCTTTCCAGGACAGCGGCAGCAAGCGTGACAAAGAAGGTGTTGCGGAGGGGGACGTAGGTCGATGGGATGTCCGCAGCCATTGCGGACGCGTCCCTATCGTGGGGAATATCCCCGGCCCCACCGGCCACGAGCGATGAGTTCCAGGCGAGTTCTCGGTAGAAGCTGGCATCGACGACATCGATCGGGATAGCAAGCCGGTCCGCCACGGCGCGGGCCGACTCAACCTCGCGGACATGGATCTGCCCGTACTTGATGCAGAGGGCGCGGACGGCCTCGCCCTGCTTCAGGGCGTGGGCGGCGACCGTTGTCGAGTCCAGCCCGCCGGAGAGGAGCACGATCGCATGTGTCACCTGAGCATGGTGCGGCAAGGCCGATCCAAAGGCCAGCGCCCGTCAGAGCGTGTCTTTGCGCTTCTGGAGGAAGAAGAGGACGAGTCCGAGCACAGCGATGATCGCCAGCATCGCGCCCCAGCAGACGAGGATGTCGGCGTCGAAGACATCGCTGTAACTCTTGTTGAGGCCGTTGAAGGAGAGCTCGCGCTGGTCGTCGTTCTTGAAGCCGCCGAAGCCGGGCAGGGTGCAGTTGGTGAAGTTGCCCGGGGCACAACCGTCAAGGCTGAGGCCGCCCGCGGCGGTGAGCGCCTTAAACGCCCAGTTCGTACTCGTGATGGCCCCGAGAACCGTCCCGGGCGGGCCGAGGTCGCCGAGCGGCACGATCCCGCCGGAGAAGACGACCTGGATGACGATGATGCCGATCGCGAGCATCATCGCCTGCTCCTCGCGGGAGGTGAGGGCGGAGATGACGAGCGCCCACATCACACCGGACATCACGGCGAGGACGACCGTTACGTACATCTGGACGTAGTTGATGAGCTCGCCGTTGGGGAACTCGACGGCCGCGAGCTTGAGCAAGACGAAGGCTGCACCGTGGAAGAGCGCGAACATCAATGCGACTGACGCCTTCGAAAAGATGTACGGCCAGATCTGGAGCGAGACGGCTCGCTCCCGCAGGTAGATCGCCGACTCCTTGACGATCTCCCGCACAGAACTGAGAGCCCCCACAAGGAAGGGGAAGAGCGCCGCCAGGAACATCATGATCAGCGCCTGGTTCCCGTCGCCCGACTGGAAGCTCAGGGTGTTTCGCTTCCAGAGCACGAAGTCGAGGGCGCCGATGGCCGGTGCGAGGAGGAAGAGGATGGCGAAGTTCACCCGGTCCCTGCGGATGATGTCGAAGTAGCGCCGTGCCAGGATGCCGAGCTGACGGAGCGCGGACGAGTCGCGGGCCCGCTGAACGGGGCGGGGGGGCGTCGGCGGGGCGGCGGGCGCGGACCCGTCGAGTTGGTGTCCCTGGGCAGCCAGGCGGTTGCCGATGAACTCCGTGTACAGCGGTGAGCGCTTGTACATCCCGGCCCACTCTTCGGGAGACCGCGTGTCTTCGAGCTTCTCGTAGATGCCGTCGAAGTCGTCGACCTCGAAGTACTTCAAGGCCTGGTCGGGCGGCCCGTAGTAGGCGAGATGGCCACCTTTCGCGAGGAAGAGGACCTGGTCACAAAGCATCACGTTTTTCGTGGCGTGGGTGATGAGGAGGATCGTGTGTCCTTCGTCCGCCAGCCGCCTGAGAAGCCGCATGAGCTGGCTCTCGGTCCCCGGGTCGAGGCCGGAGGTCGCCTCGTCGAGGAAGAAGAGGCCGGGCTGGGTAAGGAGCTCGGCGCCGATCGAGACCCGCTTCCGCTGACCACCGCTGAGCTTGCCGACGGCAGTGTCCCGGCGCTCCTGCAGACCGAGGGTGCTGATCACCGTGGCGACGCGTTCCCGGCGTTCGGCCGCCGCCGTATCATCGGGCAGGCGCAGCTCGGCGGCGTAGTTCAGTGCCCGGCCGACTGGCAGCTCGCGGTGGAGGATGTCGTCCTGGGGGACGTAGCCGAGGGTCGTCCGGAAAGCATGGAAGTTGGTGTAGAGGGAGCTGCCGTTGAGGAGGACCTGACCGTCGCTCGCGGGCTTCAGGCCACTCAACGCCCCGAGCAGCGTCGATTTACCGGCCCCACTGACGCCGACCACGGCCACGAACTCGTGCGGCAGGATGGCGAACGAGAGGTCTTTGAGGAGATTGAGGCTCGAACTCACCTTCTGATTGAGGTGGACGGCGGTGAGCGCGATGTCGCGCGACTCGTCGCGCTGGTCCAGGCCCTGCTCGCCCAGGGTGAACCTGATCGGGCCCATGCGGATGACATCGCCGGGGCTCAGGTGGTACGGGTCGCCCGGCCGGATGCGCTGCCCGTTGACGAAGGTGCCGTTCGTGGAGCCGAGGTCCTCGATGACCGGCGAGGTGTCGGCGTTCGTGATCCGCGCGTGCAGCAGCGAGACGGCCGGGTGGTCGAGGGGGATGTCGCACCGTTGCGAACGGCCGATCGTGAACTCTTTGCGTCCCTTCAGGTTGAGCGCGGTCTCCACGGTGTCCGGGGACTCCTGCGGCGCCTGCTGGTAGAGCAGGGAGACGACGCCGGCGATATCGAGCACGTCGCCGTCGGCCAGGAGATGCTGCTGTTTGCGCTCACGGTGGACGCTGAAGCCGTTCGTGGTGCCGAGGTCTTCGGCGACGTAGCCGCCCGGTGTCCGGCGAAGGACGAGGTGCCGGCGCGAAACGACGTCCTGCTCGATGACGATGTCGTTGGTCCGCTCGCGGCCGACGGTTATCTCGGCTTTGTCGAGGATGACGTCGCGGCTGCCAACCGGGGTCTGGACCGTGATCCGCGGGATGCTGGCGAGGATCGCCGTCTCGCTCCCGGCGACCACGGTTGCGCCGCCAACCTCACGGTTCGGCGCGGAGTGGACCACCGTCGCCTGCTCCGCTCCACCGACGACGATACTGAATGGCCCGACGTTGATCTCGTCGCCAACGGCGGCCGCCACCGGGACGCGGGGCTCGGCCTCGACTCCGCGTACCCGGGAACCGTTTGCGCTCCCCAGATCGGTGAACTCAACACGGCTCCCGTCTATTTTGATGGAGGCGTGGTGGCGCGACACCGCGGCCGCTTCGAGGACGATGTGGTTGTCACCCGACCGGCCCAACGAGACGAGGCCATCGACGACGTAATCCTGGCTCGCGCCCTCGTGGATGACGGTGAGCGTTAGGGACATGCGGATTCTGACTCCCTCGTCCAGGAACGCCAGCCAGACGGTCAGCGCTGGCCCAGAGCCTACGCGACTCGCGGCCGTGGCGACAGCGTCAGAGCGGGTCCAGCTCGGCCGGTGCGCTGATCCGCACCCTGTTCGTGGTTTCGGTGACGAGGAAACGGAGCAAGGAGGCTTCGGCCGCCGGGTCATCGAAGGCGCCAGCGCTGATCCGCTCGCAGAGGGCGTCCTGGCGGGACCGCATCGCGGGTTGGAGTTCGGCGAAGGTCGGTGGCATGGATGCCTCACCGAGAAGCCCATCGAGCATCGCCCACTCCTCGCGCAGGTAGCCCTCTTCCTGTTCTAGCTCGCGCTTCACGATCGCGAGCGAATTCGAAGCGACGAGGAGCTGGAACCGCAGCCAGCGGTCCGTCTGCGTCTCAGACTGTTTGCGCAAGAAACGCCCGATGGCGTCCAGCAGTTCAACGGCGCTTCCGCGGTCTTGCATCAGACGGCCCCCACGAGGCGAAGGACTTCGAGCTCGGTGTCAGCCGCGCGCCTGCCGATGGCGGCGTGCTCGTGGCTCTCCATGATGCCACTGAGGTGCTGGTTGGCCTGCATCATGCAGATCACGGCCCAGCGCACGTTCTGGAAGACCTCCCAGACCCGCAGCCGGTCGCGGTCGATCGGAAATCCGCTGGCTTTCTCATAGGCCTTCACCCAGGTCTCGCGGTCGGTGATCCCGCCGGCCGCGAGGTCGCGCCGGTTGAAGCGCCAGACCTTGGTCAGAAACCAGGTCAGGTCCTCCTCGGCCTCGCCGACGTGGACGCCCTCCCAGTCGAGCGAGGCCGTGAGGCCATGTTCGTCATACATGAGGTTCCCGACGCGCAGGTCGCCATGCACGACGTGGAGGGGGCGCGTGCGAGGGGAGAGCTGGGCTACGTTCCGCCGCACCCAGCGGAAGGCCCACTCAATCACCGGGTGGGGGTTGATCCGCACCCGGAGGTACTCCGCCTCTTGCCGCGCCAGCTCCACGAGCAGGCACTCGGAGCCCTCGGGAGGCACGGCGAGGACATCGGCGACCTCGGCCGGGGTGATCGTGTGCATCTTCGCGACGTCTTCGGCGAGCTGGGTCACGAACGCCTCGCGGCAGGCGGCGAGGGTAGGCGAGGTGACGAGCTGGCGCGGGTTCGTCTCGCCCGGCATGCGGGTCATCAGCATGAACGTCTGGCCGCGCTCGTTCTCGCCGACGTAGATCGGCTCCGGGCAACGCACGCCCCGTTGGAAGGCAGCCTTCATCACGGCGAACTCAGCGCGGGACTTCGCCGCGTCGTCGCGGGCCGGTGGGCTGAGGCGGACGACGAGTTCGCGTTTACCCTCGGCGCCGAGGGCGTCGGCGCCCCACGAATCGTGCATCGCCCCGCCGGCGAGGAGCCGCGCGCCCGCGACTTCGACCGCCGGCAGGGAAAGACCCTGCCGCACGGCGGCGGTCACTATCTCTGGAGACCCAATTGCTTCTGCCATCGGGCCGTATTGTGAACCGTGTCCGGGGCAAGCGCACGCGGGGCGGAGGCTGCGGTCTGAACGGCGTGTCGGGCCTTCATGGATAGTTCGCCATCGCGGCAGGGGGGAGCCGGAGGGCATGCTCGTTTAGCTCGGCTCTACGCAGACCTGGCGAACTCATCCCTGAGAGCGAGGTAGACGCGCAGGGCTCGATTCACCGCCTCCGCGTCCGCGAACCTCGTCCTGAGGTCGTCGTCGAGGGGAATAAGGCCGCGACTCGCCCAGTAGGCTTTGTGGTGGTTCCCCTGCACGGCACCTGTGAAGTCATACTCCGGGGCCATCTCCTCTTCGGCCACTGCTTCGTCCTTCATACGCAGTCCTTTCTTTCAGTGTTGCCGGGCGCGCGGAAATGAGCCGGAACCGCGTCTCTCGTTCGACATAGACTACCACGAGCATCCGGCCTTCGGCGGAGTGGCCCACACTTACCCAGCGCGATTCTGAACGCGAATGTGCTTGATCCGGGATGGTCAGTTCAAAGGGATCACCGAAGACCGTTTCAGCCTCCTGAAACGACACTCCGTGTTTGGTCAGGTTACGTTCGGCCTTCCCTGCATCCCATTCGAATTCCATCGTGGCGAATCATACCCAGCCCTACCTCGAACGGCCGGCATCATACGGCGGGTGCCTCGAGCGTCAGCCGCATCTCGTTCGTCGCCAGGAAGCCCATCGAGGCATAGAGTGGCCGCCCTTCGTCGCTGGCGTGCAACTCCACGACCGGATAGCCGCGGCTCCTGGCCCAGGCGACGATGTGCTCCAGGAGCCCGCGTGCCAATCCCCTGCGCCGGAACGCGGGTTCGCAGAAGACGTTGAGCACATACGGCACGTCACCATGCGCCGAACGGACGCCGGGCTGCTGCGGCTTCATCCAGACGGCAGCGCCCGCCGCCACCTCGCCGGCCGCGCCCTCCATGAACCACGCAAAGTACCGGCCGCCAGCCATTTCAGCGGTCGCCCACGGCCCAAAACGCTCGGCCATCGCGGCCATCCCCGTCCCGTCCGGCGCCCCCATGTCGATCAGCATCCGGCGGCGGTGGTCGATCATCAGTGCGAGGTCGGCCACAGTCGCCGGCCGAAGGGCGAATGTCTCCATCATCGTGCGGGCGCGGCCTCGCGCGGCTCGCGCTCGACCCGCGCGTACTTCTTCACCGGCGTGAGGATGATCGGTTCGAGGTCGGGGGTGTGGTAGGAACGGGCCACCTGCTCCGGCGGCGGCGTGCCGTAAGCCGTGCTGCGCTGGCGCGGCGTCCGGCCGATGGAGGTGATGATCTCCTCCATGCGCTCGGGCGGCAGCTCCTGGCCGTGCTGGGTGCCGGCGGCCCGCGTGATGCTTTCGTTCATGAGCGTCCCGCCGAGGTCGTTGCAGCCGGCCTGGAGGCAGGCGCGTGCACCCTCCGGGCCCATCTTCACCCAGGAGACCTGGATGTTGGTGATATGGGGGTGGAGGGCGAGGCGGGCGACGGCGTGCATCAGGACGGCTTCGCGGAAAGTCGGGCCTTTGCGCGCCTTCCCTTTCAGGTAGATAGGCGCCTCCATGTGGACGAAGGGGAGCGGCACGAACTCCGTGATGCCGCCCGTCCGCTTCTGCAGGTCGCGCAGGCGGAGGATGTGGCGGGCCCAGTTCAGGGGGCCGTCGATGTGGCCGTACATGATCGTCGAGGTGGTCTGGAAGCCGACCTTGTGGGCAGTCTCCTGGACCTCGAGCCACTGGGCCGTGTTGATCTTGTCCGGGCAAAGGGTGGCCCGGACCTCGTCGTCGAGCACCTCGGCTGCCGTGCCGGGAAGGGTGCCCAGGCCCGCCTCCTTGAGCTGCCCGAGGAACGCTTCGAGCGAGATCCCGAGCGTTTCCGCCCCTTGCCAGACCTCGAGGGGGCTGAAGGCGTGGACGTGGATCCCGGGCACTGCGGCCCGGGCCGCCTTGACGATCTCGATGTAGGTCTGGCCGGTGTACTCGGGGTGGATGCCGCCCTGCATGCAGACTTCGCTGCCGCCGCGGGCCCAGGCCTCTTTGACCCGCCGCTGGATCTCGTCCAGGCCCAGGTCGTAGGGCTGGCCGCGAAGGTTCTCGCTCAGCTTCCCCTTCGAGAAGGCGCAGAACTGGCACTTGAAGTAGCAGATGTTGGTGTAGTTGATGTTGCGGTTGACGACGTAGCTCACGGTCTCACCGTTCACCTCGCGCCGGAGCTGGTCGGCCGCCTCGCAGACGGCGAAGAAGTCCTCGCCGCGCGCCCGGAAAAGCCGGGCCACGTCGCTCTCGCTGAGGTCTCCGCCGGCCCGTGCCACCTGGATGACGGCTGACACGTCGGCGCTGACGTGGTGGCGGGCGCGTGGTTCGTGTGGCGTGAGGACGTCTTCGTAGCCCGCCGGAATGGCGGTGAGTTCGCCCGGCGACCAGTGCTCGGCGCGGGCGAAGCCTTCGCTGTCGATCTCGCGGATGACGGGCGTGCGCAGCGCTTCGTCCAGCCAGCGGTCGCCATCCAGCGCGTAAGCCGGGTAGATCGCCAGGCGCTCCGTCAGCTCCTTGCCACAGGCCGCCGTGTTTCGGCGCAGTTCGTCGAGGTGGGGCCAGGGCGCTTCCGGGTTTACGTGGTCGGGCGTCACGGGGGAGACGCCGCCCCAGTCGTTGAGCCCGGCGGCCACCAGCCGGGGGTAGAGGTCGTAGCTCAGGTTGGGTGGGGCCTGGATGTTCATCTCGGGGCCGAAAATGATGCGGGCCATTGCGATCGACCAGAGGAGGTCATCGAGGTCGGGTTCCGGCGCGTCGTGCATCTTCGTGTCGGGCTTGGCCCGGAAGTTCTGGACGATGATCTCCTGGATGTGGCCGAACTCCTCGTGCAGGTCACGGAGGGCGAGGAAGGATTCGACCCGTTCGAGCCGGGTCTCGCCGATGCCGATGAGGATGCCGGAGGTGAAGGGCACCTGTAGTTCACCCGCGAAGCGCATCGTCTTGAGCCGCACGGCCGGACGCTTGTCCGGCGAGCCGTGGTGGACCATCCCCTTCTCGTGCAAGCGGTCCGTGACGGACTCGAGCATGATCCCCTGGGAGACGCTCACCTTCCGGAGGGCCGCGACCTCGTCGCGGGTCATCACGCCGGGGTTTGCGTGGGGGAGCAGGCCCGTCTCCTTGAGGACGAGTTCACACATCGCCGTGAGGTACTCGATGGTTGTCTCGTAGCCCATCTCCTGGAGCTCCCGCTTCGCCACCTTGTAGCGCAGCTCGGGCTTGTCGCCGAGGGTGAAGAGCGCCTCGTGGCAGCCAGCGGCAGCCCCAGCCCGGGCGATCGCCAGCACTTCGTCCGGGGTCATGTAGGCCCGTTGTCCGGGCACGGGGGGTTTCGCGAACGTGCAGTAGTGGCAGACATCCCGGCAGAGCTGAGTGAGGGGGATGAACACTTTGCGCGAGTAGGAGACGACGTTGTGGTGGGCGGATCGGTTTAGCCGGTCGGCCGTGTCGAGGAGTGGGGCGAGGTCGGTCTCGGCGGCGAGGGCGAGCGCCTCGGCGCGTGAGGGGAGCCCTCCGGCCAGGGCCGCGTCGAGCACCAATCGAGTGTGTTCCAGCATGGGCAAGCCTCCGGTGCGCGGCCGGTGGAGTGAGTCCTGATTTCATAGTGAGTTCGAGAAGTGGACTTACCTGCTCGCGCCGTTATGATATCGGAACCAAGGGGGATTGCAACTGTGGACCGGACCGTCCGTTGTCCTGTGGCCAGCTCCCTCGACGTCGTCGGTGACCGCTGGACCCTCCAAATTGTGCGGGACCTGCTGCGCGGGCGGAAGCGCTTCAGCGACCTCAAGGAGACGGTGGAGGGCATCCCGCCCAGTGTCCTCTCCGACCGCCTCAAACTCCTGGAGCGTGAAGGCATCGTTGCCCGGCGGATGTACAGCGACCATCCGCCCCGGGCGGAGTACGTGCTCACACCGAAGGGGCACGGGCTCGGAGTGGTCGTCGGCGCTCTCTCCGCCTGGGGCGAGCGCTACGGCGAACACGACCTCTCGATCGTCGATCACGAATGTGGTCATGGCGTGAGCGTCGTTTACCATTGCCCGACCTGCGAACGCCTGGCGCCAGGCAGCCGGGTGCGGATTGTGCGGTCGGAGGGCTAAGTCGCGCTGTCGTCCGCGGGGGTCACGCCAGGATCGCGTCCACCGCAATACTCAGGCCCGGGACAGCGTCCCCGCCGTCGAGCAGATCCCCTGGGCCGAGGCGCGAATCCACACCGCCAGGCCGGACGACGCGAACCGTGCCCGTCCGTGGGTAGATGGCCCAGATTAGCGGCACCCCGAAGTCCAAATACGCCTTCAGCTTCTTCTCCACTTTTTCGGCGTTGTCGCGGGGGGAGATGACCTCGACGGCGAGATCAGGTGGGATCAGTAGGGCGCCGTCTCCGAGATCGTCGTTGGGCAGACGCCCGGTCACCACGAAGCCGGTATCGGGCCGGCGCAACTGGCGGTCGTCGCCGAGCCGGACGAAGCCCTCGGGGGGGATGACTACGCCACCGTGTTGGAGGCGATGATCATTGAGGAGCATCGCCGTTTGGAACGCTACCTGGGCCGCCCTGTTGGCCACGTCTTTCTCCTCGATGACCCCGTCATACAGTTCAAGGATGCGGTCGCCGGCCATGTCCAACACCTCGTCCACCGTGTATGAGCGGCGTTGGCGCGTGCGTGGCCTGGGGGCGATAAGTGATGTCATGGTGCGATCAGGATAACAGGACGGCGGCCCGGTTTGGCGCGGATCGAGGTTCGCCCCTACAATCTCCGTTCGACCAAACCCCGGAGCGTCCCCTTTGCACGTCATCGGTCTCACTGGCGGAATCGCCAGCGGCAAAACCACCGTGACCCGCTTCTTCCGCGAGAAAGAGGTCCCCGTCATCGATGCGGACCTCCTCGGCCACCGCACCTACGAACCCGGCTCGGACACCTTCCGCGCTGTTGTGAAAGCCTTCGGCGACGACCTCGTCGCCACTGACGGCTCCATCGACCGCAAGGTGCTCGGTGGCAAGGTGTTCGGCAAGCCCGAGGAGCTGAAGCGGCTCACGGACATCGTTTGGCCGGGCATCCGCAAGCTCGCGAGCGAAGAGTTGTCGGCCCTGGAAACGGCGGGTAACTCCGTCGCCTGTCTCGAGGCGGCAGTGCTTTTCGAAGCGGGCTGGGAGGACCTCGTCGATGAGGTCTGGGTGGTCGTCGTCGAACCGGACGCGGCCGTGAAACGGCTCGCCGAACGGAACGGCCTAGACGAGGCGGCGGCCCGGGCGCGGATCGATTCGCAGCTTTCGAACAGCGAACGCGTATCGCGCGCGCACGTCGTCATCGAAAACAACGCCTCGCTGGAGTCGCTCGAAGGGCGCATCGGCGAGGCGTGGCAGGAACTTCAATCGCGGCTGCAGCAGGCAGCCGGGAGGTAATGACATTGGCTACCACCGCAACGACCCAGGGGCATCTGATTCACGCCGTCGAGGAGTACACGGTCGATACCGAACCGTACTACTTGCCGATCGGCGACGAGGTCCAGCTCTTCGAGATGGCCTATGAGCAACGCGTCCCGGTGCTGCTCAAGGGCCCGACCGGCGCGGGTAAGACACGCTTCGTGGAGTACATGGCCTACCGCCTGGGACGGCCGTTTACGAAGGTCTCCAGTTCGGGCGAGGCGTCGGTCCACAAGACGCCCCTGATCACCGTGGCCTGTCACGAAGACCTGACGGCGAGCGACCTGGTCGGGCGGTACTTGCTGGACATCGACGGCACCCGCTGGGTCGATGGGCCGCTCACCCGCGCGGTCAAAGTCGGCGCCATCTGCTATCTCGACGAGGTGGTCGAGGCGCGCAAGGACACGACGGTCCTCATCCACCCGCTCACCGACTACCGCCGCCTCCTGCCGATCGAGAAGCTCGGGCAGGTGATAGAGGCCGCCGACGGGTTCCTCCTCGTCATCTCCTACAACCCGGGCTATCAGAGCGCCCTCAAGGACCTCAAGCACTCGACCCGCCAGCGCTTCATCGCGATCGAGTTCGGCTACCCCCCGCGGGACCAGGAGACGGCGATCATCGCGCACGAGGCCGGGGTGACGGCGGAGGTAGCGTCGGAACTGGCGAAGCTCGGCGAGAAGGTCCGCAACCTGCGAGAACATGGCCTCAGCGAAGGCGTGAGCACCCGCCTGCTGATCTACGCCGGCCGCCTGATCGCCAAGGGCATCGCCCCCCGCCGCGCCTGCCAGGTCGGCGTCACCTGGGCCCTCACGGACGACGCGGAAGTGCAGCGGAGCATCGAGGAAGTGGTCACGAGCATCTTCGAATGAAGTGCCGAGTTCCGAGGCTGTGGCCGCGGAGCCGGACGCCGCAGGTAACCGAGACCGGAGTTGGCTTTGGCCGCTATTCAACGGTTCGAGGACGTGATTGCCTGGCAGAAGGCCAGGCAACTGACGCGCGATCTCTACATGGCGTCGGGCACTGCCCGTTTTGAGCGCGATTTCGGGCTGCGAGATCAGATTCGGCGGGCGTCCGTGTCGATCATGGCGAACATCGCCGAAGGATTCGAGCGCAAGGGCACCGGCGAGTTCGCTCACTTCCTGATGATTGCAAAGGCGTCGTGGGCAGAAGTCCGGTCTCACCTTTACGTTGCCCTCGATGTCGGCTACGTCGATTCCACACAGTTCGACGACCTCTCCCGGCAGGCGTCGGAGATAGGCCGCATACTCGCCGGGCTCCACTCTTCTATCGTTAGAGTCGATCCACGATTCACGGCTGCTGCGCACCGCCGGTCGGGTCAGGCGGCGTCCGGGCCGACCTCGGAACTCGGCCCTCGGAACTCGGAACTCTCATGAGACTCGCGATCGTCTCCGACATCCACTGCAACATCCGCGGGCTGGAGGTTGCCCTGGAGATGATGGCGCCGTTTGACGAGCTCTGGTGCGCGGGTGACGCCGTGTTTCAGTTTCGCTGGTCCAATGAGGTGGTGGGGCGCCTTCGCGAGCTCGATGCCCGGGTGGTGCTCGGCAACCATGAAGAGATCTTGCTTGGGCCGGACGGTATCCGCGCCCTCTCGAACCCGAAAGTCGATCAGGACCTGGTGGGGTGGCTTCGCGGCCAGCCCTTCAGCCGCGAGGCCACGGTCGATGGCAAGCGGGTGATGATGACCCATAGCTCTCCCTGGGAACCGTGGCGGGACTACCATTATCCGCACGAACCGATCTGGTCCCGGGCCGCCGACCTCGGCTGCGACGCCCTCTTCGTCGGCCATACCCACTTTCAGATGGCCCAACAGCATGGGCGCTGCCTCGTGGTCAACCCCGGGTCAGCGGGCGACCCGCGTGACCACCGCAACGAGTTCATGCTCTCCTGCGCAACCTGGGACACGACAACGGGCCACGTGTCGTTCTACGATTACAAGGATCCGACCCGGAATTTCGTCGCCTCTTCGGAGTATCAATGAACCGGCCGCTCATCAGTCCGGCCGGCAGCGTTACTTCCGCGTGGGCATTTGTCATGAAGGACAGCATCACATGAGCGTTGTAGGCGAACTGCTCGCCCGGCACCACGAACGGCTTTCCGGGTTCCCGGCGCCGCTGGCCCAGCACTTCGATGCTGGCCTGCGGGCCCTGGCCCCGCGTCTGAGCCCCACCCAGCTCCAGATGTGGACGGAGACGGGCGTCGAATTGACCGCCCTCAGCCTCCGCAGCTGGGAGGCGGCAGTCGAGTACTTCAAGGCCGGGAGCGCCTTCCCCCAAAACATCACGTGGGACGCGCTCGAGGCGCTGGGCCGGGAGTCGCTCTCGATGGCCGCCGAATCGGCGCCCCTCGCGGTCTCCTTCCTTCGTTCGGCGCCCGCCGCCGTGGCGGCCGTAGGCCCCAACCACATGCGCCAGTGGGCCGACCTCGGCCGCCGCCTCTACAAGGGCAACTGGAAGAGCTCGTCCCTCGCCGCCCAGTTCTACGACCTCGCCCCGGCGCTTTTTGACGCGATGCGGATCAACCAGTCTGCACGCCTGGTGCTCTTCATCGATGAGCTCTCGCGGCACAGCTACGAACTGGCCTCGGCCTGCCTCGCCTCCGCGCCGGAAGTCCTCCGCAAGCTGGACGAGGACGACCGTCTCCCGTTCATCGCCTTCGCGGTCGAACTCGCCCAATCGAGCTGGGCCGACTCGCGGCTCTACTTCGAACGCGGCGTGCCCCTCGTCCAGAAAGTCCACCAGCCCGTCCGGGAGCGGTATCTCCTGCTCGCCGCCCAGGTCGCGCGCGGCCACAACCGCTCGGCCTTCCAGTACTTCGAAGAAGCGGCCGCGGCCCTCGGTGAGCTCGACCCGGACGACCACCACAAAGTGATCGAATTGGCCGAACAGCTCGCGCCCTACAGCGCCTATGCCGCCATGGACTTCGTGACGAGCGTGCCCACGGTGCTGCAGCGCATCCGCGTCGATGAGCTGGAGGCCTGGCAGGCGGCCGGCCTGCGCATCCTGACGTCGAGCCACGACGGCGGCGAAGCCTACTTTCGCCTGCAGTCCACCCGCGGCGAGGGCATCCTCGACACGCTCAGCGCTCGCGTCGAACTCTCGAAGGTGGGCGAAATCCTGCGCCTCTACTGCAAGGCCCTGACGGGCCGGAACCTGAGCGTCCAGACGACGTCCGCGCTCGCGGAGAAGGGGATCGGCTGGGTCGATCAACAGAAGGCGAGTACGGAAGGGACGACGATCTTCCTGCCCGAGTTGATGGAACGCTACGCGGAGAAGGACGAGAACTTCGCCGCGATCAAGGTCTTCGCCACCCACCAGGCGGCCCGCATCGAGTTTGGCAGCTTCGAGTTCCGCTTCGCGAAGCCCCCGGCCGTACTCGAGTCGTCGCTCCCCGCCATCGCCGCGGCCCACGAAGAATCCCACGCGATCACCGACGTCGAGCGCTTCTTCGACCTCTTCGGCGACCGGAAGCTGGCCAGCGACCTCTTCACCATCGTCGAGGACGGCCGCATCGACGCCGCCATCCGGCGCGAATACGGCGGCATCCGCAAGCCCCTTGGCCGCATGCAACGCGATGCCCTGGCGGTGCGGCCGGACGTGCGCAAGCTGCCGCTGCGCCAGTCCTTCGTCGAAAACCTCGTGCGGGCGAGCCTCGAAGGACAGGACGCCGTCCTCTGGCCCAAGGCCCGCCAGGAAGAGATGGCGAAGGGCCTCGGCCTGCTCCAGGCCGTGAACAGGAAGGAGGCGACGGTCGAGGACTCGGCCGAGGCGACCCTGCGGCTCTTCCGGATCGCCGCCGGCATCCCCAACACGATCGAGGACGACGGTTCCGAGTGGGAGAACGTCGACCCCATGGAAGGCGCCCAGCAGATGTCGACCGAGGGCGGGGAGATGGGCGGCGAGGGCGGCGAGATGCAGATGGGCGACGTCCAGGCGGGCGAAGAGGAGTACCGCAGCCCGGACGATGTCGATTTCCGCGGGGACTTCAAGCCGGAGCTCGTCCAACTCCTGATGAAGCTCCGCCAGGACGCCCAGGGCGGCGAGGCGGGCCAGCAGTCGCCAACGCCGCTCACCCCCGAACAGCTCCAGGAGCTGCTGGAGAAGAGCGCGGAGATCGACCTCGACTCGCTGATGGACGGCGACATCGACAACACGACCGGCCAGTTCCTCTCCAACCTGATGAAGGAAGCCGGCACGCCGAGTGGCGACAAGACGGACAAGAACGGCGACCCGAGCAGCGACAACAGCACGCCGGGTGAGGAGGGCGAAGAGCCCCTCGCGCCCATCATCACCACGTACTACTACGACGAATGGGACTTCCGCGCCCAGGACTACAAACCGCGCTGGTGCGCCGTCAAAGAATCGAAGCTCGAACAGGGCGAGGACAACTTCTACGAGACGACGCTGCGAGAGCACGCCGGCCTCGTCGCCCAGACGCGGAAGCAGTTCGAGCTGATGAAGCCGGAACTGTTCCGGAAGATCAAGCGGCTGCCCGAAGGCGAAGACTTCGACCTCGACGCCGCCGTCGAATGGTGGATCGAACGCAAGGCCGGGGGTGCCCCCAGCGACAAGATCTACTGGCGCCGCAACAAGATCGAGCGTGACGTCGCCGTCGCCTTCCTGATCGACATGTCGGCCAGCACCGACGAAGAGATCAACAAGCGTGAGAAGAAGTACGACGATGACGACTACGACGACGACCCGCGCAAATACCTGAGCTGGTGGGTTTCGAAGCGGCGCCAGGAGCTCGCTGCCCCCCCGAAGCGGATCATCGACCTCGAAAAAGAGTCGACCGTCCTGCTCATGACCGCGCTCGAGACGATCGGCGACCAATACGGGATCTACGGGTTCAGCGGCTATGGCCGCGACAACGTCGAGTTCTTCGTGATCAAGGACTTCGACGAGCACCTCGACCAGGCGATCAAGAAGCGCCTCGACAAGATCACGCCGATCCGTTCGACGCGGATGGGGCCGGCCATCCGTCATGCAACCCACAAGCTCCAGCTCACGGATGCGAAGGTGAAGATCCTCGTCCTCCTCAGCGACGGCCGCCCCCAGGACCACGGCTATGGGCGCGACCGCACGGAGAAGGAGTACGCCATCCACGACACCAAGCAGGCCCTGAACGAGGCGAAGCGCGAAGGCATCACCCCCTTCGCCCTCACCGTCGATCGGGCCGGCCACGACTACCTGAAGACCATGTGTGAAGACATGGGCTACGAGGTGGTCGCGGATATCGAGGCCTTACCGAGCAGGTTGCCGGCGCTCTACCGGCGGCTCACCGAGTGACGGCGAGCGCGTCCAATGCCGTCGTTCCTTGAATGCCCTTTCCTCGGTGGCCTGGTGGAGTTCAACGATGAGCGGCGGGAGCACATCGAGAGCGTCCACCCTCGAGAGGCGCGTGACGTCTTTGACGAGCTTGCGAGCGTGGTCTGCGACCCCGACGTGGTTTTCGAGACGCCTCGGCAGGGTGAGCACGCCCTGGCCCGCGCTCAGGAGAACCACGCGTCTCACTTCGTGGTCGCCATCGTGGTGACGGAGGATGTACGATCGTCGGAACGGGTGCACGCGCGCCACTGGGTGGTGACGGCATACATCTCGCGGCGGTTGCCGCGTTGGAGGATCCTGTGGCGACGCAGCTAAGGCTGTCCTACGACAAAGAGGGAGATATCCTCCACATCGCCGTCGTGCCCGAGGTCAGTACGGAGCCGTTCGACTTCCTCGCCGATGACCTCGTCGCGCGTTACGACCCGGC
>JBJXGC010000071.1:0-15636 GCA_046154545.1 Dehalococcoidia bacterium | reverse complement strand
GCCCGCGTCGCCTCGAACGTGCTAATCGCCTCGTCTTCGAGCAGGGTCAGGGCGATGTCGTCCAGCCCGTTGAGCAGGTTGTGACGCACGTTCTGGTCGAACTCGAAGCGGCGGCTGAAGCTGCCGTCAGCCGTCGAGACCGTCATCGTCTGGAGATCGACGACGAGCTGCGAGGAGGGCAGCTCTTCCGCCCGCGCCATGAGGTGGTTGATGTCGTCTTGCGGCAGGACGACCGTGAGGAGGCCTATTTTCGCGCAGTTGTTGCGGAAGATGTCGGCGAACGAGGGGGCGATGATCGCCCGGACGCCCAGATCTTCGAGCGCCCAGGGGGCATGTTCACGCGACGAACCGCAGCCGAAGTTCGGCCCAGCGAGCAGGATCGGCGCACCGGCGTAGGCCGGGTTGTTGACGACGAAGTCCGGGTCCTTCCGCCAGGTCTCGAAGGCGAACGGCCCGAAGCCGGTACGTTCGATCCGCTTCAGGTACTGGGCCGGGATGATCTGGTCGGTATCGACGTCGGCCCGGTTGAGCGGGATGGCGTTGCCTTTGACGGTCTCGAACTTGTCCATGGTCACTCTCCGATGACGAAATGCTTTAGGGACGGTGCGCGAACCTCCCGCCCCGGGGGGTCACTTCCAGGTGCGGATATCGACGAAGTGGCCGGCGATGGCGGCCGCCGCGGCCATCTGCGGGCTCACCAGGTGGGTGCGGCCACCCCGGCCCTGGCGCCCTTCAAAGTTGCGGTTGGAGGTGCTCGCGCAACGTTCGCCGGGGAGGAGGATGTCGGGGTTCATCCCCAGGCACATCGAGCAGCCCGCGTCACGCCACTCGAACCCGGCATCGATAAACACGCGGTCCAGCCCCTCCTGTTCGGCCTGGAGCTTCACGAGTCCGGAGCCGGGCACGACCAATGCCCGGAGCGTCTTCGCGGTGGTCTTGCCGCGGACGACCTCGGCCGCGGCCCGCAGGTCTTCGATCCGTGAATTCGTGCAGGACCCGAGGAAGACCACGTCGAGGTTAATGTCCTCGATCGCCGTCCCCGGCTTCAAGCCCATGTAGGCGAGCGAGCGCTCGGCCAGCTCGGCAGCCTGAGGACTCGCGGCCTCCGATGGGTCGGGGATGCGGCCGGTGACGGGCACGCTCTGGGCGGGGGTCGTGCCCCAGGTGACGCAGGGCTCAATCGCGCCGCCGTCGAGCGTGACCACCGTGTCGAACACTGCGCCGTCGTCGGTCGGGAGCTGGCGCCAGGCGTCGAGGGCCTCCTCCCAGCGGGCGCCCTTGGGCGCGTTGGGCTTGCCTTCGACATAGGCGAAGGTTGTCTCGTCGGGGGCGACCAGCCCGGCCCGGGCGCCACCTTCGATGGTCATGTTGCAGACGGTCATCCGTCCTTCCATCGAGAGCGCCCGGATGACGTCGCCGCGGTACTCGATAACGTGGCCCACGCCCCCGGACACCCCGATCTTGCGGATGATCGCGAGGATGACGTCCTTGGCCGTCACCCCTGGCGCGAGCGCACCCGTGACCTCCACGGCCATCGTCTTCGGCGTCGCCTGGGTGAGCGTCTGGGTGGCGAGCACATGCTCGACTTCCGACGTCCCGATCCCAAACGCCAGGGCACCGAGCGCGCCGTGGGTTGAGGTGTGGCTGTCACCGCAGACGATCGTCATCCCGGGCTGCGTGAAGCCCTGTTCGGGCCCAATGACGTGGACGATGCCCTGGCGGATGTCCCCGACGCCGTAATAGGTCAGTCCGAAGTCGGCCGCGTTCTGCTTCAGGGTCTCCACCTGCTGGACGGAGAGCGGGTCGGTCCAGGGCTTGTCGCGGTCGATCGTCGGCACGTTGTGATCGACCGTGAGCAGCGTCAGGTCCGGCCGGCGGACCCGGCGGCCGGCCATCCGGAGACTCTCGAAGGCCTGGGGCGAGGTCACCTCGTGCACGAGGTGGAGGTCGATGTACAGGAGGTCGGGCTTCCCTTCGGCCCTCCGGACGAGGTGGTTGTCCCAGATCTTCTGGGAGGTGGTGCGAGACGCGGTCATGCTCGGCTCCAGGCGGCCAGGGTGTGGTGCGATGAGCTTAGCCGAACGCCCGTTTCGGCGCAGGCTGGACGCCTCAGCGGGCTGCGAGTGCCGGCCCGGGCCGTCATAACGCTGCCGCAACCATGAGGGTTCTCCCTGATCCCGCTCGGGAGATTTAACCATTTCCTCCCCTCTGCCGTTCTCCTTCTGACGGCCCCGGCTTGACTCAGGGCCCGCCGTAGTGAATAACTGCGAGAGATACCTATCGGTGCGCGTGTCGAGTCGCGTCCGATCCGGGTGGCGGTTTGCCCGGGAAAAGGTAGACGGACAAGCGTCCGGCGGGGTACGTCACGGGTCCTTGGGGGACTACTGTATGGCGCACTCCGGATGGCGACTCGCCTGGCTCGGACTCCTGCTCATCGTGGTTGCGGTTGGTATTAGTGGTGGCAGGCTTGCCGTGCCCGGTGGAGTGGCCGTGGCCCAGGCCACGGAGGCGTTCACCCAGACCACCCCGGACAAGGTGTACTCCGGCATCCCCACCCACACGGGCCCTGCCGAAGCCGAGATCCTGAAGAACGGCTATTGCGTCGGGCTCCAGTTCGATGGCCATCCCGCCGCGGGCACGAACAACGGCTTCTCCGTCTCCAACGGCGTGATCGTCTCAACCGACTTCTTCGACAACGGTTCGGCCACGACGGCCGACGACACGTACTGCGTCGTGGTGACGGCCGACCGGCTGCTCACCATGCCCCGTCCCGACATGGTCGTCCGTTGGACCTATCAGGATGCGGCCACGACCACCACCATCGCCCTCAACATCCGGGTGGTGACCGTCGTCCTGAAGGGTACCCCCGGCGTGATCGGGGGGGCCGCCCAGGCCTGCACAGAGGGGTGGGACCCCACCTTCCTCACCGGCGAAACCTCGAACACACCGCCCGCGCTCCCAGCGCCGCTCGATATCGTCGCCCTCGCTGACTGGACCCTGAACCCGCTCACGGTCCCCCCGGCCAACGTCCGCAAGATTGGCCAGCTCCGTCAGGGCAACGAATGGTGTCTCAACATCACCGCTGACCAGGCGACTGTGGGGATCGACGTCACCCTCGACTTCTACGCGATGTATACCCTCGTAACCGTCGCCGATGACACCCCGATCAGCGAAGTGGGGACCGACATCATCACCATCACCGGCGCCGACCGGCCTGAGCTGCGCCACATCTCGCCGAACGACGGGACGCCGGCCGGTGGCCAGATCTTGAAGGAACAGCTATCGACGCCCAGCGTCATCGGCTCGACCCATACGGCCTGCGTCATCCCGTCCGTGGCGGCCGACACGATGTTGCCAACCGACATCAACTTCCAGAGCTCCAACGGCGCCACCGCGAGCGGCGTCTTCGTGTTCCATAAGGCCGCGAATGGTGACCCACAGGGCGTAGTCGATGGCACGCTCTGCTTCGGCTGGACGTCGGTGAGGCCGGGGCTCCAGACCATCACCGCCCGGGTGAGCACTTCCAACACGAACCCAACCAACATCGGTGGACCGAACCCGAGGCTCGACACCGTAACCTTCAGCAGCAACGACCCTGACCCCGCGAAGCGCAACGCCCCGTTGATCAAGCCCTGGAACACCATCGACCGCACGGTCATCAGCCGGGGCGGCGACTTCACCACGAACCTCGTCACAAACACGACCATCAACGTTGGGATGGGGTTCGATATTTCGACCGGTGGCTTCCAGGTGGGCCAGGGCATCTCGTTCACGGAGTGGGTCCTGGGCAGCCGGCCCGCGCCCAACGGCGCGACCGGCGAACCGATCGACGGCGTACCCCTGACGCTCAAGATCACCTCGGCTTGCGGCTACTTCCGGCTCCAAAACACGGCGCCGGACATCACCCGGAAGACGCTTACCGCGACCACCATCCAGGGCCGCTACCCCTTCACCGTCGATATCGACGGCGACGGCTTCTGCCGGCCAGGCACGACCATCCGCATCGAGATCACGGCGAAGTACCCCGACGCCGTCTCCACCCCCCAGAAGATCTCGCTGGAGACGCTCGACATCGTCCTTTCGTTCCGGCCGCCGGAGTTCTCCCCAACGGTCGCCTGGCTCGGGACAACGGTGCCGCTCACCTTCCCCTACATCATCAACCCCACCCAACAGACCCCATGCGAGGATTTCACCATCACCTACCGGCGATCGAAGGGGCAACCGGGCACCTTCTCCGGGTTCGCCACCGACGCGGGTTCGGACTTCGTGGTGACCCATCCGGATCCGGACACCTGTGAAGTCGAACTCTTCTACGAAAGCGAGGACCCGGGCGAGGTCGATATCGTGATCACCGTGGAAGGCGTGCCCTTCAGCAAAGTCGTGATCCCGATCTTCTTCATCGCCTTTGAAGACGTCCAGCTCACCGTCCCGTCCACGCTCACCGTCTCCCAGCGCGGCGACCTCGACGGCGACGTCCGTGGCTGGTTCCCCGGGACGAACCTCTCCGGGCGGCCCGCCGAAGTGAAGAACGGCATCGCCCTGCCCAAGGACCGCTGGGTACTGCCGGACGACTGGGGGAAACTCAAGGGCCCGGACGACTTCCGTCCCGCCTGGACCACCACCGCCGACATACCCCCGGCCCGCCTCACCTTCTTCATGGAGAACGAAGGCCGGGTGAACAAGTATCAGACCAAGGTGAGCGACGGCGTCGCCGGGAACTTCCTCCCTGACGACCTCATCGACTTCACCTTCGAAGACGTCTTTAACCTGCATCCCGACAGCAAAGTCCCGAGCATCCTCGGCTCGGACTCACGACCGCGGATCATGACGACGGCCAACAGCTTCGACGGCTTCTTCAGTGTGGACGTCTTCGGCGACCACAACCTCAGCTATGAGGGCTGCGCCGTGAACGTGCCTACCGGCAACCCGCACTGTAAGCCCGGCGACATCGCCGGCCGGGGACGGTACTTCGCGCTCGCTGAGTACCCTGAGGCGCGCAACCGCGGCAAGTGGCTGCCCGCCACTTCCAACACCGTCTCCACCGCCTTCACCTGGGAGGGCTACAAGACGGTCACCTGGGAAGACGGGGCCGACCCCCTCGAGAAGTACGTCGTGGCCCACCTCAAAGACCGCGACGGATTCTGTAACGCCATCAGCTTCAACAACACCCTCGGCGTGATCGTCGACTTCAAGATTGACGGCGGTGGCGGCATTATCGTCGCCGCGAACGACCGTCCCTCGACCATCAACTCCGATACGAAGAAGTTCGCTGTCGCGACCAGCTTCGATACAGAGAACGACCTCGGGGCGGCCATGAACGCGACCCTCGTGCGGACAGTGGTCGAAAACGACGAGTGCCAGGCCTGGATCAAGATAAGCAACAGCCTCCTTAGCCCCACCGACGTCTTCGTGACCTTCGCCGCCCCACCCTCCCCTGTCCCCGGGAACGTCAGAATCACCGGGCTCGTCTGTGGCGGTGATGGTCCCGTGACGGTGAAGAACATGGGGACGAATCCCGTTTCGCTCGCCGGCTTCGCGATGCGCAGCTCCAACCCCTCCAGCGTCCTAAACCCCGAAGAACACCTCGGGCTATACGGGTACCTCCAGCCTGGCGAAAGCAAAACCTTCCTCGGCAACCCGGGCGTCGAGCCATGGATCAACAGCTCGTCCATCGTTTTCGGCAACGTTGGCGCCGACTACGCGGCACTCGTCTGGGAAGAAACCACGATAAGCATCGCCTTCTGCGACGCGAGCCGGCCGATCCTCAACCCACCGCTGCCCCAGTTCACGCCGGATGGTGAGGGGATCATCCAGGTCTCGGTAACCGTGCCTTATGGCGCTGAGTCCAAACTGGTGCTCTCCCCGGGCTGGAACCTCATCTCCATCGGGACGGCCAACGGCTCTATCAGCGTCGCGCGCGCCATTGGTGACAACCTCGGCAAGCTGGAGGCCGTCTATTCCTGGAACCCCGAGACAGGTGAGTGGCTGCGGTTCGTCGCCGGCGCACCGGATTTCGTCAACACCCTCGACAAGTTCGAAGCTGGCAAGACCTACTGGGTGCAGACGAAAGAGTCGTTTACGCTCACGGTGCCCAAACAGTAGCGCCTAGAAGGTGCTGGGGTACCCTCAAAAGTGCCCAAATCCACTCCAGGTCGGTCCCATTTGCGAAGGTCAGTTCCCCTGCGCGTTCTCGTCCTGGTGACAGCCGCAGCCGCGTTCGGCGCCTTGTTCGCGGCTCAGGCGCCGACCGCCGCCGCACAGGGGTTCGGTCCGCCGATGACGCTCTTCGGCTCCATCACCGACTCCGGCGGCACGGTGGAGGCGAACCTCGCCGTGGAGACCTACGTCGGGGACGTGCTCTGTGGCAGGGGCAAGACGGAGTTCGTCGGCGAAGGCAACGCCCGCGTCACCGTCTACGCCGCCGACGTCGTCGCTCGTGAGCAGACGGCCGGCTGTGGGACAACCGGCGCTGATGTCCGCGTCAAGGTCGGCGACCGCTTCGCGACCCAAACCATCAAGTGGGAGCAGGGCCCGCAGCGGCTCGACATCACCTTTGGCAACGCCACACCAGCCGCCATCCCCACGTTTACCCCGGCCCCCACCCGGACACCGACGCCCGCCCCGACGCGTGGGGCAGGCACACCCGTCCCCGGTGCCTCCAGCACGGCCGCTCCCGCCGGCTCGGCGGCGAGCGGCACGCCGGCCGCGACCGCCGCACCCGGCGACCCGACCCATACGCCCGCACTTGGCCGGACGGCCGTCAGCACGCAGGGCGGGGCATCCTTAAACGACGACAGCGGCGGTGGCGGCGGCTTCCCCATCTGGGCCGGCGTTGTCATTGTGCTCGGCGTCCTCGCGGCCGCCGGTGGCGGCCTGGGCATCTTGGCCTCCCGCCGCCGTCAACACGACGGCGAAGACGGGCCAGGGCTCGGCTAGGAACCGATCGGGACGAGCGGCCCAGGCACGGGCAGCCCATCGACCATCGCATGTCCCTGGAGCTTGCGTTCGCAGTACTTATCCAGCGTGTCCCGGTCGCTTCGGAACTCGTAACGCGGCACCGCGTATCCACAGGACGTCTGCAGCGTTTCCACATCCACGAAGAATGCCTGGCGCACGTACGGGTGGGCGTCGTCAAGGAAGGCCGTCCGGTAGCGCTTCAGGAGCGGGTCATCCAGATCGACGGCCCGGCCCCGCCCGTACACCCGGACGATGCCCGCCGTCGCCTCGAAGCTGCAAAACATGAGGGTGATGCGCCCGTTCTCGGCCGTGTGCTTCGCCGTCTCGTTGCCGCTCCCCGGGTAGTCCAGCCAACCGACGAGGTTCGGTTCGAGGACGCGGACGAGCGTGCGGCCCTTCGGCGAGAGGTTCGGGAAGCCGTCCTCCGGGTTCGAAGGGGCAGTCGCAACGAAGAAGATGTGCTGGCGTTCGATAAAGGCACGCCGTTCGTCGTCGATGTGGTCGTAGTAGTCTGCCATCGGAGTCCTCCGGACGGGGATGAGGGATGAGGGACAGCGTAGCGCACCTGCGGACGATGTGACGACTGACGTCCGGTGGGCCTGGAGCCGCCGGAGGTTGTTGCCGCGGGGACCCCTGGGGTCAGGTGCCGCGGGGGCAGCCCAGGAGGTCGCGGAACACGGGCGACCGTTCCGCTGGCGCGGAGCCCGTCAGCTTTGGGACCGTTCCCCTGACCGGCTGCTGGTTCACGACGATCGGCCCCCGCTCGACGTCGCGAAAGACGAGCGTTGCGGTGTACTCCCCGGGCGGCAGGCTGAGCGACTCGCCCGCCTCCCGCAGCTTCATCTGAAAACAAACGACCCCGTCATAGATGTCCGTGGAGCCCCCGCTCCAGCGGGCCACCGTCCCCTGCTCGTTCGCCAGCCAGACCTCCATCCCCGCGCCCTTCTTCGTCTTCGCCTGGAGCACCACCCGGAGCGATTGCGTGCCGTTCTCCACGTGGTCGAAGAGCGCCAGTTCGAACCGCACCTGCCATCCCTCGGGGTCCGCGATCTGCGGTGGCGGCGAGTCCGCCGGTCCGTAGGCGACGTTGCCGGTGCTCGTGCCCACGAGCGCCTTGGCCGAGGGTGACGTCTGGAATGAGGGGTCGGGCTTTTCGCAGGCCACGGCCAGCACCGCGGCAAGGGCGAATGCGGCAACGGCGGTTCTACGAAGCACCGCCCCAGCATCCCGGCGCGGACCGTCGCGAGCAAGTCCGTATTCGCGGCCGAAGTCCGCGGCGTTCAGCCGCGCGGGCGGACCGCCTCCGTCGGTCGTGTGCCCACGCGTGTGGCGAACGGCACGGTCAACTCCAACTCCAACCCACGGCCACTCACCCGGCCGCGGACGGTCGTCGGCGCCGTACCCGGCCGATCGACGTCAGCCATCGCGAAGGCGATCGTCCCTGCGAGCTGTTCGGCCGTACCGGTATACATCAGTTCACCATCTGTGCGGACGACATCGATCCGCGCGCCGCCGGCAACGGGACGCGTGAGGACGACGTACTGGGTCGTGTTGGCGATGTTCGCCGGGAACCAGCGGCCGAGGATCGCGGCGATCCAGGGCCGTTCGAAGAGGCGGGCAAGCCCGCTCGCCGAAGCGCCGACCTCCCCGTTGACGAAGACGGCCCACTCCGCCCGCCCCGCACGCAGGCTGAACGACTGCGCTGCCGGGACGATGCCGTAGGTTGAACCGAGGTGGCGGGCGAGGTCGGTGGCCGTGCCGCGCGTGCCTCGCGGGCGAAGCGTGAGGGTGATCATCCGCTCGGGCGCTCCCGGCCGCCGCTCGACACCTTCCACTTCGGGGAGAAACGGGCCATCGAGGCCATGGCGGTGGGCGATCAGTGCGCGGGCGAACCGGAGCTGCTTTCGGACTGACAGGTCTCCCGGCTCCACCATCCGCATCATCTCACGGAGGTCAGCGGGGCCACCGAGCTTCCCCAGCGCCGCCACCGCCACCTGCTGGACGCGCGGGTCGCGGTCACGGATGGCGCCGGCCAGCGCGTCGTGGGCCGCCGGCGTGGCCAGGCCGGCCAGCTCGCGGGCGGCGGTCACGCGGTCGGTCCGGGGCGCGGCGGCGGCGGCGAGGACGCGGGACAGCACCGGGACCGCAACGTCCGCAGGCGCTCCCGCCGCCAGGGCCTGCAAGGCGCGAGCGGGCAGGACCGCCTCATCGAAGGCCTCGGCCCGAGTCGCGACCGCCGTCAAGGCCTCAACATGCGCCGCGGTCAGGCGGCCCACCGCCGGGCGGGCGTGGCGGTCGGCAGCCACCAGTTCGCGGATCTTCGGCGTCAGGCGCCGCCCTGACGGCGCGGCGGCCATGGAAGCAGCCATCGTCTCCTCCTAACAGGGTCCGTTCACGGAGCAGTGGCCACGGATGGTCGTCCCCTGGCTGTTCGTCAGCACGGTGCTGTTGTTCGAAAGCTCGGCGATCCCGTCGTTGTTGCTGTCCACGCCCATGAGGTTGGTGGCCGAGTTCGTGTGGCCGAGCCCGAGGTAGTGCCCCACCTCGTGGGCCATGAGCACGCCGGTAAAGCGCCGGCTGCCGGAAATCACGAGGACCGCACCCGTGAGGTCGTCTTTGGAGTCCTTGTCGCACGGCCCGGTGACGTTCGACCAGCCGCCCGCATCGCCCAGCGACTGGACGAAGAAGACGTCGATACCGCCGCCCGGGCCGGACCAATCGTCCGTCAGGTCCTCGGCCTCTGACCGGTCGGCGAGGTCCACGTACCCGCCAGCGTCGGCGAGCGGGATGCGCTGCCAGTTGATCCGGCGGATGCCCAGGTCCTGCTGGGCATAGAGGTCGCGCGCCACCTGGAGCGCGTACTGCACTTTCGTGGCCTCGTCCCGGTCGAACGCGCCGGAGAAATCGTTCTCATGGCCGACGAGGATGACCACGAGGTCGGTGGCCCGGCCCGATATGGTCTGCAGATGGCGCTTCAGTGACCGGGTGGTCGCCTGGCCGGACCCGGGCAACGTGTCGTTCGTCCCAAGCGTGCCGAAGACCGAGCCATCCGTATCCCGGAAGATGTAGCCGTACACG
This sequence comes from Dehalococcoidia bacterium, assembly GCA_046154545.1. Classification (GTDB taxonomy): domain Bacteria; phylum Chloroflexota; class Dehalococcoidia; order Tepidiformales; family Tepidiformaceae; genus JBJXGC01. The sequence continues at coordinate 5,601 of JBJXGC010000071.1, read as the reverse complement.
TCGCTATTCAGGGATAGCGTCCCATTCTTGCCAAGGCAGTTCGAGGCGATTGTCCGCACGCTGAGCGTGGCCATGGCTCCCTCCTCCTCGTCCTACTGGTGCGTGAGCAGGACGGGGATGAGCCCGGTGCCCTCTTCCAACGACCCCAGCGCCTTCCCGAAGATCGCGCCGGACGCGGCCGAGACGTCCCTGACCCGCATCGCGTGCCCGGGATTGGTGGAGGTGGTAAGCAGGTCGCCCGCTGCAATGGGCCCGAATCCGGCGTCGGCCTTGCAGTAAGCTCTCCCCACGACGGCCACGGGGACGCGGCCGCCTCCGGGCTTGCTGCCCAGCCGCAGGGCCGGCTGAAGCCCACCAGCGCCAGAGGTGACGCCCACCACTCGGCGGTCCAGCGCCCGGCTGGCGGCGGCCACCTCGTCGAGGCCGGTCGCGACCACGACCGAGCCGGGCTCGACCCCTGCCTCGCAGGCGAACTCTTCGGCAAGGTCAGCGCCCATCAGACGGATGTCGCCCGTCGCCCCATCGAGACGGATCCGTTCAACACCCGCTGTATCCCGCACGATGATGTCGCCTTCGTTCCCGGTACCGCCGACGTACAGAGCGGCGTTGTTGCTGTCCATGTGGAAGACCGTCCGCCCCTGACCATCGCGCACGATGAGGTCGCCTTCGTTTCCGGCGGCGCCTACGTAGACCGCCGCATTGTTGCCATCGACGTGGAACACGTCCCGCCCAGCGCCGTCCCGGACGACGATGTCACCCTCGTTCCCCTCGGCGCCGACATAGAGCGCGGCGTTCCCGCCATCCGCGTGGATCACGATCCGGGCCGCGTTGTCCCGTACATACACGTCGCCTTCGTTGCGCAGCGCGCCGACAAAGAGGGCCGCACTGCCGCCGTCGAGGTGGAAGGCGTCCTGCCCGCTGCCGTCGCGGACAACGAGGTCGCCTTCATTATCGCGGGCACCGATGTACACGGCCGCGCTCGCACCGTCAGCGTGGAAGACGTCGCGGCCCTGGCCGTCGCGCACGATAAGGTCGCCTTCGTTGCCCGAAACTCCCGCATAGACGGCCGCGTTGCCGCCATCGACACGAAACACGTCGCGGCCCTGGCTATCGCGCACGATGAGGTCGCCGTCGTTCCCGGCCGTGCCCACGTCCACTGAGGCGTTGCCACCCACCAGGCTGATCGAGATGCTGCCCGTGGCATCGTGGATGCGAATGTCTCCACCGTTGGCCACTGTCCCCACATCGATGACCGCACCTGCGCCGTGCGCGGTGATGGCCGGGTTGCCACCCGGGTCGTTGATGACCAGGTTGCCCGCCTGGCCTGCGACACCGGCGGTTATGGACGCATCGTCGCCCCTGAGGACCACGCCGTCGCCGGCCGCACCGATGACGCGCACCAGCCCACTGTTCCCGTCCACGCCGATGGCCAGATCAGCCTGGTCAGCGAGGAACTTCAACACCTCCGCCAGCGCCCCGGCGACCTCGCGGCGGATGACCAGGTTGCCGTCCCTGTCCAGGCGGGCTATCTCGTTCCCGTTCCCGTCCGGCAGCAGGATGTCGTGCTCGTTTACGATCACGTCCTCGTTGAACGTGGGCATACTGCACCTCCTCGCGTTGCCCGCGGCTGCGGCGGCCGGGCGGGCGCATCCCCGCTGGCGCCTCGGGCGGGCGCAGAATATACGCACGCCGTCCGCTTGTCTACATCTTTTTGTGCTGATCCGCGTCGTGTTGAGTACGGCGACGCGTCGCTCGGCCAGCCAGCCATGCTGGGCGTGCGGCATCAGCCCTCAGGCCGCGCGGCCGGCCTGGCGGCGAGCGTCGTGCCGCTTCGCCACGTACATCGCTGCGTCGGCCCGGGCCAGGAGGGCCGCCACCTGCTCGCCGCCACCCGCGAAAGCCGCGACACCGATGCTCGCCGACGGGCTCCCACCGGCGCACGGATACGTCCCAGCCCGTTCCCGTACGGCTGCACAGATCCGATCCGTTATGTCCTCGGCGAGCTCCTCACTGCCGTCCCGGATGAGGACGGCGAACTCGTCGCCCCCGACCCGGGCCACGACATCACCGCTCCGCACCGACGCCCGGATGGCCTGGGCGATGCCGCGCAGGAGGTCGTCCCCCGCGGCGTGGCCGAACTGGTCGTTGACCGCTTTGAAGCGGTCGATATCGATGAAGAGCAGACTCCCGGCGGCGCCGCTCGCCAGCGCGGTCGCCGCTTCCGCTTCGAACCGCCGCCGGTTGTAGATGCCCGTCAGCGGGTCGTGGTCAGCGATGCGGGCGAGCGCCTCGCGCTCACCACAGGCCATGGCCAGCCGGGTGCGATGGCGCTGCGCCCCGAAAAAGAGCGCCGCCCCCATCACCACGAGGGCGAGGACGAGGCCGTTCGTCGCGTAGAACGCGAACTCGCTGGCGTCGATGGCGGCCATCCGCTGTTCGTCCGCGGCGGTCGTCAGGAGGCCCACGAACTCTTCCAGTGCCGGATCGACGATGTTCCGATCGACGGCGGCCGCCGCCTTAAACCGGCCGTCGTAGATGAGTTCGAGTTGGGCCGCCAGCTCGTCTTCGTAGGCGACGTAGGTGTCGATGACCTCCGCCACTCGTGGCTCCGACCCGGCCCGCTCCTCAAGGAGCGCGATGGTCGCTTCAATCTCGTTGTACGACTCAGTGAGCCGGGTCTCGAGGGCCGGGGCACCCTCCGGCCGCGCCACCAGCTCCCACTCCAGAGCGTTGATCGTCTGCGCTTCGACTTCGAGGCGGGTGAGGAGCCACTCTACTTCGCGCGCGGCCTCAGACCGGCTGCGGAGGACGAAGGTCGCGGTGCTCACCCCTCCCAGCGCGACGACACAGGCCAACACCGCCAGCCAGAGCCAACCCCGTCGCACCCAGTCGCGCTCGGCGGCCGGAGCCTGCCCCAGGACGATGCCCGTGACGAGGTGGTCCTGGGCGCGCCGCGTACCACCTTGCCCGGCGGGCTGGTCGGGTGTCTCCCGTGGCCTCTCCGTCACCTCAGGCAGCCCGCCTTTCTTCTTGGCGGCTGACCGTCGTAAGCGGGCCTGGCCGTCCCAGGTAGTACCCCTGGACGTAGTCCACGTTCAGTCCCTTGAGGAGCAACAAGGTCTCCTCGTCCTCGACGAACTCCGCGGTCACTTTCTTCCCCATGGCGTGGGCGATGGTGATCATGGCCCCCACGATGTGCTGGTCTTCGATGTCGCGCGGCAGGTTGCGGATGAAGCTGCCATCGATCTTCACGTCGTCCACAGGCAGGCGCTTCAGGTAGGTGAACGAGGCGAAGCCAGCGCCGAAGTCGTCGATCGCGAACCGCAGGCCCAGCCGCGTCAACCGCCCGATGAAGCGCCGGGCCTCATCCAGGTCGGCGATGGCGGCGGTCTCGGTGATCTCGATCGTCAGGCGCGATGGGTCGATGCCCGTCTCGCGAAGGCCACGCTCGAGGATTCGGGGCAGCTCCAGGTCGACCAGAGACCGGGCCGAGATGTTCACCGCAAACCGCGTCTCGAGGCCGGCTGCCTCGTGCTCGCGAATGAGTTCCATTGCGCGCCGCACCACCCAGTGGTCGATCAGATGGATCAGCCCCGAACGCTCAGCGATGGGCAGAAAATTCCCCGGCAGGATGAGCGTCCCGTCGTTCTCCACCATCCTCAGCAGGAGCTCGTAGGTGCGCACGGTGCCGTCCAGGTAGCGGATGGGTTGGGCATGGAGGACGAACGCATCGTTCTCGACCGCTGCCCTGATCCGCTCCTCCCAGACCCGGCGCGTGGTCAGCTCCCGGTGGTAGTCCGTCTCGTGGGAGAACACCCGGTAGCTGTCCCGGTCCGTCTTCGCCTCATACATCGCCAGATCGGCGCGCGTGAGGAGGTCGTGCACCGTGCCGCCGTGGTCAGGCAACATCACGACGCCGATGCTCAGCGTCGTCGAGACCATCTCACCGTGAATCGAGAGCCGGTGGTCGTGGACCGCCGTGCGGATCGATTCGGCCGCCCACTCGGCTTCGGCAATGGAGCGCGAGAAGAGCAGGACCGCGAATTCGTCGCCGCCCATCCGCGCGACGATGTCGGCCGGCCCGGCGACATCGGCCAGGGTCTCGGCCACCGCCCGCAGCAGGTCGTCCCCGGAACGGTGCCCGGCGCCGTCGTTTACCGCCTTGAAGCTGTCAATATCGAGAAAGAGCACCGCACTCGACTGGCCCGTGAGGTGCGAGCGCCCAACTTCGCGCACCAGCTCCTCCTCGAAGCGGCGGCGGTTAAACAGACCCGTCAGGGGGTCGTGGTTCGCGATGTGGATGAGCTGCGATTCGAACCGCTTCCGTTCCGTCACGTCGCGCGCGACACAGGAGAAGTAGGCGAGCTCCCCGGCCGGGCCGTGGTGAGCGAGCACTTCACATTCGACCGGCACCTCCTCCCCTTGCACGGTGAGGAACGCCACTTCGCCGTGCCAGCGGCCATGGGCCAAGACCGCCGGGCGACACTCCTCCGCGAACTTCGACCGGGCCGACTCCGGGAAAAAGCGCCACACCAGGTCCGGCGCCAACGCCTCGCCTTCGATGCCGACGACAGCGCGGAAGGACCGATTGGCGTGCAGGATGTGGCCGGCCCTATCGGCCACCACGACGATGTCACTCGTCGCCTCAAGCACTGAGAGGAGCCGTTCCTGTTCCAGTTCCGCTGTCTTCCGTTCGGTCACATCCCGCATGTTGTAGACGATTCCACGGATGCCAGGGTCGTTCATCAGATTGTTCGCCGTGGTCTGCATGTGGCGCCAGGTCCCGGCCTCATCGCGCACGCGGACGACCGGGCTGCCACTCCCGACCCCAGGCACCAGGAGGGCCGCGCCGAGCCCTGCCATCGCGGCTTCAATGTCATCGGGGTGCACGAACTCGGAGACGTTATGGCCGACGAGGTCGGCGGGCTGGTACCCGAGGATGGGTTCACAGGCCGGGCTGGCGAACTGGATGGTGCCGGCCGCGTCCAGCACGGTCACCATGTCGGTCGAGTTCGCGATGAACGTCCGGAAACGAGCCTCGCTCCGCGTCACCTCGGAGTGCTGCGCACGCTCCCACACGAGACGGCGGCGGTGACGGCGGTAGAGCAGCGCCAGGAGCGCCATCGCCAGGACAAATTCGGAACCGAGAATGACCGACGCCGCAGTCGCCGCCCGTTCCATCTCGTGGGCGACCTCCTCCTGCGCCCGGAGGCCATCCTCCAGAAGCGCCGTAAACCGCTCGTAGGCATGGTCTACGCGGGTAACGACCGCCGCCCGGGCGGCGGGATCGCCGCTACCCGGCGCCAGGCGCGAGTCCTCGGCGATAGCGGCCTGGTAGTCCCAGTAGCTGGCGACGATCGCGCCGACATCGCCCTCGCCGCCGTAGCGCCCGAGCAGTGTCTGGACGATGGTGTCGCTCCGTCCGGTGTCCACCAGGCCATGGTCCAGCTCGTCCTCCCGCGATCCACCGATGGCGATCGTCATTCGCGAATGCTCGAACCGGCCTACCGACGCCTGCAGCCGCGAAAGCAGCGCGGTCGTCTCGCGCGCGGTCTCTGCCCGCCCCCCCAGGGTGTACGCAGCGTAGACCGTGGAACAGAC
>JBJXGC010000062.1:0-6452 GCA_046154545.1 Dehalococcoidia bacterium | reverse complement strand
GAGTACTTCGGCATCGACCGTCGCCAGGACGGCGGCTGTCCGGGCGAGGACGGCCGCCTGGTACTCCTTCCAGGCCGCGATGTTGGCGAAGCGGAGATGTTCCATCTCGGCGATCGTCTCCTCGCGGCCGAAGGAATCCACCGTGACGCCCACCTTCGCACCCCATGCGTCCGACACCCAGAGCGGGGCCTCGCGCAGGAAGGGGCCGCTAATGGCCTGGTCCTGTGACCGGATGTAGTGGCTGAAGCTGAAGGCCATCGGGAGCACGCCGGCGCGCTCGTGGTGGTTCATCTGTTCGAGGGTAAGGTCGCTGACGGCCCGCTCCCAGAGCGTGTTGAGGGCGCGAACGCGGTTTCGCAGGGAATCGACCAGTTCTTCGGTGGTGAGCATGGAACCTCTTCGTTTCGCGGGTGTGGTCGGCGGGACGGGTCAGGCTTGTGCCAGGCGCTTTCGCATCTCGGCCCGCTGGATCTTCCCGGTCGCCGTTTTCGGCAGGTCGTCAACGACGATGAGGCGCCGCGGCCGTTTGAAACCCGCGAGGCGCTCGCGACAATGGCTGCCGATGGCCGCTTCGTCAACGGTGCATCCGAGTGCCGCAACCACGAACGCGACGGGCTGCGTGAGCCCATCCGCTGTCGTTTCGCCCACGACGGCGGCCTCGACGATCTCCGGGCGCTCGAGCAGGACGGCCTCGACCTCCGCGGGCGAGACCCACTCGCCCGCGACTTTGAGCATGTCGTCCGAGCGCCCGAGGTAGCTGTAGAAGCCGTCCAGCGAGGTCGCGTACATGTCGCCCGTGTGCACCCATTGCCCGCCGAACGTCCGGCGGGTGGCGTCCGCCCGGCACCAGTAGCCGGTGGCCGCGGTCGCGCCGCTAACGTAGAGGTGGCCCGTTGCGCCATAGGGCAGGGCGGTCCCAGCGTCGTCGCGCAGCTCCACCTGGTAGCCGCCGACGGGCGTCCCGGACGTACCGCCTCGCGCCAGCCCACGCCGGTTCGAGATGAAGATGTGGCCCATCTCAGTGGAGCCGATGCCATCCAGGATCTCGACGCCGAACCGTTCACCGAAGCGGGTGAACAGCTCCGCGGGCAGCGCCTCACCCGCCGAGACCGCCTGGCGCACGCCCGAGAACGTCTCGGCCGGCAGGCCTGCTGCGAGAAGGGCGCCGTAGAACGTCGGGACCGCAAAGAAGAGCGTTGGCCGCTCCTCGCGGACGACCTCAGCCACCCGGGCGGGGATCGGCGGGCGGGCCGGTTCAAGGATAGACGTAGCGCCCACGGATAGTGGGAAGACGAGCGAGTTGCCGAGGCCGTAGGCATGGAACAACGGGGCGACCGAGTAACAGCGGTCGCCTGGCTCAATCGCGAGGACCTCGCGTGCGTACCCTTCCGCGATGGTGCGCAGATCGGCGTGCCGGTGCATGGCGAGCTTGGGGAGGCCGGTGGTGCCCGACGTGCACTGCCAGAACCCTGGCGAGTCCTCCCAGGTCTCATAGGGCGCGCCGTCGCCGGGGACCGTCATCGCTTCTGTCCATGGATGGCTGCGCGCCGGCGCCGGGACAGGTCGTCCCTCGCCGGTGATCACGAACTCGCTGATCTCCGGCGCCCCGGCCGCCATCTCGGCCAGCGGCGCGCCGCGCTCCGCCGAGACAACCGCGATTCGCGCCCGGCAGTCGCGCGCAATCGCTGCGAGGTCGCGTCCCGGAAGCAGCGGGTTCAGCGGGAGCGGCACCGCGCCGATCCGCATCGCCGCCAGGAACGTGACGACGAACTCGGGCGTGTCGAGGAGGACCATGAGGACCCGCTCTTCCGGCCGCACGCCGAGGGCTCGCAGGCCCGCCGCAGCCCGCTCGACGCACGCCAAGAGGTCGCCGTAGGAGATCGTCTCCCCGCCCGCCCGCAGGGCCACACGACCGCCGTGGCCGGCGGCGACCCGCCGGTCGAGGAAATACTCGCTTGCGTTGAATCGTTCCACGATGGTCACACTCCGTGCGGTCCAGGCTGATTTGTTCGGGCCGTATCGTACGCCCCTCGGCAGGCCAGAGGTTCTCGGCGTCACATCCGTTAGCCCGAACTCGCAGGACTGGCGATGAGTGGCCATGGGGCCACTGCTTGACCGCCAGCGCCCTCCACTTCGACGAGCCCCGCCGGTGCCTGCGCGCCGATCTCCATCAGTGGAGTTGCACATCACACAATCCGTCGCCAAGATTTTGGCCATGCCCGATTGGAACTCGGTCCCGTTCCCGGAGCTCGACGCAGCGCAGCTTTCGGCAATCTGCGCGAAGCACGACCTCGGACAGCGGCATATCGGACGGATGACCTCGACCGGCGTCGTGAACTCGATCTACACGCTTGGCGACGACCTCGTCCTCCGTGTTCCGAAAAACATGCCGGAGGCGCTCTCCGACACCTACACCGAGTCGGTCGCATCTCCGGTCGCGCACGCGGCTGGCGTGAGGACGCCCGCCCTTGTGGCGTGGGACGAGTCCTTCGACATCCTGGACGTCCCGTACACGATCCACGACCTCGTAGACGGCGAACCCTCCGAACTCGACTTCGACGGGCCGGTCTGGCGCCACCTGGGACGAGACGTCGCGAGGATGCACGCGACCATCACGGAGTGTCCCGACCCGCTCGGCCGGCTTGACCACGCCGGACGCGCCGACGAGACGCGGATCCTCGAGTGGGCACCTGGCACCGAGACCCAGGGTTGGCTCGAGCGGTGCATCGACCGCCTGCGACCGCTGATCGCTGACGTCGTGCCGGCCAGGTTCCTCCACAACGACGTCTCGAACAACAACGTCCTTCACAAAGACGGTGAGTACGCAGCGCTGATTGACTGGGGAGACGCGGCCTGGGGCGATCCGTCTCTCGAGTTCGCTTCGCTGCCGATGGTCGCGGTGATGCCCATGCTCGCGGGATACCGGGAGGTCCTGCCACTCGAAAGGATAACGACCGAGGCGCGGATTCTCTGGGACAAGCTCCTGTTGGTGGACCGGCCCGAAATCCTCGAGCACATGCTTGCTTTCAGGAGGCAGGCACCCGAGCCGTGGCGCGGACTCCTCGAATAGCGACTGGGACGCGCCGACAGCCCGGGCAACACAACCGATTGCGCGATCACGCCCCTTGCCCGGGGTTCGGCCCGTATCGTCCGCCCGACCGCGCAGCCTCTCGCTCCTGTGCGAGCGGGTGCGCGTCAGGCGCTGTAGTCTTCCCCTGCACAAGTCAGGACACGCTCCCGGAGGTCACCATGGAATACGGTTGGGACGAAGAGCTGCAAGCCTTCCGCCAGGAAGTGCGGGCCTTCATCGCCACGATTAAGACGCCCGAGCTCGTGAAGGAGCTGGCGAACGCCGATGCCGAGGGGATGGGCTCGGGCGCGATATCGCGGCGCATCCGTGACGCCCTCGACGCCAGGGGCTGGGTGAAGATGTGCTGGCCGAAGGAGATGGGCGGCGAGGAGAAGTCGCCCTGGTACCAGTTCGTCCTGGCCGAAGAGTTCACCCGCGCTGAACTGCCCTACGGCCGCGGCACCGCCTCGATGATCGCGCCCGCCATCCAGCGCTTCGGCACAGAAGCCCAGAAAGAGAAGTTCCTCCCCCAGATCTGGAGCGGCGACATGACCCTCGCCCTTGGCTACTCCGAGCCGAACGCGGGCACCGACCTCGCCTCGCTTGAAACCGCCGCCGTGAAAGATGGCGACGACTGGGTGATCAACGGCCAGAAGCTCTGGACGAGCGCCGCCCACGTCTCCACGCACGTCTGGCTGGCGGCCCGCACCGACCCTACCGCCCCGAAGCACCGTGGCGTCTCGATGTTCATCGTCCCCCTGAACGCCCCTGGCGTGTCGGTCAGGCCGATCTGGACGATGGGTGGCGTCCGCACCAACGAGACCTTCTACGAAGATGTCCGCATCCCCGGCGACCACCTGGTGGGTGAGCCTGGCCGGGGCTGGTACATCCTCGCTAACGCGCTCGACTATGAGCGCGTGGCGATCGGCGACGGGGCGATGCTCAACAACCAGTTCGCCCGCCTGGTCCGCGACATGCGGACGCAGCAGCCCGACCGCTTCGCCGACGGCGCCACCCGCGCCCGCCTGGGTGAGATGGGCATGCACCTCGAGGTCATGCGTGCCCTCACGTACACCAACGGCTCGATCGTCGCGAACGGGGACACGCCGACGATGGAGGCCTCGATGGCCAAAGTCTGGACGACCGAGCTGCGATACACGCTGGGCAACATGGCGATGGAGCTCCTCGGCCGCCGCGGCGCCCAGATGCGCGGCTCCCCGGAGGCGGTCACCAACGGTGAGATGGAGCAGACCTTCCGCGCCTCGCCCTTCCTCCGCTTCGGCGGCGGGACCAACGAGGTGCAGCGCGACATCATCGCCCGCCGCGGCCTCGGCCTGCCCCGCTAAGGAGACGCACCCGTGGACATCGCCCTGACCGAAACCCAATCTCTGCTTCGCGACGCGATCCGCGACTACCTCCAGAAGGAGGTCAGCTTCGACCGCATCCGCCAGCTCGAGTCCGACGGCGGCTACGACCGCGAACTCTGGAGCTACCTGGCCGGGAGCGGCTTCCTCGGCCTCCCCTTCCCCGAGTCGCTCGGAGGAGGCGGCGGCGAACTCACCGACCTTGCCGTGCTCATGGAAGAGCTGACGCGCCGGGCAGTGGTCATCCCCTTCATGGAGACGATGGCCTCGGCCCTCACGGTCCAGCGTCACGCCAGCGCCGACATGGCCCGGGAGGTCCTCGCCGGCGTCATTGGCGGCGCGACCACCATCGCCCCGGCCGTCCTCGAATCGGGCGACCGTTGGGACCAGTGTGACGCCACCGTGAGCGGCGGACGGCTCAGCGGCGTGAAGTGCTTCGTCGACTACGGCCAGGTGGTCACCCATCACCTGGTGAGCGCCAGGGAGGGCGCCACGACCGGGCTCTACCTGGTCGGTGCGAACGCACCCGAGGTGACGATGGTCCCGTTGCGCAACATCGGCCGCACGCCCCAGGCGAACGTCACCTACGCCGGGGCGCCCGCGCGTGCGGCGGGCGGCGCCGAGGCGGCCGAATTCCTGGTCTCCTGCGCGCGCTCGCTGGCCGCCATCCAGTGCCTCGGCAACGCCCAGCAGTCGCTCGACATGACGGTCGAGTACGTCGCCATGCGCGTCCAGTTCGGCCGCCCGATCGGCACCTTCCAGGCCGTCCAGCACCACGTAGCGAACATGGCGACGATGACCCTGGCCACGCGCTTCCTCGCCTACGAGGCCGTCTGGAAGCTCGACCGCGGGTCCGCGACCGTGCGCGATATCGCCACCGCCAAGGCCTGGGCATCGAAGACTGCCACAGAGACGCCGATGATGGCCCACCAGCTCTACGGCGGGATCGGCTTCACCGAGGAGTACGACCTCCACTTCTTCAGCCGCAAGGGGAAGGAGCGGGCCCTCGCCTGGGGCACCTCCGAGGAGATGCTCGGCGTGCTCGGCGAGACGATCGGGGAGGTCGAGTCGTGGCTGTAGACATTGTCTGTGGCAAGGAGATCGACCAGGCCTCGGTGAACGCGACCGTCGGCCACATCCCCGCGGGCGCCCCGGAGACCGACCCGAGGACGGGCACGAAGATGTTCTTCCGGGGCAAGTGGTACTACTTCTGCTCGATGGCCTGCCGCCTGAAGTTCGTGGCGCTACCGGATGAGCACATCGCGAAGGCGGCCGGCGGGTAGGCTGATCCGTTCAGCGCGCGCGATGTCGCGCCCGGGTATCCGGACGTTCGGCTGGCGCGGGAGGGCCGTTCGGCCGCTGCAGCCGGTCCGTAGGAAAGCCACTCTGACAGCGCCCGTCTAAGGCACGGGTGCTTTCAGGGAGGCTGCTCATGACCACCGCTACCGTGCTCGCCCGGGACATCGCTACCCCGAAGCCTGGCGTTTCAGGGATTATCGAAGCGATCGACGTCTCCAAGACGTATGAATCGGGCGCGAACGCCGTGAAGGCCCTCCAGAACGTCTCGTTCGTCGTGCCCCGGGGCGAGATGGTCGCGATCATGGGCCCCTCCGGCTGCGGGAAGACGACGCTCCTGAACTGCCTGAGCGGCCTCGACACGATCGACAGCGGCCAGGTCTTCATCGAAGGGGTCGATATCGCCACGATGTCGGACCACGACAAGACGGTTTACCGCGCCCGCCGGATGGGCTTCATCTTCCAGACCTACAACCTCCTGCCGGTGCTCAACGCCGCCGAGAACGTCGAACTCCCCCTCGTCGTCTCGGGCGTCCCCGCCCGCGAGGCGCGGGAGCGGGCGATGGCGGCTCTTAGCCTCGTCGGATTACTCGAGTGGGCTACCCACAACCCCGCACAGCTCAGCGGCGGTCAGCGCCAGCGCGTCACGATCGCCCGGGCACTGGTGAACGACCCCGCCATCGTCTGGGCGGACGAGCCGACGGGGAACCTCGACTCGGAGA
>JBJXGC010000057.1:0-2863 GCA_046154545.1 Dehalococcoidia bacterium | reverse complement strand
AGCCACTACGACAGGGACTGGCTGGCCGAGTACCGCAAGCGCCAGGTCGAACGCAACCGCCGCCTGGACAACATCGCCCGGGAGTATGTGAACGAGCACCGCTACTTCCGCGGCATCCTCCTGAACGCGAAGGACCTCTCAGCCGACCAGCGCTACCTCGCCAACCGGCGCGGCCGCCTCGGCCGCTACATGGTCATCTACCGCACGCTCGCCAACCCGGCCTACCTCGACCCCACCATCGACCCCAGCCGCCGGCCCCTCGGCAGCATCTTCTCCCCGGCCGACCCGATCATCGGCAACTACGGACCCGGCGGCCTCGCCCGCCTGATGACGCCCGGCGCCTGGCTCAGCACCTGGAGCGGCCTCAGCAGCCAGGCTGACCTGCCCGACACCATCCACCACGTCACCATCCCCACCCTCATCGTCTACGCGGACGGCGACTGCGACATCTTCCCGGCCGAGCAGGAAGAGCTCCTGGAGAAGAGCGCCGCCGAGGATAAGCAGCTTCGCATCCTCCCCTGGAGCGACCACTACCTGAACCCCGTCGGCGAAGAGGGCCGCAAGCTTGCCGACCCCCGCGAGCGGATCATCGACCTCATCGTCCCCTGGATCGAAGAGCGCATCGGCGCCCCGTGACCAACGACGCTCCCACGGCAGGCGGTCGTATGACCGTACCGGACTTCGCGCGGCTCCTCGGGCGGGAGCCCGCGCAAGTGGAGCCGCTCATCGACCACGGCTACCGCGCAGTCTGGCGCGTGACGGCCGGCGAGCAGACGTTCGCCGTGAAAGCCAGCGCCGCCGCTGGCCACGTCTCCGGCGAACTCCAGAAGCACCTCCATGCGGAGCGCGGCGGCGTGCCGGTGCCCGAAGTGGTGGGTTACCTGGCTGGGCCGGTACCCTGCCTCGCCATTTGCTGGGTCGATGGTGTCGCGCTCGACCAACTCACGGGCCGCGCCTCCTGGGAAGCAGCGGGCGCCATCCTCCGGCGAATCCACGACCGGCCCGTGCTCGAACCGGGCGCGCGGCCGTGGGGCGAAACGGCGATCGCGTGGCTGCACCGGGACATAGGCTTCCTCGTCCAGCGCGGTGCGGTTACGGCCGCCGAACGGGACGCCGCACTCACCAACGCTCGCGCGCTGCAACCCCTCCTCGATGCGACGGATGCCACCTGGCTGCACGGCGACTGCCAAGCGGCCCATTTCCTCCTGGACCGCGAGACCGGCGAGGTCGCTGCCGTCATCGACTGGGCGGACGCCTCCGCGGGTGCCCCTGACATGGATTTCGCGGTCCTCTCGATCGCCCACGAGGACCGGCTTCCGGCACTCCTCGACGGCTACGGCGCATCGGCGGCGCTCCGCGAGCGGCTGGCGGTCACGCTCCCCTTCCATCGCGCGCTCCGCGGCGCAATGGCCGCCCCCTGGCTGGAGTCGCACGGCTTCCTGGGGGTCCAGTGGCCGGGCGAAGCGGTGCGCGCCCTGGCGCGGGGTCATACGTCTTGGTGAGTCATCGAAGTCTGCGACCCGGCCGCTCGTTCTGTTTCACGGCCAATTTTGCCCGCCGGAGCGGCCCGGGTCTGACGCTGACCGGGTTGGAGACCCAGGTGGAGACCCCGTGGACGCCGCTAAGCGGGTCGGAGTCTCGCGCCGATTACCCGTGTATGAGCGCTATCAGGTCAGGGCGCTCGGTTCGGGCTGCGGTGGCGTTGGCCGTCGCGGTCGGCGCGGTCCAGGTGGCCGCAAGTGCCGGGCACTGTTTCCAGTCGCCCGCGTCGCCGAGTTCGCATGGACAGGCGGCTGTTGCCCCCGCCTTTGAATCCGAACGTCTGGAGTTCCCATCGAGGCCCGTCGAGCGCATAGCTGTCGTCGCGGCCCCCGCCAACGTCACCTTCGTGTACGAACCCGGGACGCCCGTGGCCGCGCGGCAGCTGATCGAGACGGCTGCGGCCCTCGCCATTCGGTACTTCGAATCCAGCGCAGGACTGCGGCTGCGGCCTGTCACACTCCTGGCGGGAGGATCGACCGATTGGCTCATCGATGAACAGCGGGGGCGCGCCAGGTTGGATGGAGAACGTGCCCGCTCGCTGGCGCTCCGATGGCCAGACGCTGGGGGTATGACCACCGGCCACGTGGTCGGGATCCGCCTCCAGGACGACTGGGTCGATGGAGACTGGTCCTACGCCATCCCGCAGGTGGTGCGGTCCATCGGCCATGAGTTCGCCCATGTCTTACAGTCGCAGTTGAGCACCCGGTCCGATGCTCTGGCATGGTTGGAGGAAGGACAGGCGGAGCTGGAAGCGGCGACGATGCTCGAGGCCTACGGCATGGCGACTATCGACGCTGAGCGCGAAACGGCGGCGATAAGAGCGCGAGGCACGGACGTCGCGCTGGCCGGCTTGCTCAGTGAGGCGGCACCCGGGCTTCTGTGGCCTTACATCTATCCGCTCGGCTTCCTGGCCGTGGACTTTGCGGTCGGAACAAGGGAATCCGCCGTCATGTGGGACTACTGGCGTGCACTCGCCGCTGGAGGGCCGGACGACGCGTTCACCGCCACCTTCGAGACAACTGTGGCCGACTTCGAGGTTGCGTTTCAGGCGCACCGCGACGCGAACTTTCCCCCGTACAGGGGCGTGATTGAAGGGCGCATCATCGGCGGCGCCTTCGACGCCGCGCACGATGTCCAGGTCGTTGTGTGCGTCGAGTCGAGTATGACGCCGGATGTCGATGACGACGTGGCCGGGCTCCCGTGCGTGTACCTGACCGTCGCGCCCAACGGTGAATTTCGGGCGCGCGTTTCTCCCGGCCGGTACTTCTTAGTCGTCACCGGCGAGCCCTGGGGCGGGTACTACGTAGCTGGCGAGTCTCTG
>JBJXGC010000055.1:0-12143 GCA_046154545.1 Dehalococcoidia bacterium | reverse complement strand
CCGCGATAGCCGCCCGGCGGGTCCGAGAACTCGCTCGCGTCCACCAGGAAGGAGACCCGCGGGTCGGTCCGGACGTTCTTGTCCTTGCGGCGCCCGGCAGGCGTGGCGACGATGATGTCGTCGCCATCAAAGCCGTACCAGACGCAGGCGAGCCCGGGCGCGCCGGTCGCCAGCAGCGTCCCCAGCACGGCGACCCGCTTCTCCTGCAAGATCTCCCAAGCGTCCGGTTCAAATGCCACGGGTGGATGCTACCAGCGAGTCAGCTGGCGTGCTCCTGCCATCGAAGCGGTTGTTGACCGTGAGACCCTGCGACGTCCGGGCACTTTCAGTGCGCACTGCGAGCCGTGTACACTGCAATAAGGTGATTCGTGATGAAGAACGTTACCCTCAGCGCTGAGGGATCGGACATCGAGGCGGCGCGCGCGCGCGCCCGTGCCTCGGGCACCACCCTGAACGAGGAGTTCCGCCGCTGGCTACGAGAGTACGCCAATCAGGAAGCGCGCAGCGAACGGATGATGAGCGTGATCCATCGTCTGCAAACGAGCGCCAGTACAGGAGGGCGGCGATTCACCCGGGAGGAACGCAATGAGCGATGACTTCATCGACTCCAACGCGTTCATCTACCTCTTCGACGACGTGAACGTGGCCAAGCGCGACCGGGCAGAGCAGATCGTGCGGGCTGCTTCGTTATCGGACGCCACTATCAGTCACCAGGTGATTCAGGAAACGCTCAGGGTCGTCACCACGAAGATCCCGGCGCCGTTGTCTCGCTCTCAGGCAGAGGAGTTCTTTCGCGAGACGCTCCTCCCGTTCTGGAAATCGCGGCCCACGCCCGAACTGTACTCTCGCGCGCTCGCGCTTCAGGAGCGGTATCGCTTCTCCTTCTGGGACGCCCTCATCGTCGCCGCCGCGCTCGACGCGGGCTGCACGCGGCTGCTCACCGAGGACCTCCAACACGGGCAGACCATCGAGGGCCTGCGGGTCGAAAACCCTTTCCGCGACCTCTCGTGAGCTACGCCTCCAGCCCGAGGCCTTCGAGGTGGTGCTTCATCTCGCGCGGCACCGTGGGCTTGCCCGTCTCGTAGATGCCATCGACCGGCGGGTCGATGGCGAAGGCGTTGTTGAACTTGTGGTAGGTCTCCCAGCTGCCGAGCCCGATCGCGATCTCGACGATCTGGGGCTCCGTCCAGTGTTCCTTCATCCCCGCGATGAAGGCGTCGTCGATCGTCGTCGCGCGTTCAAGGAGCCACCGTTCGGCGAAATCGAGCGCCCACTTCGTCTTCTCCGCAAGGTCAGACTCGCGGAAGTCGTGGATCTTGGCCACCATCGTTTCGTCCATCCCTTCCTGCCGCGCCGCGGCAGCACGCGAAGGGATTCAGTAGCGGCACCCGTTAATGTTCGCCGACTTGAGGCGGAGGAGGTCCTTGGTGGTGGCGTCCAGGGTGCTGTACTCCCAGAGGGCGCCGTAATGGAACTGGAACGCCTTCCAGAGTTCGGGGCGCTGGGCGTAGACGCCGCCAAAGCCGGTCATGCCGCCGGTTTCCGTGATGCGTGGCATATCTCCCCTCCGAGGACTGGCTGAGTTGGCGAGAGTATACGCGCAGGCGCTCACTCCAGAGGTCGGGCGACACGGCGGACGCACGAGGCTCGTGTACACTTGAGTGGTGGAGGTCGCCGTGAGGAACATCACCTTCAGTGCCGAAGAAAGGACCATCGAAGCCGCTCGCGAGCGGGCGCGAGCGAAGCAGACGACGCTCAACGAGGAGTTCCGGCGCTGGCTGACAGACTACGCAGAGCCCGTTGACCGGGCGCAACGTGCGATGGACACGATCGCGAGACTGCAGACCTACGTCCGGACCGGTGGGCGAAAGTTCACACGCGAGGAGATGAATGAACGCTGACTTCATCGACTCGAACGTGTTCGTCTACCTCGTGGACGATACCGACGATCGCAAGCGATCGATCGCAGCGCGCGTGGTCGCCGCCGGCTTCGCCTCGGGCGCCGTCATCAGCTACCAGGTCGTGCAGGAGACCTTGAACGTCCTTGTCGGGAAGCTCGCGCACGGGCCGACGCCCTCGGATGCTGAGGCACTTCTTCGGGACGTGCTGGAACCACTCTGGCAGGTGATGCCTTCGCCGGCCCTGTTCGAACGGGCTCTCCAGTTGCGTCGCAGCCACCAGCTGTCATTCTGGGACTGCCTCATCATTGCGGCGGCCCTGCAGGCAGGGTGCACGCGGCTCCTCACCGAAGACCTCCAACACGGACAGGTCATCGAAGGCGTCCGCATCGAGAACCCCTTCCTGTAAGCCGCGCCGGTCGCAGGCCGCTACGCGCGGCCTAGCCGGATCTCCACACCGATCATCTCCTCGCCCTCGGGCGTGACGTTGTACATGTCGACCGAGATGGCGTCGGCGCCAGCCGTCAGGACCACGCGCCAGCCCCAGTCCGGGCCGCCATCGACCGGGTAGCTGCCGCGCAAGTCCACGGAAGACGGCGAAGCGAGTGTCCCCGTGAGCGTCATCCAGGTATGGGCGTTGTGCCAGGAGTCGAACCAGGCCGCCTTCGCCGCCTCATCACTCATGCCGAGCAGGAGGACGCCGGACTGGGGCGTCCCTTCGTAGGACCAGTCGTACCGGAGCTCGAGGAACTGGCCCTGCATGGCTTCGCCGACGGTGGCGCCGCAGGGGCCCTCGTGACGGGGTTCGTCCGGTTCGATAACCGCCTTCGTACCAGTCCATTTCCCGCTGAGCGTTGCGAACGCGCCGGGGATAGCCATCCTGAACCTCCCTGCCCCGGTATCGACGGGCGAGCCCGCGCGCGTAGACTAGCGCAATCCGCATCCCCGGAGGGAACCCATGGCCGCACTCGATGGCATGAAAGTACTCGACCTCACCCAGTACGAGGCCGGCACGACCAGTACCCAGTACCTCGCCTGGTTGGGCGCGACCGTCTACAAGGTCGAGAAGCCCGGACGTGGCGACCCGGGACGGCGGTCGAGTTCACCGGACCCCCGCGACGGCCTCTACTTCCTCTCCTTCAACAGCAACAAGAAGAGCGTGGCCATCGACCTCGAGGCGCCGGAAGGACGCGATCTCTTTCTCCAGCTGGTGCCGAAGGTCGATGCCGTCGTCGAGAACTTCACCCTGGGGACGATGGAGAAGCTCGGCCTGGGGTACGACGTCTTGAAGGCGGCGAACCCGGCCATCATCTACTGCACGGTCAAGGGCTTCGGTACGACCGGCCCCTATGCGGGCTTCAAGTCGTTCGACTGGGTCGCCCAGGCGGCGGGCGGCGGCTTCAGCGTCACGGGCGAGAAGGACGGCCCACCGATGCGCCCCGGGGCGACGCACGGGGACACCGGCACCGGCATGCACGCCGCCATGGGCACGATCGCCGCCTACGTCGAGAAGCTGCGCACCGGCAAGGGCCAGGTCGTCGAGATCTCCATGCAGGAGACGATGGTCAACTTCATGAAGATGCAGATGTCCACCCGCGAGCGCCACGACCCGAACCCAATCCCCCGGAGCGGCCTCGGCCTCGGGCCGACGATGTGGACCTTCCCCTGCACTCCCGGCGGCTCGAACGATTATGTCTTCATCATGTGCGTGACCGACCGCATGTGGGACTCCCTGGTGATGGCCATCGACCGGCCCGACCTCGCCGCGGACGAACGCTTCGACAGCTGGCCCGCCCGCGCCGCGAATGCGGCGGCGCTGATCGAGGAGATCTCGAAATGGACGCGCCAGCGCACGAAGTTCGAGGCGATGGAGCACCTCGGGGCGCGGGACGTGCCCTCGAGCGCCACCTACGACACGAACGACATCTTCGACGACAAGCATCTGAAGGCGCGCGGCGCAATCATCACCATCGACCACCCGGAGCGGGGCGCGGTGCGCCTGCCCGGCCCGGTCGTGCGCCTGAGCAACTCCGACGTGAAGGTCGTGGCGGCGCCCCTCTTGGGCCAGCACACGGCGGAGGTCCTCGGCGCGGAACTCGGGATGGATGCGGCGAAGGTCCAGGGCCTGGCCGCTGCTGGCGTGCTGGGGACGAGAGGCGACTAACCGCGTCAGCGGCCGAAGGGCAAGGCAGCGGGATGGACCGCGATGACCTCAATCCGGTCGGGGAAGCGCTCGTACACCAGGCGATAGCGCCCGACGATGACCTCACGGATGAGGCAGGATTCGAACTCGGGGACGATCCGTCCCGAGTCAGGGAAGTCTGCCAGGCGGCGGGCACTGCGTACGACCTGCCTGGCGAAGTCCAGGCCGGACGCGGGAGAGAGGCCGGTCAGGTCGCGAAAGATGCGCGCAAAGTCGTCGTGAGCCTCCTCAGTCCAGAAAACGTTCATCAAGGCCCACGGTTCGAAGCACTTCATCGAGGCTCACGACGCGGCCGGCGCGGCTATCGGCGAGGCCGCGCTCGACGGCCCGCCGGAATTCGATGGCGTAAAGCACATCGTCCCAGGTCGCGTCTTCGGGCAGGCGGTCTATCACCGCCTTGGCTTCGTCCTTCAGCGTGGCTGGCATAGACCGATCATAGCATGCGCCGGAGCGACAGCGAGCGCCGTTCACCGGTCCGCTGCACCGTCCGTGGTCGCGAAAAGGCCGGGAGGCTCAGGAGATGACGATCCGCCAGGACGCCTTCTTCACCTGCTTGGCGCCCTCCGTCGTGGCCTCCACCTTGACCGTCATCAGCGAGACATTGCTGTTGCGCGACACGCCGTCGTTCGCGAGCAGCGGGTCGCCCTCGAAGTAGATCTGACTGGTCAGCACCTCGTTGCCGTCGATGCGCACCTTCAGGTGGATGTGCTTGGGCCGGCCTTCGTAGGCGGGCGGCTCGATCGTGCGGAAGCTCCAGGCGCCAGAGGCGTCAGTGACGCTCTCGCCGTAGGACTGGAAGGCCTTGTCGCGCTGGGCCTCTGGCTGCTGCGGGTGAAGATAGACGCCGTTCTTATCGACCTGCCAGATCTCGACCGTGGCGCCCGCGACGGGCTTCCCGTCTTTGTTCAGCAGCGTGCCGTTGAGCACCAGCACGTCGCCGCCCGCAGTGCCACTGCCTCCCTTCACGACGGTCAGGTCGTTGTCCCGGTCCGCGGGCTTGGTGGGCGGGTAGTACGGCCCCTCGGTCTGGGACGGGGTGAGGGTGAGGGGTCCGGCTTGGGTCGGCGTGGCGGCGGGTTGGGTGCTGGCCGCCGTAGCTTGCGTTGCTGGCCGAGTGGCGGTCGCGGGTGCGGTGGCGGCCGGAGAACTCGTGGCGGCGGCGGTAGCCGAGGCGGCCGGCGTGCCATCCACGACGACCTGACCGGTGAACGTGGTAGGCGACGCTTTACCGTCGCCGCCGCACGCGGCAGCAAGGAGGCCGAGCGCGGCGGCCGAGATGGTGAGTGCGGAGCGTGTGGTAAACATCGTGGAGCATGATGCAAGGACAGGCCGAAAGATGGGGTTTGGGCGGACGCGCGCCACAGGGCCGATTCCGGCCGACCGGTTAATGGTGCTTTACGCCCGCGCGTGCCGGTCGCGCTATATTGCGTCGCAGGACGGGTGCCCGCTCCCCACTCCCCGCTCCCCGCTCCCCGCTCCCCGCTCCCCGCTCCCCGCTCCCCGCTCCCCGCTCCCCGAGCGATGTAAGGAGGAAGGCGCATGTGCGAAACCATCGACCGCCTCAGCCCACGTGCGCGCGAGGTACTCGAGTTGCTGGGCGACGGACTCTCCAACAAGGAGCTGGCCTCACGGCTAGCAATTAGCTTCGGACGATCGAAAGACCTGGTCGCAGAGGTGTTACACACGCTGAATGTCGCCAACCGGGCTGAAGCCGCGGCCACGTGGGAGCGTTGTGAGCACCGGGAACGGCCCAATCAGGCTGCTGGCTGAGCCGTGTGCCGTGACCCCAAACGGCGGGGGCCGAAAGGCGGGGCTATCACGCAGGGATTCGGGAGATACAGTTGCCGTGCCCGACAGACCAACACGAAGCCTCACAAGACGTTGAGACTCGTGAACTTGATGGGATGGTCGGGTCTAGGCTCAGAACCACGTCCGGCCCCAGAGAGGAAACCAATATGTTGCGGAAATCATTTGGCATGGCAACTGCACTCGCGGTGCTTGCACTTGCCGTTGGGCTCTCCCTGGAGAGTAAGGACGCACTAGCTGGCCATCCACTCGGCACCAACAAGACTTGCACGTCCGGCACGGTTAACTGCCGCTATAACTGGGCCGGCGCGAGCACCACGTTCTGGATCCGGTTCATCGACGAGTACTCAGACCAAATGAGCGGATGGAGCACCGCCGCCCAGGCGGCCGTTAGTTCGTGGAACGTCGGCCCTGTCCGGACGTCTTGGGCCAATCAGCCCAACGCGACGTGGACTTTTTTAAAGGACGTTGCCACCGGCGAAACGGTTCCAGGAACTGGGTATATCATGATGTCATCCAATTGGGGAATCACGAAGAACTGCAGTACCGCAGGCTTCTGCGTGATCACGGCTTCAGCGATGAACATCTACTGGTCGGAAGCTTATGTGAACAGATCTGTACCTGAACTTCAGTACTTTCACCCGTACTACAATGTGTTTCTTGCACAAGCCGTATTCGCGCATGAAATCGGCCATGGACTTGCCCTGTCTCATCACACCCAGAATGACTACTATCTGATGCGGCCTGGTGCTGTTCCCGGAAGCCAGAGCGGCGCCGCCAACGGGCCATCCGATTACCCCGTTCCGAGCGTTCCAGGAGACATGGGAGCGAACCCGTCTTGTTCTTTGGGGACCAGCACATACGCCGGCATACGCTGCATCTACAGGTGGCAATGAACGGCCACAGAAAGGTACGGTAGTGGTAAGATGAGCCGAACAATGACGCGACGACGTTCACTGGCCGCCATGGCCGCCGTGTTGACGGCGGGCGGCCTCCTCGCGGTCCAGCTAACAACCGCCCAGCAACCGCCGCGAGATCCGGGGCCAGACCCATTCCTCGGCCTTAATGACGACGCGAAGAAGCAGGCGATGCAAAGGGCTTCGGCCGCCGAGGACACGCGACAGGCAGCGTTCGTCAAGTCATTCGCTAGCGGAAACCGCGATGCCCGATCCTTGCGTCGCGAGAAGATCAACGTCTTCAACGCGATGGAGGCATCGACACTCGTGGAGGCCGCCGCCCTCTCGCCGGTGATCGTCCGAGCCCGCGTGGTCAGAACAGACTTCAACTTCTCCACCCTCGTCGGCGGCGCGCATGTCACGGCTAAAGTCCTGGAGACCCTCAAGGGAAGCACTGGGGATGAGGTTCGAATTCAGCAGATGGGCGGTCCCATGTTGGTCGGGGCTGACGAGATTCTCGCCGAAGCTGAGATGGACCCGATCATGCTCCCCGGCGATGAAGTGCTGCTCTTTCTTGTGGCCGACGACGCGCTAAAATCGACCGGCGAACTCCGGGTGCTTTCAGGCCCTGGACAGTACCGGCTCGTCGGCGGGCTGGTGCAAGCCACCGGAGTGAATCCGTTCGCGAGCGAGGTCGTTGGGCTGACGGCCTCGGCGTTTGCGGAGAGGATTCGCAGCCACGTCAAATAGACGTTCGTGCACTGGCCGCTAAGCCGTCGCAGACAGCGGGCGCGCCACTTGCGATCAATCAAAGGGCCGCGAGATCCTCGGACTCCGGTGCGTCGGCCCCAAGGTCCGGCCCTGAACCTCCGCTGTGTGCCCGCCGGGGCGCAGCCGCCACGGGCGCGTCGGAGTTGATCAAGTCGACCAGGGCCGCGCTCCAACCGGGAGATGGACGGTCGGATGACTCGACTCGCCTCCCCACTTCCCTCCGTTCGGCGTAGACTCAGCCCAACCACCCATGGAGGGTTTCGGAATGGGCGCGCTTGAAGGCATGAAAGTCCTGGACCTCACCCAGTACGAGGCGGGCACCACATCCACCCAGTACCTGGCTAACCTCGGGGCTACCGTCTACAAGGTCGAGAACCCGGGCATCGGCGACCCCGGGCGGGGGACCGAGGGGCCGGGCAAGGACTCGCTCTACTTCCTCAGCTTCAACCACAACAAGAAGAGCGTGGCCATCGCCCTCAACACGCCGCGGGGGCACGAGCTCTTCCTCGAGCTGGTGAAGCGGGTCAATGTCGTCGTCGAGAACTTCAGCTTCCACACGATGGAGAAGCTGGGGCTGGGTTATGAGGTGTTGAAGGCAGCGAACCCGGGCATCATCTACTGCACCATCAAGGGCTTCGGTACGAGCGGGCCGTACAAGGAGTTCAAGAGCTTCGACTGGGTGGCCCAGGCCTCGGGCGGCGCCTTCAGCGTCACTGGCGAGGCGGACGGCCCGCCCATGCGGCCGGGCGCGACCGTCGGCGACACCGGCACCGGGAACCACGCCGCCATCGGCATCCTCGCCGCCTACATCGAACAGCAGCGCACCGGCAAGGGGCAGATCGTCGAGATCTCGATGCAAGAGACCGTCGTGAACTTCATGCGGACGCAGATCTCGTATCGCGAGCGGTATGACGACGGCGTCGTGCCGCGGCGGGGGAACCGCTCCGTCTCGCCGACGAGCCTCTACCCCTGCGCCCCCGGTGGCCCGAACGACTACGTCTGGTTCATGCCCGCCACGACGCGAATGTTCGACAGCCTCATGACGGCAATCGACCTCGGCCACCTGGCCGCGGACGAACGCTTCTCGACGCCGCAGGCGCGCGCCCGCCACGGCGAAGAACTCGACGCCGAGATCTCGAAATGGACCAGGACGCGCACGAAGTTCGAGGTGATGGAGTACATCGGGCCGCTCGGCGTCCCCGTCGGCGCTGTCTACGACAGCCACGACATCTTCAACGACCGCCACCTCAAGGAGCGCGGCCAGATCGTCACGTACGAGCACCCGACGCGCGGCCAGGTGCAGATGCCGGCCCCACCGGTCCACCTGAGCAGCAGCGACGTCCCCGTCATCCCGGCGCCACTGCTCGGCCAGCACACGGCCGAGGTGCTGGCCGCGGAACTCGGGCTGGCACCAGGCGAGCTTGAACAGCTCGCCGAACAGCGGGTGCTTGGAGTGCCGCGCACGGCGGTCGGTGTCTGACGAATCGGGGCAACCCGCTGAAGCCCCGGCGGCGTTCGCGGCCAGGTACTTCGACGCCATCTCACCCTTCTATGACGCGGTCACGGCCTATGACGCGGTCACGGCGGGAGCCGGCGAAGAGGGCTGGACCCCGAACCGGGTGCTCGCCGAGGTCATCGCGCCCTTCCTGCGGCCCGGGATGAAGGCACTGGACGTAGGCGCCGGCACCGGCCAGACGGTGGAAGTGCTCCTGCGGACGCTCGCGCCTGGAGACGTCACGGCGCTCGATGTCTCCGATGGCATGCTCGATATCCTCCGCGGGCGATTCCCGGGTGTCCCGAGCTGGTGCGGCACGATCGAAGACTTCGCAGCGGGAGTCGCGAGCGGGACCTTCGACATCGTGGTATGCGTCGGCGCGCTCGAGTTCGCCGAGGACATCGGCTCGTTTCTCGTCACCTGCCGCGGACTGCTCCGGCCGGCCGGGAAGCTGGCCTTCACCTACGTCCCCATCATCCGCTTCCACAAGCACCTCGACGTCAGTCCGGCGAGCGGCGCCGGGCCGCCGAACTCGCCGTTCCCATTCCGGCGCGAGCCTGGCGAGGTGTTCCGCCTGGTCGCAAACGCGGGACTCCAAATCGAACGCGACCTCGAGCTGGTCGCCTACCAGGAGGCGGGCGAGCCGATCATCTACCATCTGGTGCTCGCCACGAGGGTTCAGGTCGAGACGCCATAAGCGGCTGGCCCGGTCCGGAAACGTTGACCTTCCGGGCGAATCCAGGTTCGTTGGCTGGAGGTTCAGCGTTCTGCGTGGCTGACGAAGGACCTATCCGTAGCGCGACAGTGATGGAGGGCCGCGCTCTCAGGCGGCCCAGGCAAGGTTGGCGTTGTCAGGTTCGCCCGGCGAAGTGCCACGCCAGCGACCGCGTCGCGCACGCAAGACGACTGCCGCGGTCCAGACGGCGCCAAGCCCCTCAATCGCGAGCACCACGGCGCCGAAGCCCGGGTGCTGCGGGTTGAACTGGGCGAGGAGGTAGGTACGGTGCGTTTGGTCGAGATAGCCGTACTCGCCGTCAACCGCGGGAGCCTGGGCCAGGCTACGCGGGGCCGAGGGGCCGGTGCGAGCGACGAACGCAACCGCCGCGGCAAGTACCAGGACACCAGCGGAAAGGACCAGGCCGCGTTTCGTGTTCATTCGCCCTTCTCCCCCACTGCGACGATTGTCAAAGCGTAGCGAGTCACTGGCTCCGTCCATGCGGTGAGGCCGCCCTGGTACTGCAACTTCGGATCAAGGACCTTCAAAAACAATTGGAAATCTCGCTGCCGACCCTGCGCCTCCAACAATGAACCCTGAAGGACACCGCCGCTCCTATCGAACGCCCAGCCTCGATCGGTGAGCTCCGACCGATAGAAGGTGAACACGGCCTCCGGGTCGAGGCTAGTGCTGACAATGATCGTGAGACCTGTATCGTTGGGACCGCTGAACGTGCCCCCTTTGTCGCCGACTT
The DNA here is from genome assembly GCA_046154545.1 of Dehalococcoidia bacterium. GTDB lineage: Bacteria > Chloroflexota > Dehalococcoidia > Tepidiformales > Tepidiformaceae > JBJXGC01. The sequence continues at coordinate 1,605 of JBJXGC010000055.1, read as the reverse complement.
CGCGTACCTTCTCGCCATCTGGCACGAACAGAGATGCCTCCGGCAGCCTTTTCAGGTCGGCGACGCTGTAGCCTTTAGGTCCTTCGTCTCCGCATGAGGCGCTTAGCACCATTATGCAGATTGCAGCCGCTAGTGGAGTCACCCTCGTGCAAGACGCGTTTAACACGTGTAGCCGCCGGAAAGGCCCTGGCGATTCCGGATGATTGCCACCACTTCGTCGGCAACAATCACATCTGCACCGACCCCGCAGGATGCCACCGTGAGATCGCCACCTCCCGCTGGCGTGTCGTACGGACCATTCGCCCCTGGAGAAAGTACCACGCTCGAATGGTGCTCTTCGGCGATTCGGCACGCAATGGGGAAGATTCGCGAACGTGGTCTCCGCGACCGTGTCCGGCCCGGCGCCACCGCCTCCACCGGGGGCGGGAGTTGAAAAGCGTGCTCCTGAGAGGCGGGGCGGACAGGTTCGCGGCTCCGGTCGCGAAGTTCGTTCACTTGTGCCGAAGGATCCTGTACAATCGCGGGGAATCTGCGGCTACTACCGCGAGGGGACACGTACATGGCTGCTCCCACTTTCGTTGAGGTCCCGGGCCTGAACTTCGACTGGCTCAACCTCGATACCGAACAGGGCATGAACATCCAGGCCGGGCGGCGTGGACTGACCCTCGAAGACATCAACGCGATGTCGTACGGCGTCGAAAGCAAGGACCTTGCCGGCGCCTCGGTCTTCGCGCCCCGCGGTGCCCGGGCTGACGCCCGCTCCCCTCGCCATGCGCGCCAGTACAAGGACAAGGGCGACGTCTGGAGCGAGAGCGCCATGCTCCTCTACGAAGAGGCGAACCAGCGCCAGTGGTCGAGCGCCCGGGACATCCCCTGGGAGACCATCCAGCCGCTGCCGGACGACCTCGAATGGGCGATGTGCACCCTCTGCACCTTTCTCACGCAGGTCGAGTTCATCGCGGGCGACCTTCCCGGCCGCTTCATGGAGCAGGTCCATCCCGACCACTTCGAGGCCCAGCTCTTCCTCGGCACGCAGATCATGGACGAAGGCCGCCACCTCGATGTCTTCCGCAAGCGTTGCCTCGTCAACGGCGGCGGCATGGTGGACGCCGGTTTCGGCGCCATCAACCTCCTCAGCGTCGATGACTTCACCGAGATGACCGCGCTCTTGCACCTCTTCGGCGAAGGCTTCGTCCAGACCCTCTTTCGGATGGGCGAACTCATCTCCCAGAACGAAGCGGAGAAGAAGATCTTCCGCCTCGCCGCTCAGGACGAGAGCCGCCACCTCGCCTTCGGCGTCACCCACCTGAAGTACGTCATGGATGTCCAGCCCTGGCGCAAGGAAGAGCTGCACCACTACCTCGACATCCAGGAAGGCGCCCTCGGCCAGAGCCAGCAGGCCGGCCTGACGACCAACCCGATGACGGGCGAGGCGCTCGCCATCCTCGCCGGCGGCGGCATCGACAAGATCGACGAGGGCTACGGCAAGCTCATGATCATGCGCAAGCGCCAGGTCAACGAGTACATGCACCGGCTCGAGGTGATCGGCCTGGGCGACCGCCGCGAACGGATGATGCCAGCCTTCCGGGACCTCCTCGACCCGGT
>JBJXGC010000051.1:0-4564 GCA_046154545.1 Dehalococcoidia bacterium | reverse complement strand
GTGGTATGAACTCGAGTCCGGAACGTGACGTCCAACAAACGGCCGACTGGCAGGCCGGGTACGATACGGCGCTCGCCGACGTGATCGCCATCGTCGATGCGATGCGGGGGCCCACCCAGAGCAACCTGAGCGCACCAATCCTCCTGCGCATCCGGGTCCGCCTGCTCGACCTCTGCGCATCCCGAACGCGTTCCGCGGCCTGACGGCGGCCGGCGGCCACACAGACCCGGAGGTGGGCTCCGCTGGGGCCGCTGCGGCCATCGGGCGCCGCGAGGCTTTTCGCGTGTGGTACAGTGGATGCATCACCGCGCCATCGCGCGCCCAAAATGGAGTCCCTGTCCCTTGGCCTTCGCTGATAAGCAAATCACCTGCCGCGACTGCAGCAACAAATTCACCTTCACGGCTGGCGAGCAGGAGTTCTACGCCAACAAAGGGTTGATGAACGAACCCACGCGCTGCACATCCTGCCGCACCGCCCGCCGGGCGACGCAGAGCACGCTCCAGGAGAACGACGGCTACGTCCGCTACGGCAACTTCGCGAGTTTCGGCGGGAAGACGCCCCGGCAGATGCACCCCGCTGCCTGTGCCGACTGTGGCCAGATGACCGAGGTGCCGTTCGTGCCCCGCGGCGAGCGGCCCGTCTACTGCAGCAGCTGCTACAGCAAGGTGAAACCGCCGCTCCCCCGTGAGGCCCCGGCCCAATAGCGGTGGGCGGCATCCCCGACAGCGACATCCGCCTCGTCCAGGTCGCGCGGATGCTCAGCCTCGGTTCACACACGGTCACGGCCGAACGGGCGCGGGCGGAGATAGCATCGCGCCCGGGCGACTTCGCGCGGGCGTTTCTCGAAGAGGCGGCCGCGAGCGATGACGTGACGAGCACGGAGACCGCCCTGGACTACCTGGAGTCGCGGCTGGCGGAGTTCGGGGAACTCGTTGAACGCCACGTTGCCATAACCGTGCGAGGGCAATTCGAGCAGCTCCTGGCGTCCTGGGAGGGCTAGCGTTTTCCGTGCCGCTTACCTGGCGAGCGCGTCCACTTCGGCCATCTCTTCGGCGGTGAGCTTCCATTCGCCGGCGGCGACGTTCTGGGCCACCTGATCGGGTGAGGTGGCGCCAGCGATGACGCTGCCGACGAACGGCTTGCAGGCCAGCCAGCTCATGGCCGCGTCGAGTACCGTGTACCCACGCGGGCCCACGAACGCTTCCAGCTTCGCCAGGATGCCGAAGTTGCGCTCGCTCAGAGTGCGGGCGCTCATGGGGCCCTTCCAGGCCGCCATGCGCGTGCCCTCGGCCGGCTCTTCGCCCGCTTTGTACTTGCCCGTGAGCAGGCCGCTGGCGAGGGGGAAGTAGGGCAACATGCCGACGCCGTACTTGAGACAGGCCGGGCCGAGCTCCTTTTCGATGTCGCGCGCGACCAGGCTGTACTCGTTCTGGGCGGAGATGAACGGGGTGAGGCCGTGCTTCTCGGCGAGGAAATGGGCCTCCACCGTCTGCCAGCCACTGAAGTTCGAGTGGCCGATGTAGCGCACCTTGCCGGCCCGCACGAGGTCGTCGAGGGCACGCATCGTCTCGTCGATCGGCGTCTTCGCGTCGGGCGCGTGGATCTGATAGAGGTCGATGTAGTCGGTGCCGAGGCGGCGGAGGCTGGCTTCGCATTCGGCGACGATGTACTTGCGGCTGGCGCCGCCGCCGTAGGGGCCTTCGCCCATCTTCATGCCGAACTTGGTGGCGAGGACGATGTCGTTGCGGCGGCTGCCGAGGGCCTTGCCGAGGAACTCCTCGGACTTGCCGGCGCCGCCGTAGACGTCGGCTGTGTCGAACAGGTTGACGCCGAGGTCGATCGCCTTATCGACGACTGCCTGGGTGCGGTCCATGTCGATGCGCATGCCGAAGTTGTTGCAGCCGAGCCCAACGACCGAGACCTGAAGGCCGGAGCGGCCGAGATTGCGGAATTCCATGGTGAAGCTCCCGGGATGTGGTGGCCGGGAGTATACGCGACGCGCGGCTACCCGGACGGCGGGCCGGGATCGGGGGCAGGCCCCGTTCGACCACGCTCTTCTTCGGTGAGAAGCGCCCGTTCGATCAACGGAACGAGCTTTGGGAGGTCGTCCGTGACGGTCCGCCAGACTTCATCTGGGTCGACACGGTGGTATGCATGGATGAGTACATTCCGCATGCCGGTGAACTTGGCCCAGGGTACGTCTGCGTGGCGATCGCGGAGATCCGCCGGGATGGCGCGCGCGGCCTCGCCCATGATCTCCAGGAGCCGTTCAGCGGCCAGGAACAGCACGCGACTATCGGCCTGTGGGTCGCTTCGGCCCGCGGCCAGCTCCATCGCTTCGTGGCCGTAGGCGATCATGTCCCGGAGGTACCACAGCGGGTCATGCCGCGACATAGACGACTCGGGCTTCGTCCAGGACCTCGCGCGCCCAGCCAGGATGAAGCATGGCTGGGGTCCCGAGGTCAACCTCGCGGCCGAGGATCTCCTGGAGTTCGGCCCCCATCCCGAAGAATGCGAGCCCCGCCCGGTACCCCTCTTCGAACTCGACCAGGACGTCGATATCACTTTCCGGCGTGAAGTCGTCGCGGAGGACGGAGCCGAAGAGCGAGAGCTTGCGGATGTGGTTGCGGCGGCAGAACTCCGCGACCGCTTCCTCGGGCCAGGCTATGGGCAGATCGCGGACGGCGTCCATGCTGACATTATGGCACCGCCGCTGGCGTGGCGAACCAGGAGCTTCGTGGGCGATGTTTGGGAGACGGGCGTGGCAATGAGTTGTGCTGGCTGCTGCGTCCGCCACGTGGGATCGCCTCCAGGGTGTCTTCACACTTCCTCTTCATCCAGCTCTTCGTCCCAGTCCGCGCCTTCCGACTGCTCCGCGTCGGGGCACTGGGGGCGCCACCTGCAGTAGGCGCAGTGGGGGCCGGGAGAGGCGCTGAAGTCGGCCGTCTCCTGGATGCGGCGGGCGAGGCTTGCGTATTTGCGCATGGTGGCGCGGCCGTCTTCGCGGGTGAGCTTGCGCACGCGCCGGGTGTCGCTGCGGAGGTTCCAGGCGATGGCGGTGACCGTTGCCTCGCGGGGGAGCTTCTTGCAGACCCGGGCAGCGAGGTGGCCGAGGTCGAGCTGGGCGTCGGTCACGTCGTCGCGGCCGCTGAGGCCGGTCTTCCAATCGATGACCTGCCAGTGGAGGGCGTCCATGCGATCAACCCGGTCGATGAGGGCACGGACGCTGATGCCGCGGGCGGGCCAGGCGACCCAGGTGTCGAGTTCGGCCCAGCGGTCTTCGCTGTCGATCGCGTCATGCGCTTCGAAGCCGCGGGCGAGGATGCTGAAAGCGAGGCCGTGGCCGGGCGTGCCGGGGCCGACCTGTTCGTGGTCGGGCATGCGGAGGTAGACGTCGAGTTCGTGGGCGGCATCGGCCTGCTCGCCAGTGTCGCAGAGCACCTTCATGGCGTGGTGGACGCCCTTACCGATGATGCCGGGCGCGTTCATCGGGTCTTCCGGCTTGGGCAGGTCGCTCAGGTATTCGAACCAGTACTTCTTGCGGCACTGGAAGAAGGCCTGCACGCGGCTGTGGGTGATGGTGTAGAGCGGATCGGCCATGTGGTTGAGCTTACGCCGGGGCGGGTGCGAGCCCCAAGCGTGGCACGCCGCGCAACGGTGCCGGAGGTAGGTTAAGACGCCAAGACGCCAAGGAGGCCAAGCCCCGCCAAGTTACGAGGATCGAAGCGTCGCAAGGACTGATCCCAATCTTGGCGTCCTTGGCGTCCTTGGCGTTTAAACCCGTCCCCTCGTCCCCCTTACTTGTTTGCGGCGATGAAGGCGAGGATGCGCGTCCAGGCGTCGTCGCAGGCGGCCTTGTGCTCGTCGTAGGTTCGGTCGAAGAAGCTGTGGGGCGCGCCGTCATAGGTGATGAGTTCGTGCTTGACGTTCGCGGCGGTGAGGGCCGTGTCGAAGGTCTTGATGTCGTCGGCCGTGATCATCGGGTCGGCGCCGCCCATGAGGCCGAGGATCGGGCATTTCATGTCTTTCGCGCGGTCGGCCGGGCCGGGCTGCTGGTCGGCGAAACCGGCCCCGGGGCGGCCATAGAAGCCGATGGCGCCCTTGAGGCCGTGGCCCTGGGCAGCCTGGTTCCAGGAGTTCGAGCCGCCGAAGCAGAACCCGACCGTGAAGATGCTCGTGCACGAGCCACCGGCGGCGGACGTCAGGTACTCGACGCCCGCGCGCACGTCCTGGGCGACCGTCTCTTGCTTCGTCTTCATCACTTCGGGCATGAAGTTGAACTCGGCATCGCGCTTGGCGACGCCGGCCGTGCGGCCGAAGTAGTCGATGGCGACGCTGTTGATGCCCTGCTCGGCGAAGCGGAGGGCGAGCTCTTCGTAGAAGCGGAAGAGGCCGCGGACGTCGGGGAGGACGACCATGCCGGCGCCGCTGGCGTTGGCGCTGCGGGCGGCGAAGGCGGCGAACTTCGTGCCGTCGGCGGCGGTGAGGACGAGGTCCTCGCTATCGGCGGCGCCGCCGGCGATAGGCGGGTGGGGGGGTTGGGCATCGATGCGGTAGCACATG
>JBJXGC010000050.1:0-44812 GCA_046154545.1 Dehalococcoidia bacterium | reverse complement strand
CCCCGCTCCATGAAGACGATGTACGAGGCGACGCCCGGGATCGACGGGCCCTTCGTCTTCGCGCCGATGCCGAAACCGCTGGCCGAATGCACCGTCGCCCTGATGACCTCGGCAGGGATCTACCTGAAGGACTCCCAGGAGCCGTTTGACGAGGATCGGGAGTGGCGCGAACCGACCTGGGGCGACCCCACCTTCCGGGTCATCCCCCGGGCCGTGCGCCAGGAGCAGATTGGCTGCTCGCACCTCCATATCAACCGGACGGACCTTCTCGAGGACGTCAACGTCGTTCTCCCCCTCCGCGCCTTCTCCGAGCTCGAACGCGAGGGCACGATCGGGAAGCTCGCGGATGAGCACTACTCCTTCATGGGCTACCAGCAGCGGGGCCTGCACGACTGGCGCACGACCCAGGGCCCGGAGCTGGCGGAGCGGCTCAAGGAGCACGGCGTCGATGTCCTGCTCCTCGCCCCTTCATGACCGGATTGCTGCCGGAACGTGCCCGTGCTGGCGCGTGTGATCGAAGTCCGCGGCATCCCGACAGTCACCCTGACGATGAACCCGGACCTGGCGGCGAAGTCGAAGCTCTCCCGTATCGTCGGCGTCGAGTTCCCGTACGGCCATAGCTTCGGCATGCCCCACGACGACGCCATGATGCTGGCGGTCGCCCGCACAGCGATGCGGGCGCTCACGGAGGCGGACGGCCCGGGTTATCGCCTCGATTTCGAGCCCGAGGAACACCCCTGGCCGGTGCCGATGGAGGTCGCCTACAAGTCCTGGCATCCGCCCCAGGCGAGCCCGATCGTGGCCCAGATGCTGAAGAACAGGCCCGCGCCGAACCCGGCCTGATCGGCGAAACATCGACGTAACGCGCCGGCCGTAGGATGACGCGGCGATGAGTGATGTCTTGATCCGGGACGCGACGGAGGCCGACCTCCCACGCATCCACGCGATCTACAACGACGCGATCCTGACCACGACCGCGACCTGGGACGAGGTGCCGTGGCCGTTTGAGCGCCGCGAGGAATGGTGGCAGGAACACGCGGCAGATCCGTCGATTCCAGTGCTCTCGGCCGAGGCGGCGGGGGAGGTCGCCGGCTTCGCCTACCTCTCGCGGTACTCGACGAAGTCGGGCTACCGGTTCACGCGGGAGGACACGGTCTACGTCGATCCGGCGCACCACCGGCGTGGGATTGGCCGTGCGCTCATGGTCCCATTGATCGAGCGGGCGCGGCAACTCGGCCTCCACGCACTTATGGCCGGGATAGAGTCGGAGAACGCGGCTAGCATCGCCCTGCACCAGTCGCTGGGCTTCGTCGCCGTGAGCCGTGAGCGGGAGATCGGGTTCAAGTTCGGACGGTGGCTGGACCTGGTGCGCATGCAGCGCATGCTCTGACCGCGGGGTCCGCTGAGGAGTCAGGCCTCTTCGATCGTCGCCGTCAGGCCGCAACTCTCGAGGCGGTTGCGATAGTGCTCAGCGGTCTCTTTCGGGCAGGCGGTGACGACGGCCTGGCCGTGTTCGTGCGCCATGAACATGATCTCCACCGCCTCATCCGGGGAGAGGGGCGGCACGCAGCGGAGGAGCGAGAGGACGACGTGATCCATCGAGTTGTGTTCGTCGTTGTGAAGGATGACCGCCCAGGGCGGCAGGAGCCGTTTGATCGCCTCGATGTCTACATCGGGTGTCGTTGTTGTGGGCATAGTGGCCGCCTACCGGACAGCCCGGCCACCATCGACCGGGATGACCGCGCCCGTGACGTAGCGGCTCGCATCGCTGGCGAGGAAGACGGCGGCGCCGCTGATGTCCTCAGCGGCGGCGAAGCGGGCCATGGGCACGTCGGCCTTCAACTTCTCGCCCCAGCGGCTGCGGAAGAGGTCGTCGGTGAACTCCGTCTCCGTCCAGCCGGGAGCGATGCAGTTCACCCGGACGTTGCGGCCAGCCCACTCGAGGGCCATGTTCTTGGTCATCATGTGGATGCCGGCCTTGGTCGCGCCATAGACGCCGAGGCGTTCGAGCGGCACGAGCCCGCCGGCCGAACTGATGTTGACGATCGAGCCCGGGCGGCCGCTTTCGAACATCCGCTTCGCCACTTCGACGGCGCAGAAGTAGGTCCCCCGGAGGTTCACGTCCACCACCTGGTCCCACTCGTCAACGGTCACATGTTCGACGCGCTTGAAGTAGGGGCTGATCCCGGCGTTGTTGACGAGGATGTCAATCGGTCCCAGGCGCCAGGCCTCTTCCACCATGCGGGCGATGTCCGCCGGGTCGGCGTTGTCACAGCGGCTGGCGATGGCCTGGGGGCCGAGCTGCACCGCCGCCTCGCGCAATGCGGGCTCGCCCCGGGCGGTGATGATGACGCGGGCGCCCCGCCGGATGAACTCGCGGGCGATGGCCTGGCCGATACCCCGTGATCCGCCCGTAACGATGGCGGTCCGGCCGTCGAGTGAGAATTGATCGTCCATGTGGCGCAGTCTACGTGAGCGGCGTCCAGTGCTGAACCTCGACGACGCTGCTCAGTCCAGCGGCAGACGAAGCGTGACCCGAAAGTACCCCTGGCTGCGGGCACATCCGACGGCCGCCCCCATCGCGAGCATCAGCGCCCTTGCCCGGAAGAAGCCGAAGCCAAGGTCGCTGGCCACTTCGCGGGGGCGGCCGCCCGGTGTGCCACTCTCGATCGTGACGGAAACCGTCCCGGCCCCTGGCGCCACCTGAAGCGTGACCTGGCCGGTACCCGCGCCCGACCGGTTCACGGCGGTGGCCATCTCGGCAATGGCCTGGGCGAGGCGTGCCGCATCCCAGGGGCCGGCCAGGGGAGTGGCCCCCGCATCGCCGCTGACCGTTACCGCCGGGGCGAGCAGTTCGGCGGCCGCCCGGATGGCCGCCCCGAGTTCGGCAGGGCCACGAGAAAGGGCGACGCGGCCCCGTTCGAGCCGCGTTACCTCCTGGATGCCGTCGGCCAGCGACTCGATGGTGTCGATCGATGTTTTCAACATCCGGAACAGCTCCGCGTCGAAGGTGATCGCACCATCACCAGCCGCACGGTCGCCGAGTTCGAAGACCATGCCGATCGAGGTGAGCGGCGAGCGGAGGTCGTGTGCGAACGCCCCGAGCGCCTCGCGCCGGTAGCGTTCCTCGTCGTCGTCCGATCCAGCGATGCCAGTCAACTGAGTTTCACCGTGAAGGCATCGTTCCCGATGCGGCGCCGGGTGTCTATCGGTGACTGCCCGCACGCGACTCGACGATGGTCAGCGGCACCATCAGCTGTCCATCGCTGGACGGGGAGCCGGGCGAGACAGGCCGGCGCAGGCCGCTGGCCTGGGCCTCCGCATGGTACGAACTGCGCACGAGCGGCCCCGCCTCGACGTGTTGGAAGCCGAGCGCCAGGGCGCGCTCGCGGAGCTCCGTGAACTCGTCGGGGTGCCAGTACCGCACCATCGGCAGGTGGGCCGCTGTAGGCCGCAGGTACTGGCCCACGGTCAGGATGTCCACCCCCTGGCGGGCGAGGTCGGCAAAGACGGCGAGGAGTTCGTCACGGGTTTCACCGAGGCCGACCATCAGGCCGCTCTTTGTCCGGCTCTCAGGGTCAAGCTCCTTCGCCCGCCGCAAGAGCTCCAGCGTGCGGACATACTCGCCCTGGGGGCGGACGGTCTGATAGAGACGCGGCACCGTCTCTGTGTTGTGGTTGAGGATCTCGGGCCCCGCCCCGCAGACCGTGGCAAGGGCGTCCCAGTTGCCCTTGAAGTCGGGGATGAGCACCTCGACAGTCGTTTCCGGGCAGAGTTTGCGCGTCCAGGCGATCGTCTCGGCGAAGATGCTGGCGCCACCGTCCGGGAGCTCGTCCCGGTTCACGCTGGTGATCACCGCATGCCCAAGCCCCATGCGCTGGATGGCGAGGGCGACCCGGGCTGGCTCGCCCCGGTCCACCGCGCCCGGGCGGCCCGTCTTCACCGCACAGAACCCGCACGAGCGCGTGCAGGTATCGCCCAGGATCATGAAGGTGGCCGTGCCCCGGCCCCAGCACTCGCCGATGTTCGGACAGCGCGCCTCTTCGCAGACCGTGTGCAGCTCCTGGCCGCGCATCAGCTCCTGCAGACGCTGGAAGTTCTCACCGGCGGGGAATCGGACCTTCAGCCACGGTGGCTTGGGCTCTCGGATGGCCATGGACACAGCGTACCAAGGTTCCGGGAGGGCCACACAAGTAGTGACCCTACCCATTCGCGCCGGGATTGGCCGGCACGGTGGGATATACTGGTCTTGTGGCCATCCTCGGCATCGAACACGTCCAGGTCGCGATCCTGCCGGGCGGCGAAGAGCGGGCACGCTGGTTCTATGGTGGGCTGCTCGGTCTGGCCGAGGTGGCGAAGCCCGAGTCCCTGGTTGGCCGGGGCGGCTGCTGGTTCCAGTGTGGCGCCCAGCAGGTCCACTGCGGCGTCGAAGAGGACATCGCACCGACGCGGCGGCACCCGGCCTTCCGCAGCGATGACCTGGACGGCCTGCGGGCCCGGCTGAACGCGGCCGGCCTCGAGACCTACGAGGATGCACCCCTCCCCGGCTTCCGGCGGTTCTACTGCGCTGACCCGTTCGGCAACCGGATTGAGCTTCTCGAGACAGTACCGGACGAAGGGCCATGCTACGATCGACCGGAGACGGTCTACCGCGATTACAGTGGCTGGACCACGGAGCAGGTGGCCGCCGACATGGCGGCGTTGCGACGCGAACGTGAATCGCCGGCAGGCAGGCTTCAGGCCGAGAATGCACTCAAAAGCATGGCAGCGGCACGCGCCCTGATCGTCGCCGAAACCGGCGGGAGAGGCATCCCCGGCGAGTGGCTCCACGAAGCACTGGACGAATCCGAAGACGATTGATTAGCGTGCCAGACGGGTCGCTTTTGGGGCGGGCGCTCGTGCCGTCGCAGTTCCTCCCGGAGGCGGCTCTTGTAGTGGATGGCCTTGTCGCCGGTACTACGGAGGTCGTCGCGCCCTCACCATTGCCGATCGAGTTCGCCTCCGCCCTACGCCGGCTGGAGACACGAGGTCTCCTGGCGCCGGCGACCTCCGCCGTCATCTGGGCGGCCTTCCGCGACGTGCCCATCCGGTTCAGTTTCGACATCGCCTGGGTCGAGCGGGCGCGCGAGATCGCCGTCATCGCTGGCCTCTCGAAGGTGTACGACGCGACCTACCTCGCCTGCGCCGAAGCGCTCGACGCCGAATTCGTGACCTGCGATGGACGCTTCGTGGCGGCGCTGCCGGCCGGACTGCGTGCACGGGTACGCCTCGTCCAGCCGGCGCATTAGCCCCTTTCGCCGCCGTATCGCATCCTGCTGACGTGCTCATCGTCCAGAAGTACGGCGGCAGCTCGGTCGCGACGGCGGAGCTGATCAAGAACGTCGCCGACCGCATCATCCGCCGCCTCGAAGGGGGCGACCGCGTCGTGGCCGTCGTCTCGGCCATGGGCGACACGACGGACGACCTCCTGACGATGGCCGGCCTGGTCTCGGCCGACCCCGACCCCCGCGAACTCGACATGCTCCTCTCCACGGGCGAGCAGGTGAGTGTCGCCCTCCTCGCGATGGCGTTGCGGGCGAAGGGCCAGGAAGCGGTGGGCCTCACGGGCCAGCAGGCCGGGATCATCGCCCGCGGCCGCCATTCGGCCGGGCGGATCATCCGGGTGGACCCCGAACGCGTGCGGGCGGAACTCGATGCCGGCCGCGTACCGGTCGTTGCCGGCTACTGGGGCGTCACGGACGAGCTCGAGATCATGACCCTCGGCCGCGGCGCGAGCGACACGACGGCGGTGGCGATGGCCGTCGCGCTGGCCGCGGACCGCTACGAGAACTGCAAAGACGTCACCGGCGTCTACACGGCGGACCCCCGCATCTGTCCGCGGGCCCGCCAGCTGAAAGACCTCTCCTTCGAGGAGATGCTCGAACTGGCCAGCCAGGGTTCCCAGGTCATCCACAACCGCGCCGTAGAGCTGGCGTCGGTCTACAATCTTCCCATCCTCGTTACGTCGAGCTTCATCGACGCACCCGGCACCCTTATTCGCGGAGAATCGGCATTGGAAGAGCGAAATCGCGTCCGCGGCATCGCCCATGACATGGATGTGGCGAAGATCACCGTCCGGCACGTCCCTGACAAACCGGGGATAGCGGCGAACATTTTCGAGCCGTTGGCCGAGGCCGGCATCAGCGTCGATACCATCGTCCAGAACGCGAGCGAGCGGAACCTTACCGATCTGACCTTCACCCTCAAGCAGGGCGACCTCAAGCGGGCCGAGCAGGTCATGCCCGCGATCTGCAGCACCGTTGGCGCGAGCGGCTACGTGAGCGACGCGAACCTCGGGAAGGTCAGCATCGTTGGGGTCGGCATCCAGACCGCCCACGGTTATGCGGCGCGAATGTTTCGGGCGCTGTTCGACGCGGGCATCAACATCGAACTGATCTCCACGAGCGAGATCCGGCTGACCTGCATTATCGCCGCTGACCAGGTGCCGCAAGCTGTGCGCGCCCTGCATGACGCCTTCGAGCTGGAGCGCGCGGAGTAGACGCCCGGTCCCCGCTGGCCTCTTTGGCAGGTGCCGCGCCGCCGATGGGAATACGCGCTCACCCTCGGTTTACCGCGGGTATACCCTGACGCCACCTTTCCATAGAGCAGAACGATATCGTTAGCGGCGATAGCATTCGATTACACATTGCTAATTCTCACCTGGTGAACGACGATCTAATTACACCAATCTGAGGAAATACGAGAGGAACTAACGCAATGGACGGAATGATCGCATCAGCGAGACTGGCCGAGGCAGAACTCAACATGAAGACCAACCTACAGCGCGAAGAATGGGCGACATTGAGCCGCATCGACCGCATGGAAAGCGCCCTCCGCAAGGCCCGGGCACAGCTCCGGATGACTCACAGCTGACCTGAGACGGCGCCCCGGCCGTCCCCGATTCGGCGTGTCTGCGGAGCCGGCACTCCCCGTCCCCGGGCTCCGAGCGCGGCCGGAAGGCCGCCCACGAAGAGTTCGCGGATGCCAGGGGATTGGGGCGGGTTCGAGCGGCCTTGGGCCGCTCGGCGTTGTACACGGCCGCTCCCCCACTCCTCCCCCCGGGTTGCGGGCGGGGTCGTGCGCGGATTTGAGCGGCCTCGGGCCGCGCCCGGCGTGATAGGCCGCCGCTATCTCACTACCCTCTCGCGGGTTGCGCGGGGTCGTGCGCGGGCTTGAGCGGCCTCCCGGCCGCGCTCGGCGTGATTCGCCGCTACACCCCCTTCGTCCGGCTGCGCGCGCCGTCTGGCGCCGATTTGAGCGGCCTTCCGGCCGCGCTCGGCGTGATACGCCGCTACACCCCCTTCGTCCGGCTGCGCGCGCCGTCTCGCGCGGATTTGAGCGGCCTTCCGGCCGTGCTCGGTGTCATGCGCCGCCGCTACGCTACGCCCCCGGCCGGCTCCGCCACGCCCGCTTCCTTGGGCGCTGGCGCGTTGGTAAGATCGCTCGCGGAGCACGGCGAGACGCCGTGCGGGAGTTACGGCCCGGCTGCGCCCCCTTTTTGCCGGATGACGACTGCCCAATCACATTTCTGGCTACAGGAGGCCTTGTTTGGGCAAGATTAGGGTTGCCATTGTTGGCGTCGGGAACTGCGCATCATCGCTGGTCCAGGGCGTCGAATTCTACAAGAACGCCGAGGCGGGGGACGTCATCCCCGGCCTCATGCACCCCGTCCTTGGCGGGTACCACATCAACGATATCGAATTCAAAGTGGCCATCGATATCGACGCCGAGAAGGTCGGCAAGGACCTGAGCGAGGCGATCTTCTCGGGACCGAACAATACCGTGAAGTTCAGCGACGTCCCCAAGACGGGCGTGACCGTGGCCCGGGGCATGACGCACGACGGGCTCGGCAAGTACCTGAGCACCGTGATCAAAAAGGCCCCCGGCGGTACCGACGACATCGTCGGCCTCCTCCGCGACAACGAAGTTGACGTCGTGATCAACTACCTGCCCGTGGGCTCGGAAGAGGCCACGAAGTGGTATGTCGAGCAGGCCCTGGCGGCGAAGTGTGCCTTCATCAACTGCATCCCCGTCTTCATCGCCCGCGACCGCAACGGCTACTGGCCGCGGCGCTTCGAAGAGGCCGGCGTCCCGATCATCGGCGACGACATTAAGAGCCAGGTGGGCGCCACAATCGTCCACCGCACGCTGACACGCCTGTTCGCCGACCGCGGGGTGCGGCTCGACCGTACCTACCAGCTCAACTTCGGCGGCAACACCGACTTCCTCAACATGCTCGAACGCGAGCGCCTCGAATCAAAGAAGATTTCGAAGACCAACGCCGTCACCAGCCAGCTCGACTTCGAGATGGAGCCGGACAACGTCCACGTCGGCCCCAGTGACCATGTGCCGTGGCTCCTCGACCGCAAGTGGTGCCACATCCGCATGGAGGGCACGACCTTCGGCAACGTCCCCCTGAACCTGGAGCTCAAGCTGGAGGTCTGGGACAGCCCGAACAGTGCCGGCGTGGTTATCGACGCCATCCGCTGCGCCAAGCTTGGCCTCGACCGCGGGCTGAAGGGCCCGCTCCTTGCGCCCAGCTCCTACTTCATGAAGTCGCCGCCCACCCAGTACCACGACGACCAGGCCCGGGATGCCGTGGAAGCGTTCATCACCCAGGGATAGGCCCGGCACGGCGGCCGCCTTCGGATACACTCGCCGCATAGCGGATCGGGGGCGGCCGTCGATGGAGTACTGGGCCTGGCGGGCGCTTACCCTGGCCGCTACCCGGCTACCGTTGGGGGCGCTCTACCGGGTCGCGGGCCTGGCCGGATCGGCCGCCTACTCCTGCTGGCCCGGGGGGCGCCGCCGGATTCGGCGGAACTTCGCGCGCGTGCTCCAGGACCCAGGACAGGTGGGGCCCACCGCCCGGCGATCACTCCAGAACTACTGCCGCTACCTCGTGGACTTCGCACGCCTCGGCTCGCAGCCAGCCGGGGAGATCACGGCCCTCTGCGACGGCGACGAGGTTTTCTCGCAGCTCGACGCCGTGCTCGCGCGCGGCCGGGGGGCCGTCCTCGTCTGCATGCACTTCGGCAATTGGGACCTGGGCGCGGCGGCGGGCGCGGCCCACGGCTACCGGATGGCCGCCGTCGGCGAGCGCTTCAGCGACGGACGGGTGACGGCCGAGGTGTTCGGGGCGAGGGAACGGCTGGGTATCCGCATCCTCCCCCTGGACCGCCCCGGACCCTCGCTTCTGCGCACCCTGAAGCAGAATGGGCTGCTGGCCCTGTTGATCGACCGCTCCGTGCCCGGGAAGGGTGTGACGGTGCGCTTTTTCGGCGAGGAGGTCGAGGTCCCGGCCGGGCCCGCCCAGCTCGCCCTCCGGACGGGGGCGGCGCTCGTCCCCATCGCCGCCGCCCGTACCCGGCGCCAGGCGGCCCATGTGCGGTTGATCGCCGACTTCTCGATCGATGCTGCGCCCACCGGCGACCCCGCCGCCGATGTCCAGCGCCTCACGCAGGCGGTGATGGGCGCCCACGAAGCATTCATCAGGCGCTATCCGGAGCAGTGGTATAAGTTCGGTGATATGTGGGCGAGTGACCGATGATAAACAGGTACCACGCGATGCGTGTGCTGGCGCCGGTCATGGGCCGGGTGCCCTGGCTCTTCTACCCGGTGGCCACGGTCCTCGGGACGCTTGCCTGGTACGTGAGCCCGGCGAACCGCCGCCGCCTCTTACGCAACGTCGTGCCCTTCTGCGACGGCGACCACGAGCGGACCGTGGCCTCATCGCGGCGCGCCTACCGCAACATCGCGCGCTACTGGGTCGATGTCGCCACCCTGCCCCACCGCGACATGGCGAACTTCACGGCCGGGAATCTCACGATCGTCAATGGGGAGCGGCTGGCCGTCATTGACAGGCCCGGCCCGGTCATCGTCGTCAGCGCGCACATGGGGAATGCGGAGCTCGCCCTCCAGGCGCTGACTTTCCGCGGCCGCCCCTTCGTCGCGCTGGTCGAGAAGGTGCGGCCCGAGAAGCTCGGCGACTACCTTTTGCGTCTGCGCCAGACCGGTGGCGGCCAGTTCGAACCGGCCGGGTTCAAGGGCGTCCGCGCCTGCCTCGAATCGCTCCGCTCTGGGGGCACGGTGGCCATCATGGCGGACCGCGATATCCAGGGGAACGGGATGTGCGCCTCGCTTGGCGGCCGCAGTGTGAAGCTTCCTCGTGGCCCCTGGGAGCTGGCCCGGAGGACCGGTGCGACCGTGCTCCCCGTCTTCGCGACGCGCCTCCACCAGGACCACTTCATCCTGGAGGTCGAGGAGCCGTTCAGCGTGGGTTGCGAGGGCGCCGACGCCGAGAGCGATGTGCGGGCCGCCATCGACCGCTGGGCGCTCGTCCTCGAAGCCCAGCTCCGCCGCCACCCGGGCCAGTGGATCGTGCTCGAGGACTTCTGGCGGGTCCACCGCTGTGGCTAAGGCCGACCTCCATATCCACACCCGGGTCTCGGACGGCTTCGCGACCGTCGAGCAGCTCGTGGAGTACGCCGACCACGCCACGGACCTCGACCTCATCGCCGTCACCGACCACGAAGACGCGAGCGGTGGTCACCGTGCCCGTGAGGCCGCCCACCGCCGCGGTGCACGCCTCGACGTTGTCGTCGGGGCCGAGATAACGACGCTCCAGGGCCATGTCCTGGCGCTCTTCATCGAATCAGCGCCGAAGAGCTTCCGCTCCATCGAGCGGACGCTCGAGGCGATCCACGCCCAGGGGGGGCTGGCCGTCGCCCCTCACCCGATGAGCTGGCTGACCCGCTCGGTGAGCCGGCGGACGCTCGAGCGGCTCCACGCGCGAGGCGAGGCCGGCGTTACCTTCGACGCCATCGAACTGGCCAATCCCAGCCCCGCGGGCAGGCAGACGGCCGCCCGGGCGGCTGAGTTGAACGGGCGCTGGGGCCTGCCGGTCACGGGCGGGAGCGACGCCCACCACCTCAAGCACACGGGTACTGGCTGGACCACCTTCGACGGGAGGACGGCGGACGACCTTCGCGCCGGCCTGCTCGCGGGCCGGACGGGCGCAGAGCGGTCGCAGTACCCACCCTTGCGGGAGATCGGCCTCGGCCGCACTGCGCTCGGGCTTGCCTGGGGGTATGCTGCAACTCCAAGGAAGATGCTGCGGCTCACGCGCGGCCCAGGGAAGGCGAGCTGATGCGGATCGCGCTGGTTTCGCCGTACGACTGGTGCGTCAAGGGCGGCGTCAACAACCACGTCGAGCAGCTCGCTCGCTATTTCCGTGGTTGGGGTCACGACGTCACCATCTTCGCCCCGGCCTCCTGGCCCGATGCGGTGGCTGGCGAGTGCTACGTCTTCGGCAAGCCGATGACCGTCCCGGTAGGCGGGTCGAAGGTCCGCGTCAGCTTCTCCTGGATGTCGCCGAAAGCGCGCCGCCTGCTCGCCGACCAGGACTTCGACGTGATGCACGCCCACGAACCGCTCATGCCAATGGTGCCCTACCATCTCTTCCGCTATTCGAAGGCGGTGAAGATCGGCACCTTTCACGCCGCCAGTGAGAGCGCGTTTCACTTCTACTCGGTCACGAAGTTCCTCGCTAAACGCAACTTCCGGGTGCTGGACGGGAAGATCGCGGTCTCGCCCTCAGCGGCGAACCATATCGCCCGGTTCTACAACGGCTACTACAACATCATCCCGAACGGCATCGAGTACCAGCATTTCGCCCGGCCTGCTGAGCCCCTTCCGGAGTTCATGGACGGCCGCAAGAACATCCTCTTCGTCGGCCGCCCGGAGCCCCGCAAAGGGCTTCCCTACCTGCTGCGTGCCTACCTCCGGATCCGTGAGCAGGAACCGAACACCCGCCTGATCATTGTTGGCGCCGGCGATTTCGGGCGGTACCAGAACATCATGAAGGCCTTCCCCGATGTCGTCTTCCGGGAGAACGTGCCTTATCAGGTGTTGCCGCGCTACCACGCCAGCGCCCACGTGTTCTGTTGCCCGAACACCGGCAACGAAAGCTTCGGCCTGGTGCTCTCCGAAGCGATGGCGGCCCGCCTCCCCGTCGTCGCCAGCAACATTGAGGCCTTCGCCGCCATCGTCACGCCCGAGCATGACGGCCTCCTCGCCCGGCCCCGCGACGAGGAGGACATCGCCAACGTCATCCTCCGCCTCTTGCGCAACGAGGCTCTCCGCAAGGCGCTCGGCGAACGGGCGACGGCCAAGGCCTCCGAGTACAGCTGGGACAACGTTGCCCGGCGGGTGATGGCCTACTACGAACGCATCCTCTGGGCCCACGGCAAGACCGCCCAGGCCCGCGAAGCGGCCGCCTCCATCCTCAAGCCGATCGTGGAGTAGGCACGGCGTCGGCGGCTGCGCCTTTTGCGCCAGGTGGCCAGCTGCCCCTTTGGAACTCGCTACTGGTTGCCGATCCTCCTCGTAGGACGTTCGCGGCGGGGCCGCAGGGGAGCAATGTCATGGCGGTCGAAATCACCGTGCCCGTCCTGGGCAGCGGTATGCGTGATGGCCTCATCGCGGAGTGGTACGCACCCGACGGAGCTGAGGTACAGCAGGGCGAACCGTTGTACCGGCTTGAGAGCGACTTCGTTGCGATCGACATCGAAGCCGAGTATGCCGGTGTCCTCGAGCATCGCCTGCAGGCGGGCACCGCCCACCAGCCGGGCAGTGTCGTCGCGCTTATTGCCCTCCCGGAGGGGGTGGCAGAGGACGCGCCAACGGACGCGGAATGGGACAGCGGGGCTGCGTACCTGGCGGCCGCCGCACCTCTCGAGGCGCCCGCGGACATGCCCAAGACGGGCGAGCCGGCTGCGCAAGAGGTGCACCAGCTCCCCGGCCTGCGGCGCGGCACATTACACACCGAGCCGGCCCCCCCGAACTCAGCCTGGGACGCGGTGGACGGTGACCAGGAGTTCGACCCGGGCTGGCAGAAGCCAGTCGAGCCCGAGCGAGACGTCTTTGGCTACGCGCTCGAAACAGACGACGAGACCGAGGAGCGCGTCGTCGGCGCGCTGGGCTTTTCGCTGGGGCAGCACCGGCGCCGCATCCTGCCCGCGGTTGCCGGCACTCGCCTCGAGCCGCCGGCCGAGCCAGCAGACGCCGCACCGTTCGAGCAGCCGGAACCGGCTGCGGAATGGGAGCAGCCTGAACCGGCTTCGGAGCCGGACGCGCCGGACCCGCGTGCGGAGTGGCACGCACCGGCATTCACTGCGGAGCCGGACGCGCCGGCGGTCATCGCGGAACTGGACACATTCGCCGATAGCCCCGAGCCACCGGCGTTCCCCGGTTACGACGACGACGATGCGCTGCCATTCCCGGCGGCGGCCGGCGATGAAGCAACAGACGGCGCGAGCTGGGGCGAGGGCGGTGGCGAGACCGTCGCGGCGATCGACTGGGACGAGTTCGACGCGCCGGTGAAGGATCCGGCGGAACCTGTACCGGGGTTCGCGGCTGAACCGGCCGACGAGCCGGAGTCAGCGCCGCTCCTCCAGTTTCCTTTCGACCGCGTGGAGCAGTACGGGCCTGCGGAACCTGCGCCAATGGCGGCGGCCGCCATGGTCCTCCGCGTCACGGCGCGGATGGCCGAGGTGCGGAAGATGCAGGTGCAGCTGCGGCGGGAGTGGCAGCCGGCGACCGTTGCGTCCGGCGACCTCGACATCGCTGTGCGGGCGTTGGCCCGTGCCACCATGGAGAGCCCGGCCCTCCGCGCCCTCGGAGATGACGTTGGCGTGGTCCTCCTGGAACCCGATGGCGAACCCATCGTCGTCCTGGAAGGCGCCTCGGGTGGCCCCTTCCGGGCACAGGTAGAGCGGCTGGATGAGCGCCGGGCGACCCGCGAACCCGGCCAATGCGCATACACCGTCACCTCCTTCGGCCCGCTCGGCATCGACGATGGCACGCCACCGTTGCCCGGCGGCCACCCGTTCGCGCTCGCCATCGGGGCGACGAGGAGTGTGTTTGACGCCGAGAGTGGGACGCCGACGCCAGTGTTGACGCTCACCCTCGCCTACTCCGCCGAGCAGATCACGGTCGCCCAGGCGGCGATGTTGCTCGCCCATGTCCGGGACCTGATGGAGGCACCGCATGCACTCCTTGCCGACTAGACTGGGACGGCGCATCGCTTCACCGGCGCGGCGCCAGCAACCGCTGAGGGAGACCGCTGACAATGACCGATAACACCAGGACCGCACATGTCTACCAGCTCGGGACGACCGGCTACGGTCAGGTCCATAAGCTCCAACGGCGGATCCAGCTCCAGCGCCGTGAGGGCAAGGGCGAGGACACGCTCCTTCTGACCGAACACCACCCCGTCTTCACCCTCGGCCGCAGTCACCCTGTGCCCGACCTGAAGCCAAACGCCGACGTGGAGGCGCTGCGGGCGATCGAAGTCGTCCAGACCGAGCGCGGCGGGGACATTACCTATCACGGCCCCGGGCAACTGGTGGCCTACGGGATCATCGACCTGAAGGGGTGGGACCTCAAAGTCCTCGACTACCTCAGCGGGCTCGAAGAGACGGTGATCGCCGTGCTCGCCGATTGGGGCCTGCGGGGAGAGCGTGCTGCCGGGTCGAGGGGTGTGTGGGTGGCTGGCCGCAAGATCGCCTCTGTGGGGCTGAACGTGCGGCGCTGGGTGACCATGCACGGGATCGCCCTGAACGTTGACCCGGACCTCGGCCATTTCGGGCTGATCAATCCGTGTGGGATGAAGGACATCGAGATGACGAGCCTCGCCCGAGAGATGGAGGAGCCGGTCTCGATCAGCCAGGCGGCCGATGCCTTCGTCTTCCATTTCGGGCGGGTGTTTGGCTGCACGATGGAGAGTGTGGACCTCGAAGGCCGCCGCCGCGCCGTTGGGCAGTAGAATTCGGGGAATGCCGCGCCCAGCGACTGTCCCGGTGAGCCCGCGATGCGCCCCTCAATGACCGCGATCGAGCGTATCGCTGACGCCTACCCGTCCTGGTGGGTCGATCTCATGGGCGAACACAACCATGTCGGTGGCGCCGAGGCGACCCGCTGGCTGCTCGACCACGCGCGGATACGCCGCGGCGCTCGAATGCTCGACTGCGGGGCGTTCCTCGGTGCGGCCGCCCGGGCGGCCGCCGCGACCGGTGTCCTGGCCTACGCGAGCGACGTGAACCACGACTTCGTGGCAGCGGCAAGGACGCTCGACCACGGGGAGCAGGTCATCCCGGTGGTCGCCGCCACGCAGCGGTTGCCGTTCCGGGACGGCACGTTCGCGAGCGTCTGGAGCCTCGACGCGCCGCTGGCACCGCGGGAAATGAGCCGTGTGGCTCGCGGTGGCGCTACCCTCTGCCTCTGCACGGAAGTGCCGACGGATAGCCGGGGCGGCCACGAGGCGTTCCTTGACGAGTGGGCGGCCTACGGCTGGTACCTGACGGCCCATCGGGCGATGAGCATGGAGGCGCTGCAGCTCTGGCGGCGCTGCGAGGCCGAGCTCGTCGCCCACCGGCCGCGCTTCGAGGCCCGCTACGGCAAACGCGGCTACCTCGCCCAACTCGACCTGCTCGGTGGCTTCGTTCGGGGATACGAGCGGGGCGACCAGGGCCACGCGCTCTTCGTCTTCGCGCGCGACTAGGGCCGGGGGCGGATGAGCGCGCGGAGACGGCCGTCGATCTCGTCCAGCGCGCGGGAGGGGTCGAAGTGTTCACGCGCCCAGGCCATCCCCGCTTCGTTCAGGCCCAGCAGGCCGGCCTCGTGGCGAGCCACCAAACCGGTCAGGGCGGCGGCCACCGCCTCGTAGCCCTCCGCCTTGATCACGCCGGGGAGGGCGTAGGTATATATGACATAACGGCCGCGCGAGAGGGATTCGAGGACCATGAACGACATCCCATCGTGGCTCGTAAGCCGGACAGTGACGCTGACGCTCCGGTAGAGCGCGTCCATGTCGAACACCCAGCCGGGGGCCTCCAGGTTCGGTGCGAGCGGGCCGGGCAACGTGCTGGCCGGCGAGGGGACGAGCACGAAGTCCACGTCCGGGAAGGCGCCCGGCAGCTTCAAGAGTGCCTCCATGTCGAACACTTCGCGGTCGAAGCCATCGACCGGCAGGTAGAGGAGGACCCGGAACCGGGACGGAAGGGGAGGGGCGGCGCTCGCCAGGCCGGTCACGGGGAGGGAGACGAATTCCGCTGGGATGCCGAGCTGCCGGAGTTCGTCCACCAGCCAGGGGGCGTCGCACCAGTGGCTGGGCTTGTGGACGACGCTGCGGGCGAGGGGGCCCCTGGCGTGCTGCTCGGTGGCGATGAGCGCGTCGGTCCCCACCCAGTGGATGACGATCGGCTTGCCGTAGGCGCGAAAGAGGAGGTCCTGGGGCGACCACCGTTCGGCGCGGCTGCCGAGGAGGTAGAGCACGCCGGTCCAGCGGAGCGCGGCCGCCACCCGCGCCCATCGCGCCGGACTCCGGCCAGGGTGATGCAGGAAGCGGGCGTCCCAGCCCCGGGAGGCCAGCCCCTGGGCGAGCGACTGGCCAAAGTAGGGCAGCCCGAGGATGAGGACGCGGGGTTCCCGCAGCCTGGATGCGCGGGGGATGGCTCCAGGCTCAGTCACCGTGGGGTCAGCTCCGCGGCGAGAGGCGAGACGACGGTGCCGTCGGCGGGCACGTCGCGGTTGACGAGCGCGTGCGCACCGAGCGTCGCCCGCGCCCCGATGGTGACGCCGTGGAGGACGGTGGCGCCAGCCCCGAGGTAGGCGCCCGGGCCGATGTGGACGGGGCCGGTTTCGCGGGGCCGCCGCACCTTGAGCGGGCCGGGGCCGACATCAATGTGGGTGATCAGGGTGCAGCGCATGGAGAGGGTCGCCTCGTCCTCGATCGTGACCCTGTCGGCCAGGTCGATCAAGAGGTCGGCGCCGAGGTGGACACGGTCGCCGATGACGAGGTTCGAGAAGTCGCCGGTGGCGTTGACGATGTGGAGCGGCGTGTAGATCGAGCAATCGCGGCCGACGGTCGCGCCGAAGGCGCGGAGGATCTCGGCGTGGGCATTCGGCGTCGTGCGCAGCTCCATCGCGATGCCCTCGATGCCGTCGCGCAGGAAGCGGGCCTTCCAGCGGGCCCGGGAGAGGATGCGGGCGGGCCTGCGCAGGGGGCCGGCGATGGGGGCGATTGACGTGCGAAAGGCGTTCATTCGGCTCCAGGCGGGGAAGGGAATGTGCGGAGGGAGGTGTGCGGGGACCGTAAACTGTCCGTAAACAATGTAGGGAGCGAATGGGCCACGCGAAACTCTTCCCTTGCCTGCACTGGCGGGCGCTCCTACGCTCAGTCCGTGGTAACGGGGATTTCATTTGAATGAGGCAGCATGAAACGACGATATCTGTTCGGCATGGCCCTTTTTGGGGCGTCGCTTCTCGCGATCCCCGCGTCGGTATCAGCGCAGGGGTTCCCGCCTGATCCTCCGGCGACCTTCTACGGGCCGGCGGTCGGCGCGACATCGGGCCAGGGCGTCATCGCCATCGTCATTGAGGGTGGCGTGTCTACCTTCTGCGGCGCGGGCAGCGTCCAGGACGTAAACGGGCCGAAGTACGTGGTCGATGTCGTCTCCGACTCGCAAACGAAGGGCTGCGGCAGGAACGGACGGACCGTGCGGTTCTACTTCACGCCCGCGGGCGGCCAGGGTGGGCGTCTCGCTGGCGAGACTGGCACCTGGAGTGCGGCGGGGCCGAAGGAGCAGAGCCTGACGCTCGGGGCGCCGCTTACGGAACGGCGGTACACCGTCTTCGTCGCCTCCGACAGGCCGGCCAGCTGAGCCGGTCATACATAACGTCATGAACCTTACGAGACGGCGGCTTCCTGGTCGCCGTCTCGTTTTGTGTTGCGCGGCGGCACTCGCAGCCGGGGCCGGTGCCGTCGCCGCCCAAAATCCGCCCCAGCCTGACTTCTACTGGCCGTACGGCACGGTGACGGTTGGCACGGCGAACATCGACCCGCCGGAACAGCCGATCATCGCCCTGGTCAACGGTGTTGCCTGTGGGCTGGCACGTACGAAGGTCGCGGCCGCCGGCCCGGAAGTACCGGCGGCGGACGTGGGCAAGACGGTCTACGTCGTCGATATCCTCGCTGACGCGGCACGGCGCGGCTGCGGGCGCCCGGGCGACGCCGTGACGTTCTACCTGCCGGCCGAACGGCGCATCGCCGCCCAGCGTCCGCTGTTCCGGATTGGCGGCGAGCGTATCGACCTCGACCTGACGGTGGAGCTGACCAACCAGGTCCCGTTTCCCATGACCGCCTCGGATGGGGTGAGCCAGTAACCGGCGGGTCAGGCCGCAGAGCGGTGCGGTTGCCCGCGGCCGCCGTGGGCCGCCACTACGACGGGCGGGCCGGTAGCCGGTCTTCGACGCCGCGCCCGAGGAGATAGCGCCCAGCGGGCGAGTCTCGCCCCGGCAGCGTCGCGAGAAGGGTCCGGACGTCGTCCGGGGTGTCCAGGTCGAGCGAGAGTTCGGCGCTCAGCACCTCGCTGAAGGACACGCCTGACCGCTCGGCCGCGAGTGCATGCTTTGCGTAGCTGTCCGGGCCGTAGGCGAGCGGGAAGTGGCCCGGCGGGCAGAGGAGCATCGCGTTCGTGCCGCCATCGCCGCTCTGCACGGCGAGGGCCGATGGCGGCGCCCCCGCTGACGCCAGGAGCCGGCGGACAGCCTCAGCCGAGGCGAGGGGCAGGTCGGCGTGCAGGATCAGGAGACGGGCACCGCCGGGAGCGGCGCGCTCCTTCCCCAGGCGGTCGATGGCCGATTCGAGCTGGGCGTTCAGCCCGCGAGCGCTCGGGACCTCGTCGAGGACCCGCGTCCCCGCACCGGCAACCCCAGGGACCTCGGGGTCGGCTGTGAGGACCACCGGCGTCGCACCGGCGCCGCGGACGGCGTCGAGGACCGTCCGGAAGGTGATCCGCGCGAGTTCCCGGCGTTCACCGGGCGCGAGGACTTCGGCGAGACGGCCCTTGGCCTGGTCGAACCGGTTCACGGGGATGAGCGCGAGGCAGTGCGCGGTCACCGGCTGGCGGCCGCTTCCAGGAGGGCGCCGGCGAGGGCGGCCTTCTTCGCGTCGCTGCTCATGATCGTGTCGGTCACGAGGCAGCGCAGGCCGAGTGCCTCGACCTCCGGGGCGAGGGCCCGGTCCTGCTCGTCGATGACCATCACATCGATGAAGTCCCTGTAGATGCGGGCGACGCCGGTCGCCGAGACTTCATGGCCGAGGGTCTGCAACATCTTCGCGGCCGGCCCCTTCACCACTTCGCCAGCGATGATCGGGCTGATGGCGACCCGGGTGGCCTTGCTCGCCGTCAGCGCCTCGCGGATGCCGGGTACGGCGAGGATGGGGCCGATGCTGACGATGGGGTTGCTGGGCGCGACGATGACGATCTCTGAATCCCGGAGCGCCTCAAGGACGCCCGGTGCGGGGGCCGCGCGGCCGGCACCGTCGAACTCCACGCCACGCACCTCAACTTCCGTCCGTAGCTTCACCATGTAGTCCTGGAAGGGGATCTCGCCGTCCGGACCGATGATGCGGGTCCGGACCGGGTCGTTGGACATGGGGATGATGCGGCAGGCGAGGCCCCAATCGCTGACGAGTCCGGCCACGATGCGGTCCATAGGGACACCTTCGTGGATGAGCCGCGTGCGATGGATGGCCATGGCCAGGTCGCGGTCGCCCAGGTTAAACCAGCGCTGGTAGCCGAAGCGCTGGAGCTGATCGACGACCGCGAAGGTGTCGCCGGTGAGGCCCCAGCCCGTTTCCGGGTTGACGGCGGCTGCGAGCGCGTAGATGACGATGTCGGTGTCAGGCGAGACGTGGAGGCCGAACATCTCGACGTCGTCGCCGGTGTTCGAGATCACCGTGATTTCGGCTGGATCGACGACCTGGACGAGGCCCTGGAGGAAACGCGAGGCGCCTACGCCACCGGCAAGGACGGTGTACACAGGCGGGATTGTACGGCAAGGGGACGATTGAGCGCCTCGATCCTTCGGCGGGGCGCGGGCAGGTCAGGCTTCTGAGGCGCTCGCGATGATCGCGGCTGGTTCCTTTGCCGCGGCGGGGGCGAGCGGACGGGGAGCGGCCGCCGCTTCGACCGGCCCCGGCACCCGCTCAACACTCTCCCCCCGCCGGGCGGTGAAGGCGGAACCGGTCTCGATCGACACGAAGATCGCCAGGAGCAGCCAGATATACGGTTCGTCGAGGAGGCGGCCTTCGGACTGGCTCTGGAGGACGATGCCGATGAGCGCGGCGCCGAGCCAGCCGACTACCAGGCGGGTGTCCGGAGTGAGCGCACGCCTGTAACTCGATACGACGGCGATACCGATCCGGAGCAAGACGAAGAAGAACATCGAGACGCCGAGAAGCCCCTGCTCCGCCATGATCGAGACGAGCGAGGTGTGGGAGAGGGTGGTCCGGGCCCACTCCGGCAGGATCTGGATGTAGTTGAGGATGAGGGCGTGTTCGAAGTTCCCGGAGCCAACGCCGTGAATGGGGTTGTCCTTGAACATGGCCCAGCCAGCCTTGATCAGGAACTCACGCAGCCCGAGGACCAGCTCGGGCTGCGTGATGGACTTAATGCGCTCGGCGTTGGCGCCTCCCTGCAGCAGAGAGATGGTCACGAGGGCCGCCATAGCGACGGTGGCGGCGGCAATCAGCCGCGTCTTGGTGCTGCCCTTGATCGGGGACCAGAGCACCACCAGGAAGGTGCAGAGGACAACCATCAGCCAGCCCGATCGCGAGGCGGTGGCGACGATCGCCAGCGCGCCTATGCCACAGGTGGAGAGGGCGAGGTAGACGGTGAGGCGCCGGGGACCGCTCGAGAGGATAAGCCCGGCGGCCAGGGCAACGGTGATACTGAGATAGCGCGCAAGGTGGTTCGGGTCGGCGAAGGTGGCGTTCGAGCGGTAGCTCGTATCATCCGACTGGATGAGGATCTCGCGCCAGTTGAAGACACCGAAGAGCCGCTGGGCGACCGCGAGCGCGGCCAGGAGCGCCGCCATCGCCAGGAAGCAGCCGACGATCCGCTCAAGGTCCTTTCGATCCTCGATGAAGGCCGGCGCGACGAAGACGAAGGCGACGTACATCGGCATGATCAGGACGGCGTTCGGGGGCTTCAGCGAGTCAGACCAGAACAGCCCGAGGATCGTCAGGGCAAGCATGGCGACGAGCGGGATGAGGATGCTGGAGTCGGGAAAGAGCCGGGCCGGGGTGTGCCGCCAGCGGATGACGCCGTAGACGATGAGGGCGAGCATCGCCGCCTTGCCGGGGTTGAGCATGGCCCGTACCACGCCGCCAGCGCCGCCCTCGCCAAGGGCGCCCAGGGCCTGCGTGCCAAAGTACTCGATGGGCAGGCCGAGGATGACGATTGGGACGAGCAGCTTGGGGTTCTTGAGGACGACTGCGGCGCCAATGATGAAGGCGTCGATTGCGGCCAGGATGGCCAGTTCCACGGTCAACGGGCGCCCTCTCGTGAACGAATTCACATTGACCGGCTTTCGGCCCGCCCATACGATACGGCCCAATGCCCAATGCCGCCAGCGGCCTGGCTCGTGACGTTCAGCTGATACGCCGCCGGGCCTGGCTCTTCATCCCGTTCTTCGTCCTCGGCCTGGTCCTCGCCCTCTTCATCGGGAGAGTGGCGGGCCAGTCGAACGCTGTCGCGAGCATGGCGCTCGAGACGGTGGTCCAGGACCTTGTCTTTGGTGGCGACCGCGGCCTTCGGATCTTCGAGGCCCAGGCCATGACCAGCGATGTCGAGTTCAAAGACAAGGTGAAAGCGAAGCTCGGCGACCCGAACTTCGATTATGGCCGCTACGCCATCTCGCTCGCGCCGATTTCGATCGCCGATGGCGTGTCTAAAGGCGTCCTCACTGTCTCCGTGAAGGACGACGCGAAGGCGGAAGCTGAGCGGCTGCGGGCGGTTTGGATTGAGGTCTTCACGGAGGAGTACACCGGGCTCGATGGCCTTTTCCGGCAACGGTTCATCAGCAAGAAGCAGATCGTCGCCGAACTGAACGAGAAGCTCTACGTTGAGGCGATCGCGAAGCTGAAGCCCCTCGCCGACGCCAAAGGCATCCCCCTCGACGAACTTCTGCGCCTGCGAGGAAACCAGGGGACGGTCGTCGAGAAGCTGAACGACGTCCAGTCGAGGATGTACGGGGAGGCGGCGGAGATCGCCGCCCTGCTGGCGAATCCCTTGCTCA
This sequence comes from Dehalococcoidia bacterium, assembly GCA_046154545.1. Lineage (GTDB taxonomy): Bacteria > Chloroflexota > Dehalococcoidia > Tepidiformales > Tepidiformaceae > JBJXGC01. Next base: position 22,627 of record JBJXGC010000050.1, on the reverse strand, counting down.
TCAGCGGCGCCCAGGCGACTGCCATCATGGGCACGCCCGTGACCGACGGGGCGGCGGAGCAGACCTTGCGTGCCCGCCAGACGGTCCTGATGGCCGCCATCAAGGAGCTCACCGCCCAGCGATACTCGTACTCCGATGCCGCCCTCGAACCGGCCTTCCTGGCCGAACTGGACAACGCCCGCAGCCTGGCGGACATCAAGAACGAGAGCTACGTGCGTCTGAACAACGCCCGCGTCGCCGTGACGAGCGCCCAGAGCACGATCGACATCTCCTACTCGTTCTCGGGCGGCGTGTCCGGGACGTTGCTGGGGCGCGTCGCGGTCGTCGTGGCCGTGACCCTGGTCTTCGGCCTGATCGCGATCTACCTGTCCGAGTGGCTCTCGCAAGTGCGTTTGCGGGCTTAGACGGCGATGGCGACGCTCGTCCGGACCATGCGGATCGCCGAGATCAACGACATCGCCTCTGTGGCTTCGGAACTCGCCGGCGGGCTGCGCGCCCGGGGGCACGAGGTGACGGTCATCCGCCCGCGCCTCGTGGGCGGCAAGCTGCCGTGGATGGTGAAGCCCGTGGTTGGGCCTATCCGGGCGGTGGAATGGGCCCAGATCATCCGCGAGGTCCACGCTGGCCACTTCGACGTGGTCCACATCCACTACGCCTACCTGGGGATGCTCGGGGTGCTCGGCAAGTTCCCCTACATCCTCCACTGTCACGGCAGCGACGTGCGCGAGATCACGCCGTTCACGCGGCCGATGATCGAACGTGCCCTCGAACGCGCGAGCCGGGTGTTCTACGCCACGCCCGACCTCGCCGAGTACGTCCTGGAGCGCCGGCCGGACGCGGAGTTTCTGCCGAACCCGGTCGATTCCGGCCAGTTTGCGCCCAGGTCGCCCGCCTCGGAGAAGGACGGCGTCTACATCTGCTGCGGGTTGACGGACATCAAGGGGGCGTCCCGCCTGCTCGACGCCTGCCGCCGGCTGGCCCACGAGCGGCCCGACATCCGCTTTACGGCGCTGGCTGGCGGGGAGTACACGGAGGCCTTTGGCGCCCTCCCGAACGTCACCCTGATCCCTCACCAGCCGCGGGAGCGGCTCCCCCAGGTCATCTCCCGGCACGGCCTGGTCGTGGGCCAGATGCTCATCGGGGCCGTAGGCATGGCCGAGCTCGAGTCCGTGGCTTGCGCGCGGCCGCTCATCACCTGGTTCAGACACAGCCGCGCCTATGCCGAGCCACCACCGTTCGTGCGGGCGGTGGATGGGGCCGATATCGCGATGGCCATCGCCCGGCTGGTCGATGACCCGGCCGAACGGCAGCGCCTGGGCGATGCCGGGCGCGACTGGGTCCAGCGCTTTCACAGCCTCGAGGAGGCTTCTGAGCGCGTCGAACAGGCCGCCTGCCAGATGCTGGCCGCGCGCTAATCTGGCGGTGGGCCGGGGCGACGCCAGCGGCCCTATCGCCTGTTCAGCGCGGCCCGTTTACGGTTTCTGGATGACCGCTCCCACCACCAGCGCGCGCCTTGATGACGCGCCGCTCTCCCTCGCCGAACGCCCGCTCGTCTCTATCGTCATCCCCTGCTTGAACGAAGAGCGGTACATCACCGGCCTGCTCGACTCGCTCAGCGCACAGGACTACGGTCCGGACGGGATGGAGGTGATCGTCGCCGATGGTGGCAGCACCGATACGACGCGGGCGCTGGTGGAGGGCTACCCGTCCCGCTTCCGCCGCCTCGCTCTCGTCGATAACCCGAAGCGGATCACCGTCGGCGGGCTCAATGCGGGCATGGACGCCGCAACCGGCGACTGCTGGATCATCATCGGCGCCCACAGCCTCGTGCGGCAGGACTTCGTCCGGGCGTCGGTTGAGGCGCTCCGGCGCACCGGCGCCGCCTGTGTGGGCGGCCCGATCGAGACGATCGGCGAGGGTCCGGTGGGCAAGGCGATCGCAGCCGCCATGTCTTCGCCCTTCGGCGTCGGGAACGCGAAGTTCCGCTACGCCGACAGCGAGGGCGAGGTCGATACGGTCCCCTTCGGCTGTTACCACCGCAAGGTCTGGGAGGTTGTCGGCCGCTTCGACGAAACGGTGGATGGGGCGGATGAAGACAGCTACAACGCCCGGCTGATCGAAGCTGGCGGGCGCATCGTCCTCGTGCCCACCATCCGGAGCAGCTACTACCCGAGGCAGACCTTCCGGGCGCTGGCGAAGCAGTATTGGGAGTACGGCGCGGCCAAAGGCACCCTCCTCGGGCGAGGGCGGCCGCTCCAGCCCCGTCACTTCGTCCCCGCCGCGATGGTAGGTGGCGGGTCGCTGCTGTTCGTTACTGGCCGGGTCTTTCGGCCGGCCCGCTCCCTGTTAACGCTCCTCGGGGGTGTCTACGGCGTGGGCGGGTTCCTGATGGCACGGCGGGTGGCCGCCAGGACGGAGGCGAGCCCCTGGCGGACGTTCGTGGCGATGGCGACCATGCACGTCACCTACGGGGCGGGGTTTATCGCTGGCGTTATCAAGGAACGGCGAAAGTAGGGCACTTCGATCACGCCCGGCCGGTCCCGCGCAGCTGGCCGCGGACGGCCCGGATGCGGCCGATCGCCACCTCGTCTCGTGCCACGGCCCGGACGACGGTGCCGCGCCGCGTCTCCCAACGCTTCGCCACGGCCGCGAACGACTCGTTTCCGAGCAAGGCCGCCGCCTGGACGGCGGCCCCAAGAGCGGCCAGCTCGGTCGCCTGGGGGATGACCAGTGCCCTCCCGGAGAGACGGGCGACGGTCCGCTTCCAGACCTCGCTCCGCGCGCCCGCGCCGATGAGGACCAGTGGGGCCGAAGCATCGACCCGCGTCCCCTGGCGGCTGATAGCGTCGATAAGCTCGAGGAGCGTCGCGGCGACCCCTTCGTACGCCCCGAGGAGGATCTCGGGGGCGCTCGTTTCGTAGCGCAGCCCGGCGATGACCGCTGGCGCGCCCTCGAGCCACGGGTCTCCCCCGACATCGAGGTTTGGGAGGATGGTGACGTCCGTGCGTTCGGCCACGGTATCCACGGGGACCCGGAGCCAATCGGCGACGCGTTCGACGGCCTGGCCGGCGTGCGCGGTCGTTGCCGTCCCCAGGAAGCGGCCAGTGGCGTCGGCGAGGCCCTGGCTCATGCCCGAGCTGTCCGATGCCCCTTCGGCGGCTACGGTGAACACGGAGGCATCATCGTCGATGCGGACGGCAATGGTCCCGAAGTCAAGCCCGAGGGCGAGCGCTTCCGCCATGGGGGAGCCGGTGCCCGGGGCGACGAGCGTCCCGCGGCGCAGGCCGGTGTCGTCCGCGGCCCGGCTGGTTATCTCCCCGGCGAGGTCGCGTGGGCCAAGCACGCGGGGAAGGATGTCCTCGCGCAGGCCCACGTGGGCCAAAACCTCCTCAATGTACCCGCCGGCCGCCGACCACCAGCCGCTGCCCGAAGCCGTGGCGCGGTCGGTGACGCCTTCGCCCGTAAGCCGTTCGACGAGGACGTCGTGCGGCAGACGGACGGCGCGCAGGCGCCCGAGCAGTTCCGGCTCGGCCCGGACCAACCAGCTCCAGATCGCGATCGGCGATGCCGCGCGTGGCACGGATCCGGTCGCTTCCGCCCACCAGGCAGGGCCGCCGAGCTCCTTCGTGAGTTCGGTGGCCTCCCGGGCGGCGCGGCGGTCGTCCCCCAGGATGGCGGGGCGGAGGGCCCGCCCGAGGCCGTCGAGGAGGACCAGGCCCCCCTGGGGGGCGGCGACCGAGACGGCGGCGATGTCGCCAGCCCAGCGGGTCTCCTGGACGGCCTCGGCCAGTGCCTGCCACCAGGAGTCAATGTCGCCTTCGCGAAGCCGCGCGGCGCTGCGGACGGCGTGGTTCGCACGCGTGGAGGCAACGACACGGCCGTCCGCGGGGTCGATCACGAGGACCCGCGTGAACCTTGCCGATGACTCGATTCCTGCGACCAGTCCGGGCACCGGATAACCCCCCAACCCCGCGTCCGCCCGCTGGCTGGCCGAGCTTCAGCCCGCCAGCGGGCTCGGGCAAGCCTGAGGGCCGCCCGTTCCGCTACACTTGGGGGCGTGTCCAGCGTGAACATCCCGTTCTTCCGCCCGTCGATCGACGAAAGCGACATCGCCGCCGTCACCGAAACGCTCCGTAGCGGCTGGCTGACGACCGCCGGGAACGTGAAGGCGTTCGAAAGCGAGTTGGCGGACTATTGCGGCGTCCCCTTCGTGAACGCCGTGAACTCGGCGACGGCGGCCCTCCACCTGGCCCTCGCGGCCTGGGATATCGGCCCCGGCGACGAGGTGATCACGACGCCATACACGTTCTGCGCCACGGCGAACGTGATCGTCCACACGGGCGCCCAGCCCGTGTTTGTGGATGTCCGAGAGCAGGACTTCAACATCGACGCGGGCCGCATCGAGGCGGCGGTAACGCCCCGGACGCGTGCCATTATCCCCGTCCACTTCGCCGGGGAGCCCTGCGATATGGACACGATCGGCGCCATCGCCCGGCGCCACAACCTGAAGGTGCTCGAGGACGCGGCCCACGCCATCGGCTCGATGTATCGCGGCCGCATGGTCGGCGGCATCTCCGACGCGACGGCCTTCAGTTTCTACGCCACCAAGAACATGACGACAGGCGAGGGCGGCGCGCTCGCCACCGCCGACCCGGCCCTGAGCGAACGCGTGCGCTCGCTGACGCTCCACGGCATGAACCGCGACGCCTGGAACCGCTACGACGCGGGCGGGAGCTGGCGCTACGACGTGGCCGAATTCGGCTTCAAGGACAACCTCACGGACTTCGCCGCCGCCCTGGGACGGGCGCAGCTCACCCGCCTGGACGGGTTTATGGAACGGCGGACCGGGCTCGTCCAGCGCTACTTCGCGAATCTCCGGGACGAGGAGCACCTCATCCTCCCGGGGTTTAGCGAGGGGAATCGCCAGGCCTGGCACCTCTTCGCGGTGCGGGTGCGCAACGAATCGGCGGCCGTCCCGCGGGACGACGTCATCCGCAAGCTGAGCGAGCGGGGGATCCAGGCGTCGGTCCACTTCATCCCCATCCACTACTTCACGGCTTACCGGAAGCTCGGCCTCTGGCAGAAGGGGGACTTCCCCGTTGCCGAGCGTATATTCGAGGGCGCAATCAGCCTCCCCCTGTTCCCGGACATGACGGACGGCGAGGTTGATACGGTCTGCGAGGCCCTGCGCGACATCCTCCACGGCCGCTGAACGGCCCCGGACCCGAGTTCAAGGAGTATGCCAATGTCACCGGAAGAAGAAGCTGAGCAAGCCAGGCGGCGGCTGGCCGGCGAGGGGAAGAGAGCCGACACCCTGGCCGTAATGAGTCCCGTGGAAGGCACGACCGACCTCGCGTCGGCGGTCCTTTCCGGCGGACTCGACGTGGCTAAGGGTGCGCTCGGCCTGTTCCGTGGGGCCGCCATGCGGGGCGGCGAGCTGGCCGCCAGCGGAGTGCAGTCCGCCGTGGATATCGCCGGGAACGCGGCCTCCACGGCCGCGGATGTGGCCGGTGCCATCGACGTGGGGAGCGTCGCTTCGGGTGCGCTTGATGTCGCGGGTTCCGTTGGCGGCGCGGTGGGGGACATCGCCGGGGCCGTCATCGGCGGCGTCGCCGAGGCAATTGGCGACAGCCTCTCATAGCGAACGACCGGCGCCGCAGAGTCCCGTCCGTCCCCGTTCGTACCCCGGAACAGGTGCTGGCCGGCCCGCGAAGGTTCTCGCGCGGACAGAAGCGCGCTGTTGGGAGTGCTTCAGCCGACCGGTACGCGCTCAGACATCCCTTCAGCGGCGGGTGGGGACGGCGTGCGGGGCGTTCGGCCACGCTGGGGCGCGGCAACGCCCCAACCTTCGCCTCCGCAGACGTCGCAGATTGTGCCTTCGTGCGGCAGCATCCCCTCGCCGAGGCAGCTCCCACATATCGCCTTCAGTGAACACAGGCGCCATCCGCCCTTAGCCTTACGCAGTACCGCCCTATGGGTGGCGTAGTCCGCCGGGAACGACTCGTCGAGCACCGCGAAGATGGCCTGAGTGGGAGCGGTATCTGTGTCACGGTTGCCTCGCCTGAGCGGGCCCCGTGTGGGCGCCGTGCCAACCATGCTCAACCACGAGCCCTGCTGATCGACCTGCGAAGGCCACGCCGCCAGCAGTTCGTCCAGGGCCGCCTCGGCGGTCTTTGCCATCGAAATCAACTCCGGTCGCATCAGTTGTTCTCCCCCAGGGCTGCCGGGACCGGCAGCTTCGCCATTCGTAAGGCCGCCGCGAAGCCAGCAGCGGCTGCGGGCGAGGCCTGGCCCAGATATCGCCACCGCGGGCGTTTGGACACGGCGAGGATGGAGCTTCGCAAGCCAGTGGCCATTGTCCCAACCACGACGGCCCTGAAGTTCTCGAGAAGTCCTCGCCGCATCTCCGCGTCGAGCGTCCCGTCGAATTCAGGGTCATCCAACAACGCTACGCATCTCCGCATCTCGTCCCCCGTTCCGTACTGGACGGTCAGGTCGAAGCCATTCGCTTCGATCGCTCGCACCAGCGCTCTTCCGAGTTCGACGTCCACGTCGCCGCTCCCAACCTATCACAGCTCGCCACCGGCCCGGATTGGCAGCGAAAGATAGGGGTTGAGTGAACCATAGGGCAAATGAATGACTCGTTGGCTCCCGCGGTGGACAATCGACCGATGACAAGCACTGAGCAGCCCGTCCCACCCGTGCTTACGTGGATCGACCTCGAGATGACGGGGCTCGAACCGGAGTCCGACGTCATCCTCGAAGCAGTGGTCGTTGTCACCGGCATCGACCTCGTCGAGGTCGCTGCGTCGGAGACGCTGGTCATCCATCAGCCGGACAACGTCCTCGACGGGATGAACGCCTGGTGTGTGTCGCAGCACGGTAAGTCGGGCCTGACAGCGGCCTGCCGCGCCTCCCGGCTGACCACGGCGGAGGCGGAGCAACAGCTCCTGGCCTTTCTCCGCCAGCACGCGAAGGACGGCGCAGTGCCGCTCTGCGGCAACAGCGTCCACCAGGACCGGGCCTTCCTGCGCCGGCATATGCCCACTCTCGAGGCGTTCTTCCATTACCGAAACATCGATGTCTCGACGCTCAAAGAGCTGGCCCGCCGCTGGGCCCCGGCCCTCCCGAAGTTCGACAAGCCTGAAGCACACCGTGCCCTGGACGATGTCCGTGCGTCAGTCGCCGAGCTGCGCTACTACCGGGAGCACCTGTTCAAGTCTTGAAGGTCTGGGGCGCCTGTGACAGCGCGGCGCTCGCCTGTAGAATCCGGCCACACGAAACCAGACCGCGCGGAGGCCGTCGCCATGCGTTTCACCGACACCCCGGAACTCGCCAGCTGGCGCTCGACGGTTAAAGCGTTCGTCGGCCAGCACTGGCCGCGGCCAACTGCCGAAGAAGAGCTGACCGAAGCCTCGATGCTGAGCGAGGAGTACCGCCAGCGCACCCAGTCGTGGTTGGACCGCCTGGGTGAGAACGGCTGGCTGGCGCCGGCCTGGCCGAAGAAGTACGGCGGCGCCGACATGTCGGTGCTCGAACAGTTCGTCCTCAGCGAAGAGCTGACGAAGGTCGGGGCGCCGACGAGCCGCCAGATGCTGAACCTGGTGGGGCCGACGATCATGCTCCACGGCACGGAGGAGCAGAAGGCGGAGCACCTGCCGCCGATGCTCCGGGGCGAGGTCGCCTGGTGCCAGGGCTTCAGCGAACCCGGTTCGGGCTCGGACCTCGCCAGCCTCCAGACCCGGGCCGTGAAAGACGGCGACGACTACGTCATCAACGGCCAGAAGATCTGGACCTCGGGGGCGCACCGGGCCGACTGGATGTTCGTCCTCACCCGCACAGACCCTGACGCGCCCAAGCACCGCGGGATCAGCTATCTGCTGCTCGACATGAAGTCGCCGGGCGTGACCGTGCGGCCGCTGATCAACCTCGCCAATGAGCACATCTTCAACGAAGTCTTTTTCGAAGACGTGCGCGTCCCGGCCCGGAACCGCATCGGCGAGGAGAACCGGGGCTGGTACGTCGGCACGACAACGCTCGACTTCGAACGCTCCAACATCGCCCGGGCGGTGAACCTGAAGCGCCAGGTGACCCGGCTCTCCCGCTATGTGAACGAGCGGGCAAGCTCAGGCGCCCCCGTCCCGGCGGCCTATCGTCTCGAAGTGGTGGATCGCGCGGTGGAGACTGCGGTCTGCGAGCTGCTCTCGTTCGTGGTCGTCTCCATCCAGGCGCGGGGTGGTGTGCCGAACATGGAAGCGTCGATGAACAAGATGTACGGGTCGGAGCTTTCCCAGCGGATGGCCTACACGGAGATGCACGTGAGTGGCATGAACGCCCAACGCCGCCGGGCGACGGGCCTCGAAGCTGACCATAAGATCCGGGCGGCGATGGACTACATGACGACGGTCCCGGCCACGATTGCGGCCGGCACGAGCGAAATCCAGCGCAACATCATCGCCACCCGGGGCCTCGGGCTGCCGCGCGGATGAGGCGGCTCAGCGAGCCTTGCGCGTCTTCCGGTTCTGCTCGGCGAGGACGCCGGCGATGTCCCGGTCGAGCAGCTTCTGGACGGCGAGGCGCAGCCCGGGGAAGACCTTGCTCGAGATGACCCCCCGGGCGTCGGGCTGCAGTTCGACGTACTCGCCGTCTTCGAGCGAGAACCAGCTCAACCGGTTCTCGTAGAGCTGCCAGACGATGTACTCCTGGACGCCGTTGCGCCGGTAGGCGCGCAGCTTCGGGCCGAGATCGACGGCGGCGCTGCTCGCCGCCACCTCAAACACCAGCTCGGGTGCACCCTCGATGTAGTCGTCCTCGGTGATTCGTGAGCTGCCGACGCGATAGCGCAGGAACGAGTCCGGCTGGACGTCGTTCTCGCTGTCGAGGCGGGTGGTTGAGCCGTCGCCACCGTTGACGTCAGGATGCGCTGCCTGGTAGGTGCCCAGCCAGCCCGATGCAAGCTGCTGCGCCGCGCCGACGGTGTGGCGTACCTCGGGCGTCCCGATGTAGACGACTCCTTCAATCAGCTCGGCCCGCCGGATTTCGGGGTGGAGCAGGTAGCGCCGCTCGAACTCCGGCGCAGTGAGCCGGTCTCCCGACTCAAGTGGCGGCACGGGCGGCCGCTGAGGGCCGACTCCGGCGAGCGAGCGGGCGGCGGTCGTCATGGTGCTCTCCCATCGGTATTGTACCGTGCGCTTGACCGGTTCAGCAGGGGAAAAAGCTTGCCGGCTCGCAGGAGTCGATCGAGATCGCGAGGAAGGTCGTCCCTGGTCCTTTGACGACCAGGACCTGGCCGCGTTTGACCGGCGTGTCGGCTGGCGTCTCGGCGTTTGCTCGCGCGATGACGACGTCATAGGGCGCCGGGAGCAGCACGGCCGGGATCGCCCGGGCGGCGGCGACGACGCCTGGCTGTCCCGATATGAGCGGCAGGTCGGGCGGCCGCCAACGGGCGCCCGGGCGCTGGCCGCCGCGGCTCGCGGGGTAAAGCTGCGCGGGCGTGCCCGGGCAGGCCCCGGCCACGAGGAGCGGGTAGGGACCGGTAACCCCGCCAAACTGGGCGCTGAGTGCGCGCACGCGCATCTCCAGCCGCGCGACCTCGGACGCGCGGGCTTCGGAGATCCGGCCCTCAGCCGCCTTCACCTCGGCCGGCGTGGCCCGGACGATGCGATAGGTCCCGTAGGAAAGGGCGATCGACCTGCCGCTGGTGGCCGCCCGGTACTCGCCGTGGTCCACGCCACGCAGGTCTTCGGTGATGGTGACGGGGCTGACCGGCTCCAGTGGCGCTGGACTGGCGGCGTCGCCCGGTTCGACCTCGTACTGGTAGTCGGGGCCGGGGATCAGGTGCTTGAGGTCCATCTCTTTGAGGCGTTTCGCGGTAGTTACGCCCGGGATCAGCGGCGGCCGCACGCTGGCGAGGCTGGCGAAGCAGCCGGGGCCGAGCTGGAGCAAGTACTCCTTGCCGTTCCAGAGCATGGTGTCGCCGGGCTGGGCCTCGCCCGCTGTGGGGCGCAGCGTGCGCTCCCAGATCCACTTGCCGTCGCCGAGGCGGGTGTAGCGGTAGCCCTCGAACTGGCCTTCGCCTTCGAAGGTCACGACCAGGGAGCCGCTGTTGGCCAGGCGATCGCGCTTGAACACGGCGTCCAGGGTGCTTTCCCGGTAGGCCGAGTATCCCCACGCCCCGGCGGCGACGAGGAGGAGGAGAAACCCGGTCGCCGCCCACTTCATCTGGACGAACCTACGCGCGGGTGCCCTCAGCGGCAACGAGGCGGGTTCACCCGGCTGGCCCCTACCGGATCATCGGCCCGGCGTGGCCGCGGAGGGCGTCTTCCATGCGCAGCGCCTGCCCGTCGAGCAGGTCAAGCGTCCGCCAGTCTTCCGGGTGGAAGTAGCCGAAGGCGGTGGTCTCGTCCGTCAGGCGGAGTTCGCCACCCGTGACCTCGACCTCGAAGCAGAGGGCGACCACCTGCACCCGGTTGCCGTCGGGGTAGATGACGAGGCGGTCCGGGTCGGAGTAGACGCCGGTGAGACGGAGGACGCGGCCGGTCAGGCCGGTCTCCTCCTCCAGCTCTCGCAAACAGGTCTCTTCGACGCTTTCGCCCGGGTCCACTCCTCCACCGGGCATGCACCAGTGGCCGTTGTCGGCTCTGCGGGTGAGGAGGAGGCGTCCGGCGCCATCGCGGACGAAGGCCGTGCAGCCCGCGGAGATGCGTCCGTCGCGCCCAGCCCGGTCGGCGCGGACCACCCGCGTGGGTTCGGCGCCACCACCAATCGCGGGGACGAGGGTGACGTCGCTGTTTGGGCGCAGGGGTTCATGAAGCGGGTAGCTCATCGCCTCGCCGTCGATCGCCACGGCGAGTTCGGGGCGCACGCGGCCGGCTTCCACCACGCGGCTGTAGAAGCCCGGGCAGCGCTCGTCCAGCGCCCTGAGGAGCTCGTCAAGCGTCGCCGCCGGCAGTTCCACCCGGGCAAGGCCGGCGCAGAGGGCGCGAAACGTCGTTGGGATGTGGACGATCGCCATCAAGCCATCAGCATGCTCGCCGGGTGGAGCGAGCGGGTGAGGGGGTTCAGGACGAGGTCCAGCTCCTCGAGCGCGGGGACCAGCGAATAGACCGCGCCGCTATCGACAAGAAAGCGAAGGCCGGCCTCGCGGCCGCTTGAGCCGCGAAGCCGACCTTCGACAAACGTGACTGCCATGCAGCAATCCTACTTCAGGCCGTGGAGTTCCTCCACGATCCGGCGCGGCGAAAGCGGGAGATCGGTGAAGCGATGTCCCGTCGCGTCGGCGATTGCGTTGGCGATGGCGGCGAGGGGCGGGACGATCGGCACTTCGCCGACGCCACGCACACCGTAGGGATGCCCCGGGTTCGGGACTTCCACGAGGATCGTCTCGATCATCGGGAGGTCGAGCGCCGTTGGCATGCGGTAGTCGAGGAAGCTGGCGTTCTGGAGGCGGCCGTCTTCGCCGTAGTAGTACTCCTCGTTCAGTGCCCAGCCAATGCCCTGGGCGACACCGCCCTGGATCTGGCCTTCGACGTATGAGGGGTGGATGGCCGTGCCGACATCCTGCGTCGCCGTGTAGCGCAGGATCTCGACCTTGCCGGTGTCCGGATCGACCTCGACATCGACGATGTGGGTGGCGAAGGCCGCGCCGACGCCGCGGGCTGAGACGGCGCCCTTGCCGACGATCGGGCCGCCCTGGTGGCCCATCTTGCCGGCCAGTTCGGCGAACGAGGCGCGCTTGGTCGCGTCCTTGGTGTTGCGCACCTCGCCGTCCTCGTACACGAGTTCGCTGTCGGGGCAGTTGAGCTGCTTGGAGGCGCGGGCGATCATCTGCTGCTGGATGTCCTTGCCCGCTTCGATGACCGCGAGGCCCGAGGCGAAGGTGACGCGGCTGCCGCCGGTCACGTCGTTGTAGGGGACGGAGTCCGTGTCGGCGACCATCGGCTTCACGGCGTCGTAGGAGATGCCGAGGGTCTCAGCCAGCTGCATGGCGAGCGAGGCACGGGTGCCGCCGATGTCGGTCGAGCCCTCGATCAGGTTGACCGTGCCGTCGGCGTTCACGGAGACGACGACCGCGGACTGGAGGCCCGCGTTGAACCAGAAGCCGCTGGCCACGCCGCGGCCGCGGTTCGGGCCCTCGATCGGCGACTTGTAGTGGGGCGAATTGAGGGCTGCCCGCACGGCGTCCTCGGCGCCAATGACGGTGAACGGCGCGCCGGTCACCATCTTGGAGCCTTCGACCGAGCTGTTCTTGAGCCGGAACTCAAGGGGGTCGATGCCGATCGCCTTGGCCAGCTCATCGACACAGGTCTCGGCTGCGAAGGCCGCGACGGGGGCGCCCGGCGCCCGGTAGGCGGCGGTCTTCGGCTTGTTGACGACCACGTCGTAGGCGTCGATCTGGAAGTTTTCGACCTGGTAGGGCGAGAGCATGCACATCGCGCCAGCGCCGACGGGTGAGCCCGGGAAGGCGCCGGCTTCGTAGGCCATGTCGGCCTTGACGGCGGTGATGCGGTCACCCTTGACGGCCATCTTGATGCGGATGCTGCCGCCGCTGGTGGGGCCGCTCGCTTCCAGGACTTCCGTGCGGTTCATCGTGATCTTCACTGGCCGGCCGCTTTTCTTGGAAAGGAGGGCCGCCAGCGGCTCGAAGTAGATGACGGTCTTGCCGCCGAAACCGCCGCCGATCTCGAGTGGGACGACCCGGATCTTGGAGACCGGCTGGCAGAGGACCATCGCCGTCATGGCGCGGACGGAGAAGGGGCCTTGGGTGCTCGTCCAGACGGTGATCGTGCCGTCGTTGTTCCAGGTCGAAGTGGCGGCATGGGGCTCGATATAGCCCTGGTGCACCATCTTCGTGTTGTACTCGTGCTCGACGACCTTATCGGCCGCGGCGAAGGCGGCTTCGAGGTCGCCGCCGGCGAACTTGAGATGGCTGGCGATGTTGCTCGGCTTCGCGCTGAGCGTGCCGTCCATCTCCTTGGTGAAGCGGGTGTCGCTCAGGAGGGGCGCGTCGGCGCGCATCGCATCGCGCACGTCAAGCACCGGTGGGAGGAGTTCGTACTCCACCTTGATCGCCGCCAGGGCCTCTTCGGCGATGTGTGCGCTGGTGGCGCAGAGGGCGGCCACGGCATGCCCGTGGTAGAGGACTTTGTCCGCGGCGAGGACGTTCTCGGACAGCTCTTTGATGTTGACGGGCCCACCTTCGCCACCATCGACGACGCCGCCCGCCATCGCGGGGAGGTCCTTGTGGGTGACGACGCCCATCACGCCGGGGATCTTCTCGGCCGCCGAGGTGTCGATGCTCTTGATCCGGGCGTGGGCATGGGGGCTTCGCAGGATGCGCCCGTAGATGAGGCCCGGGAGCTGGATGTCAGCGCCGTACTGGGCCCGTCCGGTGACCTTCTCGACCCCGTCGGGACGGATCGGCCGGGTGCCGATGACCTTGTACTTGGGCTTGTCGATGGTCGCCATTACTTCGCCTCCATGGTGTCGGCCGCCTTGAGGACGGCCTTGACGATCTTGTCGTAGCCGGTGCACCGGCAGAGGTTGTTCGCGAGCCACCAGCGTACACGGTGCTCGTCGGGATGTGGCTCACTATCGAGCAACGCTTTCGATGACACGATAAAGCCGGGGGTGCAGATGCCGCACTGGAGAGCGGCCTCTTCGAGGAAGGCAGTCTGCAGTGGGTGCAGCTTCTCGGGGCTGCCGATCCCCTCGATCGTCGTGATCGCGGCCCCCTCCGCTTCGACGCCGAGGACGCAGCAGGAGTTCACCACGCGGCCGTTAAGGATGACGCTGCAGGCGCCACAGTTGCCGTTGTTGCAGCCCTCTTTGGCGCCGGTGAGGCCGATCTCGTCGCGCAGGACTTCGAGGAGGCTCTGGCGCGGCTCGCAGAGAAAGTCGATATCGGCGCCGTTCAGGCGGGTCTGGACCTGTGCCCTGCGCATAGTTAGCGCGCCTCCCGGATTCGCTTGAGCGCCCCGTTCAGGGCGCGGACGGTAAGGACGTTGGTGAGGTGCTTCCGCTGGGCGATCGAGCCTCGCATGTCGGTGATCGGCGTGGCGGCGGCTTCGGCGGCGGCCCCGGCCAGCTTGAAGGTCTCCTCCGTTGCCGGCTTGCCGGTCATCACCTCGGCGGCGGCCTTCACCATGAGCGGTGTGGCGGCGACGGCGCCGATGGCCACGCGGGCCGACTCCACGGTGTCGCCAGCCGCGTTCAGGGTCAGCTTGACGCCGGAACTGACGACGGCGATGTCCATCTCGTTACGCGGGATGAAGCGGTGATAGAAGGCGCCGCTGTTCGGGCCCACGGCCGGGACCTTGATCTGGAGCAGGAGTTCGCCGGGCTGAAGCGTGTTCCGGCCGGGACCGGCAAAGAAGTCTTCGACCGGGATCTCGCGGGTGCCCGTCGAGGAGCCGATCACGAGGCGCGCCCCGAGCGCCATGAGCGCAGGTGACGAATCCGCTGCCGGGCTGGCGTTGCAGAGGTTGCCGCCCAGGCTCGCCCGCGACTGGATCTGGATGCCGCCGATGATCGTGGCGGCATCGACGATGGCAGGGAACTGCTTCGCCACCTCGGCGTTCTCGTAGAGGACCGCGCAGGGCACCGCGGCCCCGGCCTCGAGGGTGCCGTCCGCGGTGATCCGCAGAGCCATCAGCTCCGGGATATGTTTGAGGTCGATGAGCTGGTCGCAGCGCTTGCGGCCCTCTCGTAGTTGGACGATGACATCGGTGCCACCGGCAAGCAACAAGCTTGCTCGCCCATTGCCCAGGGCCGAATAGGCTTCGGCCAGGGAGCGGGGCGCGAGGTAGTCAAAGTTCTCCATGCGTTTCCCTTCTGAGTGTTGCGGAGATGGCTCGCGCGCCAAGGTGACCAGTGCGCGAGCCGGGCCGATCATAAGGACTGTGAGCATGATTGTCGCGGTGGTTCAGCCGGCCCGAAGGCGTGTCCGCCTGGCGATAGGCGTTCTCCTGGGCGCAGTCCTGGCCGCCGCTCTGCTCCTCCCGGCCCCGGGACGGACGGCCGAAGTCATGCGGTCGTTCCACGCCGCCTACGACTTGCAGGCCGATGGCTCGTTTCTTGTGACCGAAGTGATCACCTGGGACTTCGGTGCAGAGCCTCGCCACGGCATTTTCCGGGACCTTGTGAACCAGAGGAAGTGCCAGGAGACGCAGCTCCAGCCCGGCTCGACACCCGAAGAGCCGATCTACCGCTGCCGGCCCGGGTATCGCCGCGACTGGCCGATCGAGGTCGTGGCTGTCGGCGCAAGACAGGCCCCGGCCCCGGCGGCGCCCGCGAAGTACTCGACCGAACAGGCCGGCGATGGGGTGCGCGTCAAGATAGGCGACCCGGACCGCGTGATCGCGGGCCCGTGGACCTACACGATCACCTACCGGCTCGAGGGCGCGCTCGATTCCTACGAGGACAATGACGAGTTCTACTGGGACGCAACCGGGAGCCAGTGGCCGGTGGCCATCGAGAAAACGACTATTGAGGTGACCGGGCTTCCTACGGCCGGGCTGAAGTTCGCCTGCTTCGAGGGGTACAACTCGAGGCGGCCATGCCTGATCGAGGCCACGGACGGTGGCGCCCGCTTTACCGCTTCACGCGCGCTCTACCCCAACGAAGAGCTGACGATCGTGGCCGGCTGGGACCGGGGCGCTATCGCCATACCGCCCCCGATCCTCAGGGACGTGCCGTCCCCCGGCGACTACTTCGAACTCGACCCCGTGGAATACGGTGGCGTGGCCGGTGCCGGGCTCTTCTCGGTCTTTGGCCTCGTCAGCCTCTGGTGGCGGCACGGCCGCGACCGGCGCTACCGGACGATGTACTACCTGACGAACGACCCTGGCGAGCAGACGAAACCCCTCTTCGCCCGCCAGGACGTCGTCGTCGAGTACGTGCCACCGGAGGAGCTGCGGCCTGCCCAGATGGGCCTCATCCTCGATGAACGGGCTGACCCGCTTGATGTCACCGCCACGATCATCGACCTCGCCGTGCGCGGCTACCTGCACATCACCGAGATCCCGAAGGAGGGCTTCTTCGGCAAGTCCGACTGGCAGCTGACGAAGCTGAAAGACGTGGACGACTCGCTCCTGCCCTACGAACAGACGATCCTCCGCGGCCTCTTCGATAGCACGGCTGAACGGCAGCTCTCCGAGCTCAAGCTGAAGTTCTACGATGACCTGGCCGCGGCCCAGAAGCAGCTCTACTCCGATGCGATGCAGCGGAAATGGTTCAACCGCAAGCCGGGCACGAGCAAGGGGCTCTGGCTGGTGGCCGGGATCGTACTCACCGTCCTGGGCGTAGGAGTGACAGTGGGCAGCGCCGTGCTGTTCGGGCGGCTGCTGATCGGCCTGCCCGTCGTGTTCGCCGGCCCCATCCTGATGGTGCTCTCGCGGGCGATGTCACGCCGGACGGCGGCCGGGAGCGAGGCGCTGCGGCGGGTGCTCGGCTTCCGCCTCTTCATCGACACGGCGGAGACGCGCCGCCAGGAGTTCAACGAGCAACAGGGCATCTTCGAACGCTACCTGCCCTTCGCAATCGTCTTTGGCTGCGTCGAGAGGTGGGCGAAGGCGTTCGAAGGCCTGGACGCCGCCGCGAATATGGGCTGGTATACGGGGACGGCGGCCTTTACGCCGCTCCTCTTCTCGCACACCCTCAACAGTTTCTCGAGTTCTGTCGGCTCCACCATCGTCTCGGCGCCCAGCTCTGGCGGCTCTGGTTTCAGCGGCGGTGGTGGCTCCGGTGGTGGTGGCGGCGGCGGCGGTGGCGGCAGCTGGTAGGCGTCGAAGGACTCAGGACTCAGGACTCAGGACTCAGGACTCGCCGAGCCACTTCCGGAGCTGGTGGGGGAAGTTCGTAATGATCCCGTCCACGCCTGCACGCCGGAGCTGCCCTCAATGGCGATGGCCATCGGTTATGTCGCCACCCGGCCAGTGACTCGCCCCTGGTTGCCTGCTAGGTTCGTTTCGAGATGCGCGCCAGGACCGATACCTTCGAGACAGCAGCAGAACACGAGCATGAACTGAACGCGAAGCAGCGCGAGATCCTCACGTTCATCACGCGCGGCCACACGAACGCCGAGATCGCCGAGGCGTTGGGGATGACGTTCGTGGCCGTGAAGTGGAACGTCTCCGAAATCCTCTCGAAGCTTGGCCTGGCAACCCGCGAAGACGCGGCCGCGTACTGGGAGTGGCGCCGGCGGCCGGCCGCGCGCCTCACCCGGCCACTGCGCGCTCTGGTGGGCATGGGCGCGTGGAAATGGGCGGCCTCAGGTGCGACCGTGGCGGCGGTGGCTGCGGCTGTTGGTGCTGGCGCGCTCCTCTGGCCGGGTGGCCGGCCCGCCTCCACGCGGGCGATCGTGCCGTTCTATCTCGAAGCGACCGTGACCGTGTACGACCAGTCACGCGACACCCTGGATCTGCACCCCTCCGACGCCGGCCGAAAGGTGGTCAACCAGAAGGCGTTGCGCTGGTGGTACCAGGACGCCGACCACACCCGCTGGGAGATCGACCAGCTTCGTCCGGCGTTGCGCTACGGACCGTCCAGTACGCTCGTCGTCGATGGGACGAACACATGGTTGTTCGACCGGGACACGAACGCCTACACGAAGGGCGACCTCAGCCACTGGCCCGCCGAAGACGGATTGAGGCCACCTGCTGAGGTGATCATGGTCGGCCCGGCGCGGGTCCGGGACCTGCAGGGCTGGGTAACCCGGCTGTCGACGTGGGGGAACGGCCGACAGCCTTCGGCCATCATCGCACAAGAGACGCTGCTCGGCCGGCGTGTCGCCGTGATCGAGTATGGCCGGCAGGACACCTACGACCGCGGGAACGGCACGACCGGCCTGACCGGCCTCAACCGCATGTGGGTGGATGTCCGTACCCTCCAAATCCTCCGCCACGAGACTGACAACGGGCGCTTCGTCGCCGAGGTCACGCGGCTCGACGATGAGTCGCCTATCCCGGCGGAGATGTTGCGCGTCGCGCTGCCAGCGGGCGCGACGATTCTCCAAGCGCCGACGCCAAGCCTGGCGGGCCCGCCGCCCAGGATGCCGCCACCAGGTACGTACCCGGCAGGGTCGCTGGTGCCGACTTACCTCCCGAGCGCTTTCGAGCCGCGAGGGGCCTCGAGCGCTGGGAACGCACCGGACGACTGGCAGCTTACGCAGCACTTCGGGCCACCCGGCGGCGCAGTCTTCGGCGACGGCCCGCTCGTCATCGAGGAGCGGCCGCGGACCGACGGCTTCCCTCGGCCCGTCAGCGGTGGCACGGCTGCGAAGGTCGGGCGAAACGATGCGCTGCTCACGGTCAACGGCACCACGATCACCCTCGCGTGGGCGCAGGACGGGATCGCCATCATCCTCACGGCCCACGACCTCCCCCTCGACGAGGTCGTGGCGGTGGCGGAATCGCTCGCACCGGTGGACCCGCGGGCGCCCGGAGCCTCGGCTCCGCCGCCTGCCGCCCACCCCGCAGGATGGCTGGAACCCACTTATCTGCCGGCCGGTTTCGTGGAAAGGGGTAGCCGTGGAGATGCCGGACCAGGCCGCTGGCTTCGCACAGCCTTCTTCGGGCCACCGTCGGACACGCTGTCCGGCGAAGGTCCACTCACGATCGAAGAGAGCGCGCGGCCCGATGGCCTCCCGTCGCCGCTCCGCGCGGGCACTCACACGACCGTGCACGGCCACGAAGCGTTCCTCACCGTCGATGACACGACCACCACCCTCGCGTGGGCACAGGACGGCATCGCTATCGTCCTCACAGCGCTCAAACTTCCCCTGGACGAGGTCATGGCGGTCGCCGCCTCCCTCCGCCCCCCAGAGTGACAGGCCGCAGTCGCGCTACCGGCTCTCTAGCCACTTCCGGAGCTGGTGCGGGAAGTTCGTGATGATGCCATCTACGCCGGCCGTGATCATCAAGTCCCAGTGCTGCTCGGTGTCGGGCGTCCAGGTCCAGACGCTGAGCTGACGCTGCTTCGCCCGGCGCACGAAGGCGGGGGTGATGCAGCTGTACTGCAGCGAAATCGCCTGGGCGTTCCGTTTCAGCGCCGCCGCGATGAGGCGGTCGAGGCCCGCGTCATCGACGCTCACGGAGATGATGGCGGCCGAAATCTCGGGCGCCTGGCTGCGGGCGTAGCGCACCGTCTCGGGGTGGAACGAGTGCATCGCATTCCAGGTCTCCGCGCCGTGGCGCCGGACGGTCGCCAGCACGGCATCGACCAGGGCGCTATCGACCGCCGGGTCGGCGAAGTCGACCTTGAGTTCGCACATCACCGTCAGCCGCCCATCGACCAGGTCGAGCACCTGGTCGAGCGTCGGGATCGGCTCGCCGCCGCCAGCGTCGGCGGCCTGGAGTGCGACGAGCGGCAGGTCGCGGACGTTGCCCTTGAGGTTGGTTGTGCGGTCGACGGTGGCGTCGTGGATGAGCACAGGCACGCCATCGGCGGAGATCTGGACGTCGATCTCCATCGCCTCGGCGCCGGCGTCGAGGGCGGCGCGGACGCCCGCGAGGGTGTTCTCCGGCGCCTCGCCGCCAGCGGTGGCATGGCCGATCACAAACGGTTTCATCGTGCCTCCGTGGGCGCCTGGGGAGGTTGAACCGCCAAGGCGCCAGGGCCGCCAAGGTTACGAGGGATGATTCACCACGGAAAGCGCCGTATGTATCCGATCTTGGCGGCCTTGGCGGCCTTGGCGGCCTTGGCGGTTTCCCGACTTCAGCTACGATGGCCGGGTGACTCGCGAAGAGATCCTCAAGCTCACCGACCTGACGAGCTGCGGCGGCTGAGCGTCCAAGGCGGGCCCCGGGGCCCTGGCGCAGGTCCTTGCGCCGCTCGCGGACGTGTTCAACCCCGAACAGCACCCCAACCTCCTGGTGGGGATGGGCGTGGCCGACGACGCCGCCGTCTTCCGCATCGACGCGAAGACGGCGGTGGTGGCGACGCTTGATTTCTTCGCGCCCGTCGTTGACGACCCCTACACCTACGGCGCCATCGCCGCCGCGAACGCCATGTCGGACATCTTCGCGATGGGTGGGGAGGTTGTCCTCGCCCTGAACATCGCCGCCTTTCCCGAGGACCTGCCGCCTGAAGTGCAGACCGCGATCCTCCGCGGTGGAGCGGAGAAGGTGCGCGAAGCGGGCGGAGTGATCGCCGGCGGGCACACGGTCTGGGACCCAGAGCCGAAGTACGGGATGAGTGTCCTCGGGCTCGTCCACCCGAAGCGCATCTTCACGAAGGCAGGCCTCCGCCCGGGCGACATCCTCTACCTGACGAAGCCGCTGGGCACCGGCACGATCGCCTCAGCGAGCAAGAGCGGCAAAGCGCCTCCTGGCGCGATGGACGCCGCGGTGGCCTCGATGTTGCGGCTCAACCGGCACGCGGCCCACCTCGCCTCGGCCGCCGGCGTGAAGGCCGCGACGGACGTGACGGGCTTCGGCCTTCTCGGGCACCTCTGGGAGATGGCCGAGCGGTCGGGCGTCGCGGTCGAAATCACGGCCGCAGATGTGCCGCTGCTGCCCGGCGCCCTGGAATGCTCGCGGGGCGGCGTCCACACGGGCGGTGAGGGCCGGAACCGCGAATGGGCGGGCCCACATGTAGCGCTGAAGCACGGCATCGACCCGGAGGTGGCGGCGCTCTTGTACGACCCTCAGACCAGTGGGGGCCTGCTCATCGCCTGCCCAGTGCGGAAGAGCGCCGACCTGGAGGCTGCTTTCGCCCGCGACGGGGAGCCGCTATGGCGGGTCGGGCGGGCGAACCGGGGCGCGGCGTGGATTGCGGTGGGGTGAACCGCCCGGCCGCCAGCGGGCATAATCTTCAGGATGGACGACGCGAACCCCTGGCCCCTCTTCGATCTGGCTATCAAGACACCTCGACTCGAGCTACGGTACGCCACTGACGAGCTTCTCCTCGGACTCGTCGACGTGGCTGACGACGTAATCTCGCCGGGAACGATGCCTTTCGATGGCGACGCGAGCTTCTATGACCTGTCCTCAGCCGGGCGACGCCGGTGGCTCGCGGGACAATGGGGTGCTCGGGCTCGTACGTCGCCTGCGTGGTGGGTGCTCGTTTTTGCGGTCGTGGTTGAGGGTCGGCCTGTTGGGACGCAGGAGATAACCGGGGCCAACTTTTCGGCTCTGCGAACGGTCGATACCTTTTCATGGCTCACGTGAAGCCACCAGGGTCGCGGCCTGGGGCGAGAAATGCGGGAGGCGGTGCTCCATCTCGCGTTTGAGGGCCTTGGAGCCCTCCGCGCCCAGAGCGAAGCTTTTGAGGACAACGCACCGTCCTGCGCCGTGTCCCGGGCAGTTGGTTACGAGCGAGACGGGACCACCTGGGCCCTTCGCGGGGGCGAGGCGGCACCCATGGCTCGCTTCCTGTTCACGCGCGAAGCCTGGGCGACCCGTCGGAGGAGTGACGTCACTATCCACGGGCTCGGGCCGTGTCTCCCGTTGCTCGGCCTGGAATAGCGCGGCTATCACAGCGCCGGGCGGACTGCGCCCCCTGCGGACCCCACGTTTTGCCCCTGTCCGAAGCCCGTCCTACACTCGAACGGTGTCCCCCGGGGGTGGTTGGAGGGTTCATGACCACCGTTGCGACTGACTTCGAGACGGTCATCGGCCTCGAAGTCCACTGTCAGTTGATTACGAAGAGCAAGATGTTCTGTGGCTGCAGCACGGACTATTCCGGGGCTGAGCCGAACACCCACGTCTGCCCCGTCTGCCTCGGCCTGCCCGGGACGCTCCCGGTGATTAACGAAAAGGCGATCGAGTTCATCACAATGACGGGCCTCGCCCTCAACTCCACCATTTCGAGCTTCAGCAAGTTCGACCGCAAGAACTACCCCTACCCGGACCTGATGAAGGGCTATCAGATCTCCGAGTACGACCAGCCCCTCTGCCGCAACGGCTACGTCGATATCGACGTCGGCACTCCGAAGCGCATCCGGGTACAGCGCGTCCACCTCGAAGAGGACACCGCGCGCCTGCTCCACCGTAAAGACGAGACAGGCGAGTACTCACTGCTCGATATCAACCGTGCCGGCATGCCGCTGATGGAGATAGTCACGGAGCCGGACGCGCGCTCGCCGGAAGAGGCTGTCGCCTACCTGATGAAGCTGCGCCAGACGCTGCGCTATCTCGGCGTCAGCCACGCCAACATGGAAGAAGGCAGCTTTCGCTGCGAGCCCAACATCAGCCTCCGGCCCGTCGGCAGCGAGAAATACGGTGCCAAGGTGGAGCTGAAGAACCTCAACAGCTTCCGCGCCGCCCTGCGCGCCATGCAGTTCGAGGTGGAGCGTCAGAGCCGCATCCTGGACGATGGCGGCCGCGTCGCCTCCGAGACCCGTGGCTGGCGCGAAGAGACCGGCGAGACGGCGTCGCAGCGCTCGAAGGAAGAGGCGCACGATTACCGCTACTTCCCCGAGCCCGACCTGCCGCCGCTCGCCATCGTCCCCGCTCGCGTTGAAGAGCTGCGCTCGGCCCTGCCGGAGCTACCGGATGCCCGTCGCGCCCGCTTCGAGGCGGCCTACGGCCTGTCTGATTACGAGGCAAACCTCCTGACCGAGTCGCGCGCGAAAGCAGATTACTTCGAGACGGCGGTCAGGTCCGGCGCCTCGGTAGCCGGTGAAGCA
>JBJXGC010000048.1:0-15905 GCA_046154545.1 Dehalococcoidia bacterium | reverse complement strand
CGCCGCCCTACGGCCTCAGGCGGCGGCGCTCTGGATGGCGGCGAGACGGGCGGCCCGGCGGGGGACGAACTCCGGGTCGGCCGGGACATCCCAGAGGCTCCAGGCGTTCGCCTGCCATTGCGCCTTGCCGATCCCGAACTGCTGGTAGCGCAGACGGCGGCGTTCAGCGATCGCCCGCTGGATGGGCCAGGGCAGGCCAGCCAGCGGTGCCGGCGGGAGGAGGGGCTGGCCGAAGCCCGCCGCACTTCGCCGTTCGCGGTCGAGTTCGCGCTGGAGCGCCCATGTCACGAGTTGGACGTGATCGTCCGTGACCGGTTCGATGCCTTCGTCCACGCCGGGGAACCAGTGATGGGGGTCGTCCAGTGCCTGAAGCGCCTCGTGGACATCCTCATTGATCTCGTTGCCGAGGTCCTGGAGGGCGAGGTGGAGCTCCGGGTCCTTGCTTGCCGGCTGGCCGTCCCCGGGGATGGCGAGCAGCAGGGGCGCATCGACGGCGCAGCGCAGCGGCAGGGCGGCGAAGAGGTCACGCGCGCCGGCCAGTTCGCCGCTCTCGATTGCGGCCAGGAGGTCGCCGTAGGTTGGGGCGCCTTCGGGCACCAGCAGCCACGGTTCGCTGCCCGGACGGCCGGTGAGCCCGACGCCACCTTCGGCCTTCGCGACCAGGGCAGCGAAGGCACGGAGGCGCTTGCCGGGGCTCACGTCGTCCGAGGCGGGGTCGTATCGGGAGATGACGCGCGACGTAAGCGGCGTGCGGTTATCCCAGGGTGTCGTGCTGACCGGCCCGGTCCAGTTCCAGGTCATGGGTCAAGGCTCCACGTCGGGTGAGGCGCCTTCGCGGCGCTGCTGCGGGCAGATGCGAGCCGGGTCGGTGAAGCGTTCCGGCCATGGGGCCGCATCGGGGCTGATGGTGGGGGTAATTACGGGGGTCGTCGTTGGGGCAGGCATTTCAGGCGCTCCTTCTCCGCTTGCGGCGGTCTTTCCATTGGTCGAGTTTGGTGGCGATGTCTTCGCGGCTCAGCGCGTCCGGCTCGATAGCGAGGCTGTGATGCCCCTCGTCGATGTCGCGGCGGGCCCGGAACGACTTCATCAGCACGGTCTTGCCGATCGGCACCCCGCTCACCGACTTCGCGCCCTGGGGGACGCAATGGTCGATGGCGAGACAGTCGGTGCGGGTGAGCTCGAGGGCGGCCTCGCCCAGGGCGGCCTCGTCGCAGCGGACGAGTGCGTCGGCGATTTCGTCGTTCAGCGCGGCGCTGACGGGCGGGAACCGCCAGGAGTCCTGCTGGGCCATCTCGTGGCGGATGACCGATTGGAGCAGCCAGAGCTCTTCGACAGTGAAGACCTGGCAGGTGGTTGGCAGACTCATGGTCGCCTCCGGAGTCTTGGCCCGCTCCTCCCTTAAGGGAGATCGCGGAAAACGTCTATTTACAGTAAGTATCGCCAGAAGTTGCGTCGTCGATAGTGGCAAACCCTCATAAGACGCGGCCTACAGGAGCATCATGGACGTTACAACGCTTGACCGTTACCTACGGTTACCGTCCGTGACGTAAACAATATGTTTCGCGGGCCGGGCCGTTACCCGCGCCGGGTCGCCGAAAGGACGATGTGGGCGCCCATGTCGAGGACGCCCGGCGCCTCGCACAACGCCAGCTCAAGCTCCAGCAGGCGGCGCGTGGCTTCGGCGTCTGCGCTCACGGCGGTGAGGGGCGAGCCGATCCGGGAGATCGGGTTCGCGGCGGCGACTCGCTCGACCTTGCAGCCAGCGGATTCCACGAGGTCCCGCAGGTACGAGGCCGAAAATAGCGCTATAGGCTGGTGGAATTCGGTCGAACCAGGCACGGTCAGGAGCAGGCCGGGGAGGTCGCCGACGGACCCGGAGGGGATGTGCGCCTCCATCCGGACGAGGAAATCCACAGCGTCGAGTGTCCCCGCAAGCGCCAGCGTCCCGTAGAGCGACATCACGCTGATGACTAAGCGCCCGCCCGGGCGGAGGACCCGCACGAGCTCCGCCAGGGCCTCCTCATGGCGTTCGCGCACGTACGAGAGCGCGCCGCCATAGCAGACCACGATGTCGAACGCGCCGTCACCGAAGGGTGAGAGGTCACAGATGTCGAGCTCATGGGCAGATTCCACGCCGTCCAGGAGACCAGCGTCCGTGATCCGGTGCCGCGCCGTGGCGAGCTGGGTGGGCGAGATGTCGCCCAGGGTCACACGCGCACCCGCCCGCAGCATGTCGATGGCGAACCGGCCGGGACCGCATCCGAGGTCGGCGACCCGCAAGCCCTGGAGGGACGGGAGATCGAGCAGCTTCAGGTGGATGGCGTAGGAGATGCGGCCCTGCAGGTCGCGTTCCAAGCGCATCCACTCCGTCTCTCCGTACGCGTCGTAAAACCGGGAGAGTCCAGCCGGGTCGTAGACGCCGCTCATTCGTCGTAGACCGCGCCGCGGGGCGCCGCCCGCTGGATGGTCACGATCCTGACCACGTCCGCCACCTGGTAGAGGATGCGGGAGTCACCGGCCCGGATACGCCAGGCGTTGCGGACGGAGAGCTTCTTGCAGCCCGGTGGCCGCGGGTCGTCCTGAAGCCCGTCGATGGCCGCGGAGATGCGGGGGTAGATCGGGTTGGTGAGTAAGTGGCGCATCTCCCGCGATGCCCGGTTCTCGAACGTTATGCGGTATCGCATTCACGCGCCCGGTCGAGTTCCGCTTTCAGGTCCTCCCACGCGACCGGCTCCCCGCCCTCCGCCAGCGCGTCGTCCAGGGCGCGCGTATCCCAGAGGTCCTCGAGGTCGTCCAGCAGCTTCTCCCACTGGTCCACGGGGACGAGGACGGAGACGCGCTTGCCCTCTTCATCGACGACGTATTGGGCGGTGATCTGCCAGCTTTTGCGGTCGAGCGATTCAGCAACCATGCGCATAGGGTACCAGAGGCGCCGAGCGCCTTGCAGTCCTACCCGAGCTTGTCGGCCACCCGTTTCATGAAACGCTCGCCATCGACGACGAAGCGCTGGTGGGTGCCGTGGCCGACCTGCTCCTTCGTGTCTTTCGCTACCCACTCGTACTCCACCCGGCGGCCGTCGATGACGGTGACCGTCGCCTCCACCGTGACCGTGAGCCCCGGCGGCGTCGCGGCCGTGTGGTTGATGACGAGCTGGGA
Organism: Dehalococcoidia bacterium; assembly: GCA_046154545.1. GTDB lineage: Bacteria > Chloroflexota > Dehalococcoidia > Tepidiformales > Tepidiformaceae > JBJXGC01. Next base: position 12,749 of record JBJXGC010000048.1, on the reverse strand, counting down.
GCCGACGCTCATCTGCCCCGGTTCGACCTGGCGGCCGAGCCAGGTGGCCGCGGTCGCTTCGACCAGGGCCGCGAGGGCGGGCGTCGAGAAGACGTCCGGCGCCCCGGCGAAGATGAGGCTCGCGTAATGCTCGGGCCCGGCGACGACGGAGCCCGTTTCGGTCTGTCCAACGAGGTCAGGAGTAAGTGCCATGGCCGGGGACTATACTCCGCCCCGTGCGGTTCGAGTGGGACGAAGGGAAACGGCGGGCGAACCTGCGGAAGCACGGGCTGGACTTTCGCGACGCGGCGGAGGTGTTCTCTGGGCCTTCGTTCGGCAGCGTCGATGACCTGAGTGACTAGGGCGAGGAGCGCTGGGTCGAAGTGGCGTTTCTTCGTGGGCGCGTGGTTGTTATCGTGTATACGACGCCTCGGCCGGACAGCATCCGCGTAATTTCATTCCGGCTGGCAACGAACTATGAACGACGATCCTTCGCGACGAGACTCCGAGACCGACTGGGCCCGCCTGGACCAGATGACTGACGCAGACATCGACTTTTCGGACCAGCCGGAGCTAACGGCGGCGCAAATCAGCCGCGGCAGACTTCGCTTGCCCGAGGATTCGGTCTTGCTCTGGACCGTGATTTCGCCGGAAATGGACCGGTGGCTCGACTCTACGGGAGAGCCGCGCAACGACGTGGTCGATAGAGCCCTCCGGGAATACCGGGAGAGGCATCCGCAGTCGGCTTAAACCGGCGCGGCCCGCCAGCGTCCGGCCCGCTCCAGCCAGGCCTGCTCGTGGTCCGGCCAGTCGTGCAGGGTCGCGGGGTCGAAGTCGGCCCCATTCGGCCAGACCACGGTATGGACCTCGGGGTCGATGGTTACCCTGGCGAGAAACTCGGGGTCGCGAAGGGGGCCATAGAGCTGACCGTAGAGGACGCCGGAAAGCTCGACCTCGCGCGCGCTGCCGTCCTCAAACGTAAGCCGCATCGTGCTTGGGCCGACAACGCTGCAACTTCGGACCGAGTGGATGGCGTGTTCCATTGTACGAGCCTACCCCACGGCCCCGCGCTCCTTCAGGGCCGCGATCTTGCCCGCGTCCACGCCCAGCCCCGCCAGGATCGCGTCCGTGTCCTGGCCGATGACCGGCGCTGAGACGGTGGGCTTGCCCGGCGTGTCGCTCAGCTTGGGGCCGACGCCGATCTGCTTCACCTTGCCGATGGGCGAGTCCACCTCGACGACCATGTTGCGGGCGAGGTTGTGGGGGTTCGTAACGACGTTCTCCATCTCCAGGACCGGGGCTGCGCAGATGTCGTACTGCGACATGATCGTCATCCACTCGTCCGCCGTCTTCGTCTTCATGACGGCGGCGACCTTCTCCTGGAACTCGGGCCAGCGCGCCTGGTTGAACTGCTCCGTGCGCATCTCTTCGATGCCGAGGATGTTGATCAGGGCGTCGTAGAAGTGGGTCTCGATGCTGCCCAGCGAGAACCAGCGACCGTCGCTCGTCGCGTAGACGCCGTAGAAGGGGGCGGCCCCGTTGAGGAGGAACTCGCCCGGGCGGATCGCCTGGCCCTGCCCGAAGAAGCTCGTGAAGGCCGAGGTCATGAGCGAAAGCACACCGTCGCTCATGCCGATGTCGATGTCCTGGCCGCGGCCCGTCTTCTCGCGGGCGATGATCGCCACGCAGATGGCGAAGGCGGCCATCAGTCCGCCGCCCGCGAAGTCAGCCACGAGGTTGACCGGGATCGAGGGCGGTTGCCCGGGCCGACCGGTAACGCCAAGGGCCCCGCCGGTCGCGATGTAGTTGATGTCGTGGCCGACGAGCTGGCTATACGGCCCCGTCTGGCCGAAGCCGCTGACCGAGCAGGTGATGATCCGCGGGTTGATCTTCGCGAGCGTTTCGTAATCGACGCCGAGGCGCTTGACGACGCCGGGCCGGAACCCCTCCATGACCACGTCGGCGCCTTTCACCATCTCGTAGAAGAGGTTACGGGCGTCCGGGTCCTTCAGGTTCATGGCGATCGACTTCTTGCCACGGCCGAGGGCGTTATAGGCGGCGGCGCGCTGGGCGCCCTCCGTGTTTCGCGGCCCGGCGCCAAGCTTTGCCGACGAGCCGGGCACGGCTTCGACAAGCGTCACGTCCGCACCGAAGTCGGCGAGGAGCATCGAGCAGTAGGGGCCCGGCGCCAGCCTGGACATGTCGAGGATCTTGACCCCATCGAGTGCCATGACCATGAGTGCAGCCTCCATCAGCCCACAACCGGCGGGCCGAGCGAAAATCTCGTGGGCCGTAGCATCGCCGTGCGCGGCGGGCGGCGCAACCGGAGCGGCTCAGGCGACCGCGCGAAACTGGAACGCAAACGGGTTCGTCTCGACGGTCGCGCTGGAGAAACCGGCGGCGAGGAGCCGCTGGACCACCGTCGCGGGTTCGATCGGCACACAGATGTCGCCGACATGGAGCGCCCGGAAGCCGGGGCTGTCGAGGCTATCGACGCCGGCGAAGACGCCGCCCGGCTTGAGCACGCGCGCGACCTCCGCGAGGAGCTGGTCCTGCTGCTCCGGCGAGGGGACGTGGTGGAGCATCGTGAACGAGAACGCGGCTGAGAAGTGGTTATCGGGGAAGGGGAGCGCCGTGGCATCCGCCTCGACCACCGTCACGTTCGTGCCGGCCATGCGGACGGCGAGGTTGGCGGCGAGGCCGGCGTCCAATTCGACGGCCACCAGCCGCGGCGCGAAGTCCTTCAGGATGTCCGTCGTGCGCCCCGGCCCGGGCCCCACTTCGAGCACAAGGTCGCCCAGAGTGACGCCTGCGAGTGCCCCGGGGACGATGTGGTTGCGGCAAGTCTCAGCCCATTCGTCGCTGTTGCAGTAGATAAGGTGGGCTTCGTTCATGCTTCGTGCTCCCGCGGCTACCAAAGATGCGCGCGCGAATGATGACGGGCAGGGGCTCGCCCGACAACGGCCGCCGCCCTGGTAAACTGGGCGGGCGAGGTGAGGCATGGCCACGGCGACGCAAATCCGGCTGACTGAAGAAGAGTTCCTCGCTGCGGATTGGTCTGGCTACGAGCTCGTTGATGGAGAGCCCGTCGACATACCGAGGGGCGGCCGGGATGCCTGGCTCGCGGGCGCACTCTTCTACCGCATCGCCCAGTTCTTCGACCGCCACGCGGTCGGGCTCATCTTTCCGCAGGGCACGGAGTTCAAAGCGTGGCCCCAGCGGCCCAACCATCTACGCAAGCCCGACACCATGGTCTTCGTGAACGGGCGTTTCCCCGGCGACGAACCGCCGGACGGCACGATCGATATCGCCCCCGACCTCGCCGCCGAGGTCGTCTCCCCGAACGACAACGCCCAGGCGCTCGAAGAGAAGGTCCAGGAGTATCTCGACGCGAAGGTCCGCCTCGTCTGGGTCATCTACCCGGAGATCCGCACCGCCCATGTTTTCCGCCGGGGCGAGGCAGCGGCCCGCATCGGCCCGACGGGCTCGTTGGACGGCGAAGATGTTCTGCCCGGCTTCCGCCTACCACTTGCTGACCTGTTCCCGGCGAAGGCCCCGGGCCGATAACCCGTACGGCTCCCGCTTCGCCTATCATGTCTGCTCATGGCCGCATCGACAGACCAGCTCGAAGTCGAATGGCAGTTCTCGGCGCCCTCCACCGACCGGGTCCTGGAGTGGCTGGCGGCGGCCAACGTGCCCGGCTACACCGTGACCGCTGGCGCCACGAAGGAACTGCACGACACCTACTACGACACCGCCGATTGGCGCTTCCACCGCGCCCGCTTCACCTGCCGCGTCCGGCAGAAGGGCGACGGCGCCGAACTCACCCTGAAGTCGATGGCCGCGGCGAAGGACGCCGTCCGCAGCCGGCGTGAGATCACGGACGCCCTCGCCGGCCCCGGCCCCTACCACCTGATGGAGGCGACCGGCACCGGCGGCCAGTACGTCCGTCTCCTCGCGGGGCGGCGGGCGATCGCCCCCCTTTTCCGGCTCGACCAGCTCCGGCGGACCTTCCTCCTTTCCGACGCTACCGGCGAAATCGCGGAGATCGCCGTCGATCGCACCACCATCCCAACCCGGGCCGAGGCTCCGGCGATCGTCCTCTCGCGGGTCGAGGTCGAGATAACGGCCGGCGCCATCGCTCGCGCTCAGCGCTTCGTCGACCTGCTTGTCGCGACGGCCGGGCTGGCGCCTGCCGGCACCTCGAAATTCGAAGCGGCGCTGCAGGCGAGCGGCGCCGTGCCAACGGCCCTCGAAGCCACCCTGGGGAGCACCGCCGTCGAACCCGGGATGACGGTGAGCGACGTCGCCTTCGCCGTGTTGCGCAAACACTTCGCGGTCTTCCTCGTCAACGAAGCGAGCACCCGCCTGGGCGAAGACATCGAGGGCCTCCATGACATGCGGGTGGCAGCGCGGCGGCTGCGGGCCGCCCTCCAGGCCTTCCGCCCCTGGCTTTCGCCGCGGCTCCAGCATTCCCGTGACGAACTCGGCTGGGTGGCCGCCTCCCTCGGCGTCGTCCGCGACCTCGATGTCCAGATGGAGCGGCTGGCCGAGTGGCGCGCCGCCGAGCCGGCCGGGTCGCACGCCCTCGACGAGGTCGAGCGGCTCCTCACCGACCGCCGCAACCAGGGCCGCAAGCGGATGCTCGCCGCCCTCGACTCGCGCCGCTACGACCTCATGGTGCAGCGGTTCGCGGCGGCCCTACAGCGCGGCTCACCCCGCTCGTTGGCGGCCGCCCGGGAGCCCATCCTGGCGGTCGCGCCGGGCCTCCTCGAGAAGCGTTACCGGCGGCTGCGGCGGGGGGGCGACGCGATCAAGTCCGGTTCACCCGCGGCCGCTTATCACGCCCTCCGGATCGACGCGAAGAAGCTGCGCTACGCCCTCGAGTTCGTCGGCCCGATCTACGGCAAGCCGGCGACCGAGTTCGCCGTCCGCCTGACCGCCCTGCAGGACCTCCTCGGCCTCCACCAGGACGCGGACGTGGCGATCGAGATGCTCCACGACATGGCCGCCAGCCCACGCCCGCGGCTCAACCCGGAGACGATCCTGGCGCTCGGCGCCATCTCCGAACGCTACCGCGTCCACGCGGCCGCCCTGCGGAAGGGCTTCCCGAAGGTCTACGGGCCGCTGGGCGGTCCGGAGTGGCGGGCCCTGCGCAAGGTCCTCGAAGCCCGCCGGCCGCGGATGCCGGCTCCTCCCGGCTAGCGTGCCCGCCCCGCGGGTGTTCGCTCGCGCGGTTGGCCGCGGACAGCGGGAAGTTCGGCGGGCTGCTGGGAGGGGCGTAGACTCACGGTCATGGAACCCAAACCGCGTCAGGGAATCGGCCGTACAGCACTCGAGGTGACCCGGCTCGGGCTCGGAGGCGCGCCCCTTGCCCGTCCGGGCGACGCCGCGGGCCCGCCGCCTGAGGCCTCGTCCTCGCTCATCCGCCGCGCCTTCGAACTCGGCGTCCGCTACTTCGATACGGCGCCACTCTACGGCCTGGGCGAGAGCGAGCGGCGGTTCGGCGCAGCCCTGCGCGACTTCCCGCGGGACGACATCGTCGTCTCGACGAAGGTCGGGCGGATCCTCGACCCCGCTGTCCGGGGTGGCTGGCGATTCGACTTCAGCCGCGAGGCTGTCCAGCGCAGCGTGGAGAGCAGCCTCGAACGGCTGGGCCTCGACCGGATCGACATCCTCTACGTCCACGACGCCGACGACCACTTCGAGGAGGCCTGCGCCGGGGCGTTCCCGGCACTGGCCGACCTCCGGGCTCAGGGCGTCGTCGGCGCGATCGGAGCAGGCATGAACCAGTGGGAGATGGAGCTGCGGTTCGCGAAGGAGTTCGACCTCGATGTCTTCCTCCTCGCCGGGCGCTACACCCTCCTCGAACAGGGCGCGTTGGACGAGTTCCTTCCCTACTGCGCGGAGCATCAGATTTCGGTGGTTGCTGGCGGGCCCTACAACAGCGGCATCCTGACGAACCCGGCGCCAGGCGCGACCTACAACTACCGCCCGGCGCCCCCGGCCATGCTCGAACGGGCCGGACGGCTGGACGACGTCTGTGCGCGCCACGGGGTGCCACTCAAGGCGGCCGCCCTCCAGTTCGTACTGGCCCATCCCGCCGTCGCCGCGGTCATCCCCGGCGCCCAGTACCCGGCGGAGGTCGAGGAGAACGTCGCGATGGCCGGCGTCCCCATCCCGGGCGCGCTCTGGGCTGACCTCAAGGCAGCGGGCCTGCTCGCCGCGCACGCGCCAACTCCGGGCTGAAATCGCGGCTCTCGGCAAGTTGGACGCAAAGGTTCGAAGGAACAAAGGGACCACGAAGCGAGTGGACGGATAGCAACCCCGCCGCTCGGAGCGAAATCCTCCTCCGCCCTTCGTGCCATTGTCCCTTTGCGTCCCACTCGCCGGCTCTCGGCTCTTCTTCGCGCCAAGGGGCGGCGGCCTGTATCCTTCGCTGGCTTCGATTCGCTGATGCGAACACCTGCCAAAATCCATAACCGGGAATCGCTCCAATGGCCGTCCTCGTTGATCAGAACACTCGCCTCCTCGTCCAGGGCATCGGCACAGAGGGGGCGAACCATATGCGACGCTCTCTCGCCTACGGCACGAACGTCGTCGCTGCTATCCACCCCAAGCGTGGCGGCGAGCAGCAGGACGGCGTCCCGATCTTCACGACCGTGGAGTGGGCCGTCCGGGAGACTGGTGCGAACGTCAGTATCATCTTCGTCCCTGCACCCGGCGCGGCCGATGCCATCCTCGAAGCGACGGCGGCAGGCGTGCCGCTCGTCGTCTGCATCACCGAAGGCATCCCCGTCCTCGACATGGTCACCGTGAAGACCGCTATCAAGGGCAGCGGCGTGACCCTCATCGGGCCGAACTGCCCGGGTGTCATCACCCCCTCGACGAAGACGCGTGTGGGGATCATGCCGGGCGACGTCTTCCTGCCAGGCAAGGTGGGCGTGGTCAGCCGCTCCGGGACGCTCGTCTACGAAGTGGTCGCCCAGCTCACCGCCGAGGGCATCGGCCAGAGTACCTGCATCGGCGTCGGTGGCGACCCGATCATCGGCACGCGCCAGGTGGAGGCGGTGCGCATGCTCAACGAAGACCCGGACACGAACGCGATCGTGATGGTGGGTGAGATCGGCGGCAGCGCGGAGCAGGAAGCGGCGGCCTATATCAAGGAGTTCGTGAAGAAGCCAGTCGTCGCCTTCATCGCCGGGGCTACGGCCCCTCCCGGCCGCCGCATGGGCCACGCCGGCGCGATCATCAGCGGCGAAGACGGCAAGGCGGAGAACAAGAAGGCCGCCCTCCGCGCGGCCGGCGCTTATGTGAGCGACAGCCCGGCGGAGATCGGCGTGACGATGAAGCGGGCGCTCAGGGAGCGGGGACTGCTGTAGACTTCCCTCGATCCGGTATGCTGTCCGCATGACCTCTCCCGTCGCCGAGAAGCTGCTAACCGCGGAGGAATTCGCCCTCACCGTCGATCCGCCAGGGACGAGGACAGAGCTCGTTCGTGGGAGAGTGGTGTGTATGCCGCCAGCGAAAACGGGACACGGCCGGCGCGCGTACCGCATAGGCAAGAAACTCGAGCCGTTCATCGAGACGCACCATCTCGGGGAAATCACAGGGGAGGGCGGCTACCTCATCCGCCGTGACCCTGACACGGTGCGGGCGCCTGATGTTGGGTTCGTCGCGGCCGCCCGCGTGCCGGCAGGCGGGATCTCCGACGACGAATACTTCGAGGGCGCCCCCGACCTCGCGGTCGAAGTCGTTTCGCCGGACGACCGCGACGTTGACGTGGCGGAGAAGGTGCGCGACTGGCTGATGGCCGGTTCCCAGCGGGTCTGGGAGGTACGTCCGCGGACCCGGACCGTCACCGTGCACCGGACCGGCGCGCCGCCGCGGACGCTGCGCGAGGGCGAAGCGCTGACGAGCGACGACGCAGCCTTCGCGGTGATGGGATTCACGCTGGCGGTCTCAGCGATCTTCGAGTAGGCGGCGGCGCGGCAGGGGGTGTTGGGGACAGCTCGAGCAGCCCGCGGCACCCGTGCCCACGGAGGGGCACGACTCCTGCACGACCTACCGGGCGGCTTCGGCCGGGGAGAGTGGCCTCGGGGCCCGGCGCATCCGTGCCACGGGTGAGACGGCCAGGAGCAGCGCACCCAGCGCGCCGACGCCGACGCCGGTGAACAGCGCTTCACGGGCGCCGAGCAGCTCACCGATCGCTGCCACGGCTACGGTGCCCAGGAGCATCGCCCCGAAGCCGGAGAAACGCATCGTCGCATTCACGCGGCCGAGCAGCCGGTCGGGGGTGATCGACTGGCGCAGGCTGACCTCCCGGATCTCGTAGAACGCGGCGGCCGGGTCGGTCACCAATTGGTTCGCGATCAGGAGGCCGTACCCCGCCGGGGAGACCGACCGCGCGAGCGGCATGAACGCCGTCCCGGCCGTGCGGACCACGGTGGCCACCACCAGCGAGGGTCCGAGGGAACGGGAGACCCATGCCCTGCTTGCAACCCACGCTCCCCCGAGCGAGGTCAGCCCGCCGATCCCGAAGATGAGGCCCGCCAGGGCCGGGTCGAACCCCACGTCGCGAAAAAGATAGACAGCAAAGGCGACGCCAATAATTCCCCGGGCGAACTTGTCCAGCATGTTTTCGAGGGCGATCCAGCGGAGGAGCGGGCTGGCGGTGACGACGCGAATACCCGTCAGCGCCTCACGAAAGAGATGTTCGCGCTCGTGGACCGCCGCCACTGGCGGCTCAGGCGTGCGGATGCGCCCGAGGAAGAACGCCGAGAACAGGAACGAGACAGCGTCCACCAGGATCGCCCCTGGGCCGCTGATGACCTGAACGAGCCAGCCTGCGATGCCGAACGACCCGACTTCGGCGACGGAGGCGGAAGCGGTGAGTTTCGCGTTCCCTTCGACGATGTCGCCGCGGCCGATCAGCGTCGGCAGGTAGGCGCCATAGGCCACGTCGAAGAGCACGGACAACGAGCTCGCGAAGACGAGGACCACGCCGAGCTGGGCAATCGTGAGCACGTCGAAGACCGCGGCAACGGGGATGGAGGCGAGCGCCCCTGCGCGGCCAAGGTCCGCGGCGATCATGAGCGGCCTGCGTCTCAGGCGATCGACCCAGACGCCCGCTCCAAGCCCAAGCACGAAAGATGGCGCGAATTCGCAGGCGGCAAGGATGGCGACTTCGAGCGCCCCCGCACCCAGCCAGAAAATCGCCGTGAGGCGCACGGCCATACCGCCGACCAGCGAGCCGAAGACCGAAATGGTCTCCCCGGCCCAGAGGCGGAGAAAGTCAGGGTGGCGCCAGAGCCCCGTGAGGTGGGGTTTCATGGATTGAGGCCTTTCGCTCAGGCGGCAGCGCGCCGCCGGTCAGCACATGCGGGAGCACGCCGCCCGTCCAGGGGCGGCGTGGCGATGGGAGCGGTCTGCCCGCGCCCATCAGGCGCGGGCGGGGATGCCTGTGCGGTTGCTGACCTTCATTTCGTGGGCCTCGCCACGAACAGTAGCAGCGACGGGCGTGGCCGTCAGCCCCCGGTTGCGACGGACGCTAACCCAGCTTCCTTGCGACCGGCTCAGCGATGCTGTTGCACGCGCCTTCGCCGGGCCCGGGACTTCACCCGGTATACCTGTGTGGCGGCGGAAGGAAGAGGATTCGCGAGTCCTGCGCATGACCAGGTCGCTGCCTAACGGGCCGGTTCGGTCACCGTATCCAGGATGACGGTCACTCCGAGCGTATCTCCGAGGGATCTCGCCTCGTCAGCCACCCTCAGTCCTGCCGCGAACGCCTCGGCATCCAATCCCAACTTACGCAACGCGGCGGCGGCGCGGGCCGACCTCTGAACGTGCTCCGAATCAAGAATCCGAGCGATGTCGAGCGTCAGGTAGACGTAAGGTGCATCCTCGCGGCGCTCCCGGCGGCCGCGGCCCATGAACTGGATTCGCACGAGCGCATCTACTTCGTCCGGCGTGAGCAGCCCGGCTTCTCGCGCGTCGTAGAATTCGTCAATGTCGCCGAGGAACACCTGCTCAATCCGGCGGAGGTACCACGCCATACGGCCGAGCGGTCTGAACCGGTCCACGTAAGACCAATCACTCCAGAATCCGCCGACCTCGAAGGATTCGTCCATGATCGCGAGTATACGGAGGGGCCGACTGAAGCGGGCGGTCACGCTCCCGCCACTCCGGGTGTTGGCGGAGCAGCGCGATGAAGTCGTCGAGGTTGCATGTTTCGAGTGGACTTTCTGAGATGGGCTCGGGCCGAACTCGATGTTGATCTGTCGGAGGAACTTCCGCTGCTGTCGGTTCCGACCTTGGTGATGACTTATCAGGAACACGGTCGGCTCTGGCTCGGTACTTCGCCCACTGCATCGGAGCGACTGTGCCGGCTGATCCCGGGCTCTAAGTCTCTAACAGTGGCGAATATGCAGGACATGTGGGACTCTATCGTCGATTTCAGCCGTGCTTGTCACGGCGTTGGGAACTGACGGTCACCCACCGTCGCGAAGAGGCCCCGCTTGCGCGGGGCCTCTCTTTGCACTAACAGCTAGCGGCTAACCGCTAATAGTCTTCGGGCGGGGGCGGCGCGGACATCGCTGGCTGCGGGATCTCCGCCACCAGCGTCTCCGTCGTCAGGACGAGGGCAGCGATGCTGACCGCGTTCTCGAGGGCCGACCGGCTGACCTTCACCGGATCGACAATGCCGAGGACGAACATGTCGCCCCAGACGTCCTTGTCGGCGTCCCAGCCGTGGTTTGGGTTCGTGAGGGCGTGGACCTTGTTCACGACCACGGCGCCTTCGAGGCCGGCGTTTTCGGCGATGATGTTCGTCGGCTCCGAGAGCGTCTCGATGAGCAACCTGATGCCCATCCGCTCGTCGTCGTCCTTCGTCTTCTTGGCCATCTCTTCCAGGGCCTTCTGGGCGCGGATGAAGGCAACGCCGCCGCCGGGGACGACGCCTTCGTCGACCGCCGCGCGGGTGGCGCTCAACGCGTCCTCGACGCGCGCCTTCTTCTCCTTGAGTTCGACTTCCGTCGCCGCGCCGACCTTGATGACGGCGACGCCACCGGCCAGCTTGGCGAGCCGCTCCTGGAGCTTCTCGCGGTCGAAGTCACTGGTGGCGTCGTCGATCTGGGCCTTGATCTGCTTGATCCGGGCCTGGATCGCCTCGTCCGTGCCGTGGCCTTCGATGATCGTGGTGTCGTCCTTGCTGGCGACGACGCGGCGGGCGCGGCCGAGGTCGGCGACGGTCGCCGTGTCCAGCTTGAGGCCGATGTCCTCGGTGATGAGCGTGCCACCGGTGAGCATCGCGATGTCTTCAAGCATGGCCTTGCGGCGGTCGCCGAAGCTCGGGGCCTTCACACAGAGGATGTTGATCGTCCCGCGCAGCTTGTTCACCACAAGCGTCGCGAGGGCTTCACCGTCGATGTCGTCGCAGACGATGACGATGTCCTTGGTCACCTGCATGACCTTCTCGATGAGCGGGAGGACTTCCTGCACGGCCGAGAGCTTCTTATCGGTGATGATGATGTAGGGGTTCTCGATGACGGCTTCCATCCGGTCGGTGTTCGTCACGAAGTAGGGTGACGAATAGCCGCGGTCGAGCTGGAGGCCATCCACGAACTCGGTCTCGAACTTCACGCCGCGAGACTCTTCGACCGTGATGACGCCGTCCTTGCCGACCTTCTCCATGACGTCGGCGATGAGCTCGCCGATCTCCTTGTCATTCGCGGAGATGGCGGCTACGTGGGAGATCTGCTCCTTCGTGAGGACGGGACGGGCCTGAGCGCGGAGGTCAGCAACGGCGGCGATAAGCGCCTTGTCGATGCCGCGCTTGACGGCCATCGGGTTCGCGCCGGAGGTGACGATCTTCATGCCGCCACGGACGAGCGCCTGGGCGAGGACCGTGGCCGTCGTGGTGCCGTCGCCGGCCACGTCGTTGGTCTTCGTCGCGACCTGCTTCGCGAGCTGGGCGCCCATGTTCTCGAACGGGTCCGAGAGTTCGATCTCGCGGGCGACGGTGACGCCGTCCTTGGTGATCGTGGGGGCGCCGAATTTCCTGTCGATGACGACGTTGCGGCCGCGGGGGCCAAGCGTCACCTTTACGGCGTCGGCGAGGGCGTCAACGCCGTCTTTCAGACGGCGCCGGGCCGACTCGTCGAACAGCAGTTGCTTTGCAACCATCTGGACTCAACCTTTCTCTACTGAAAACGCCAAGACGCCAAGAACGCCAAGGAAGGTGATGACACGATCCTTCGCCACTCTTGGCGGCCTTGGCGTCTTGGCGGTGAACCCTGGCCGTACTAGACGACGAGCTTCGCGAGGATGTCCTTGTCGTTCAGGACGATGTAGTCCTCGCCATCGAGCTTGATCTCCGTGCCGGTGTACTTGGCATAGAGGATGCGATCGCCCTTGCTGACGTCGATCGGGATGCGCTTGCCGTTGTCATCGAGGCGGCCTGGGCCGACGGCGACGACTTCACCCTGCTGGGGCTTCTCTTTCACGGTATCAGGGATGACGAGACCGCTGGCGGTCACTTCGTCCTGCTTGAGGGGGGTGATGACGATGCGGTCGGCCAGTGGGACGAGCGTCGTCTTTGCTTTCGTAGCGGTTGCAGCCTTAGCGGCCATGGGGTAAGCCTCCTGAAAATGGGTCGTAGTTTGGCAATCGCGATGTTAGCACTCTCCCCACCAGAGTGCTAGCCCGCGAACCTGGCTGCCGGCCAGGGGTCCGCGGGTGAACGCCGTTCCTGCCCAGTCCGAGGCTATTGG
>JBJXGC010000041.1:0-12789 GCA_046154545.1 Dehalococcoidia bacterium | reverse complement strand
GTCCACCGGCTCGCATAGCGTTCAGGCCGTCTCCAGCACCTCGACCGCGTCGCCCACCCGCATCTGGCCCCGGCCCATGTGGATCAGGTTCTGTCCGAACAGCACGCCGCGCCCGGGCACATTGCGGTAGGTGGCGAGCGTGGCCAGCGGTTCGCGGCCGCGTTCGGCCGTGTCCTGGTCCGTGGTCGTGATGACACAGCGGGCGCAGGGCTTCACCACGCCGAACTCCACCTCGCCGATCCGAATGCGCCGCCACCCATCCTCGGCGTAGGGAGGTGCCCCGCTCACGACGATGTTCGGCCGGAAGCGGCGCATATCGACGGGCACACTGAGACGGCTATTCAGGTCCGCGAGCGACGCCTCACCAAGGAGGAGGAACGGGTAGCCGTCGCTGAAGCCCGTCTCGTCCTCCGGCCTGAGCGCGTAGTCGCTGTCCACCTTGCGCGAAAAGTCGTCCGCCATCCGGACGAGACGCACCGGGACGCCGAGGAACCCGCTCAACCATTCCGCGGCAACATCGCCCTGATCCACCGCCTCGCACTGGCTCCGCCAGACGACAACCCGGCGCCGGGAACCGTCGTCGGTGGCGGAAAGGGGAAGGGGGTTGATGCCCGGCGCGCGGAAGGAGAGCCCGCTATTCACAAACTCCAGCGCAACCAGCGCCAGGCGCGGCACTTCCCGTTGAGTGACGAACAGGCCGTTCGGGTCGACCACCATGTACTCCCGGTCGCCCTCGAACCCGCGCCGGTCAACGACACCCTCGCTCACCGCCAGGCCCGCGCAGGACTTCACGGGATAGACGTTCAGCGCTGTCACGCGGATGGCCATTGCTGCTCCCCGGCCGTCATCGTACCGCGCTCACTACCGGACGAGCAGCCCGATCCGCCCAAGTGCCTCCAGGTTCGCGTCCATGCTCGCGGCCAGTCCGGCCCGGACCTCCACCGGGTCGCCCGCTTGCGAAGCGGCGGCCAGGGCCGCCACCAGCGCCTCACGGTCTCGCGTCCCATCGCAGAGCTGGAGGAGCGCCTTGCCGTTCGCGGAGGTGACCTCCACCACTTCATGGCGCAGGTTCGTCACAACGTCCCCACGGCTCGCCTGCCAGCGCGCGCAAGCGCTCGCGAACGGGAACGCGCCTGGTGCCGCGACCACATGGCGGGGCGTCGTGTGCAGCTCGATCGCCCCGGCCCCATAGGCCGCGTGAAGGATCTCCGCGAGGCTGGCGTTCGCCTTGAACGGAGTCATCGCCTCTCCGCTCGCCGCGGTCGCTTCCTGGGCAAGGGCGCTGAACCGCAGGGCCGCGGGGTAGGCCGCCGCGAGCACGGCCAGCGCCGCCCGGGCCAGCGGGTTCGCCGTCGTCAGCGCGCCCTTCTGGGGACTCTGGAAGGTTTGTGCCCCGTCTTCGCCTGGCTCACCCTCGGGCGTGGCGTCGGAACTCACCCAGAGCGGGGTGAGCCTGTTCGCGTTGAAGGCGCGGTTGAGCTGCACCTCGCGGCGGCAGAGCAGCGTCTTGCGAAACTGCCGGCACTTGAGGAAGTCGAGGTACTGCTCCTTGAAGACGATGTTCCGCTCGCCCATGTCGCCGAGGGCCGCCGCCGCCTCGTCCCCGAACAGGCCGGGCGACATCTCGAAGAAGTCCGCTTCGCCAAGGAACTGGAGCCCGTGCTGGGACGCATGGCCGGCGAACTGGCCGACGTGGATGGAGTCGTTGATAACCGCCAGGTCGTCGTGAAAGAGGTCCGCGTCGCTCCGGCGGGCCACGCGCTGGGCCTGCTCGAGCATCAGGGCGCGGTAGGCGTCCGGGTACGGCGTCTCACCGGACCGCAGGATGAAGCCAAGGAAGGCCTTCGCCTCGGCGATCCGCTCGGCCGGGTCCGTCAGTTCGCGGACGTGGAAGAGCATCATCTCCCGGACCATGTTCCGGATGTGGCCGCCGGGCATCGCGTTGTAGCTGACGTAGGCGACGCCGTGAGGGGCGAGATGGGCAGCGCAAGCCTTGAGGAGGGCGTCGCGCACGTTCGGCGGCACCCAGGAGTAGACACCGTGGGCCACGACGTAATCAAAGCTCCCGAGCCCGCCAGGGAGCTTGAGGATGTCCCCCTGCGTGACCGTCACGTTAGTCAGCCCGATCTCAGCGATCGCCTGCTGGCCGCGGGCCACCGCACTGGCAGAGATATCGACCCCAACGAAGCGGGCGTTGGGCAACGCTTCGGCCATCGGGATCAGGTTCATCCCGTCGCCGCAGCCGAGTTCGAGGTAGCTGCAGCCTTCTACACCCGCCGCCTCCAGCCCCATGAGCCGGGCGACCACCGCCAGCCGGTCCGGGTGCGAGGACGGGTTCGGGTTGGTGGGGTACGCGACCTCGTTGTAAGTCGCCACTGCGTCAGCCATGGCCGCTATCTTACGGGGAGATCGCGCAAGCCTGGGGACCCAGGCACGGCCCCGTAGTGGCGACCCACCGCGGTCGCGGGATTCCGGCAGCCTGGGGAGCATCGGGGTTCGGACCCATCGCGCGAAGGCCCATGGCCCCGGCCGCGGACATCACGCCCGCTCACGCGTTGCCGCCAGCTGCCCGTGCCCGCACAATCGCGACACTTCCCGAGGAGCAAACAGATGATTTCGAAGACTGAGCTTGTCGACGGCATCCGGTTCGCCGGCGAACGGGCGGCTGCCGCTGCGCGCAACTGCAAAGACTGGGACCACCAGCTCGGCCACCAGTGGACCACCGGCGACGCGTTCCGCCACGTGGCGGCAGTGTCGGGCGGGGCCGAGGGCTTCTACCCCCTGCTCGATACGGGGGTGCTCTCCGGCATGCCCGCTGACCGCATCGCTGTGAACAACGACAAGGCGATCGCCGGCCTGAACGAGAAGAGCCGCGAAGAGGTCGCCGAGGCGATCATCGCCGGCCACAAAGTCTCGGCCGCCTTCGTGGCCACCCTTGACGATGCGGACCTGGCGAAGGTGGTGACGCTCGGCGGCTATGAGATGCCAAAAGCCGAACTCGTAGCCCAGGTCTGGATCCACCACGCGATCGCCCACGCCTACGAAGCCTCGGCCCGCTGGCCGATCACGTAGGGGCGGCCGGGTCAGACGCAAAGGTTCGAAGGCACAAAGAGACACAAAGGGTGGATGAAGTAAGCCAGATCTTCGCTGCCTCTTTCGACCCTTTCGAACCTTTGCGTCCGAATTCTCAGGGTCACGCCAGTTCGAAGGCCTTCGCCCAGTCCTCGACTGCGTCTTCGTGCTTGTAGATCAACTGCACCGTGAGCTGATCGTAGCCCGCCGCCTGGACCGTCGCCACCCGCTCGCGAATCTCTGCCCGCGTGCCCGTGAGGGTGCCGCTCCGGATCGCCTCGCCTGAGACGAACTGCCGCTCGTCCTCGCGCACAAAGAGCAGGTGGCCCTTGTGCAGCGAGAGGTAGCGGGCGTCCGCCGGCTCATACCGTTCGTACGCCTCCCGGAAGGCCGGCGCGACCGTCTCCGCGCTCCCCGGCCAGAAGCGCTCCACCATCCCGTGCCAGCCCACCGCCACGCCGGGGCCCGCCTGGGCCATCGCCCGGGGGCCATCCGCCGCCTCCCCTTCCCCAAGCACGCAGCCAAGCGTAAACACCGTCCGATAGAGCGAGGCCGGTTCGCGGCCCGCCTGCTTGCAGGCAGCGTCGAGCTCCGCCGCCTGTGCCGCCGCCCGCTCGGCCGGGCCCATAAAGGTCACCCAACCGTCGGCCGTCGCCGCGGTCAGCGCCATCCCTTTCGGGCCAAAGGCGGAGATATGGAGCGGGACCGCGTCGTCCGTGTTCAGCATGCCGTTTTCGGGGTTGAGGAAGCGCACCTTCCGCGTCTTTCCTTCGGTCGCGAAGGTCGCGGTCCCGGCCCCGAGCATCGTCCGGACGATGCTGTTGTACTCCGCCATCGCCGAGAGCTTCTGGGCGGGCAGGCCCATCGTGTTCCGTCCCGTGAACCCGGTACCAACGCCGAAGATCACGCGCCCCGGCGCCAGCGCGTTCAGCGAGGCGAAGCAGTTGGCGGCGACCGGCGCGATCCGGTTCGATGGGATCAGCACGCCCGTCCCGAGCTTAATCCGCGACGTGTGCTCGGCCGCCAGGGCCATCGCGATGAACACGTCGGTATAGAGGAGTTGCGAGTCGTAGAACCAGGCGTGGGTGAATCCGAGCTCTTCGGCCCGCTTCACCGTCTTCCACGATTCGGGCGAGGGAGTAAGGGCGATGCCAAAGTCCACGAGGTACCTCCGCTGTGGCGCGATCCTACGCAGTCCGGGGTTGTCGCAGTCAGCGCTCGGCGACGTGCGGCAGCCCGCGGCCGCTGTGGGCCGCGGCTACCAGGCTTGTCAGGCGGTCGCTTCGATGAACTCCACCCAGTTGCCGTCCGGGTCTTCGACGATGCCAATATCGAGGCCCGGGCGGGCCGTCCGGCGCGGGACCACGACCTTGTAGCCGGCCGCGCCACACTTCGCCAGGATGTCGTCCAGGTTCGTGATCGAGATCGTCCAGTAGCGCAGCCCATAGGCGCCCTGGATGCCGCCGGGCGGGGCCTTCGCCGCCGGCGCCTTCTCCGGGACGACAACCTTGATCAGGCTGGTGCCACACATCAGCCGCTCCATCGTCCCGCCCCCGCCGGGCATCGGCGTGGTGGCGACGTGGTCGAAGCCGAGGGTATCGCGATAGAAGGCGAGCGCCTTCGGCCCATCACTGACGACGATGCCGAGGTCGATAGAGTCTTTGGCGAGCTTGATGGACATAGGATTCCTCCAACGGGTGCTTGTCGCGGGATGCTACACGGATGCGCGGCGGATGGCGCTACTCATGCAGGAATCACCCATAAGTGATACCCTGACCATGTGCCCAGATTTCAGGTCTATGTGGAGGACGGGGTTGAGCGCGCAATCGAACGCATCGCCCGCAGCAGCAGCGCATCGGCAAGCTCGATCGTCGATGGCATCGATCTCCTCTCAGAGTACGGCACCGATGCCTCCATCAAACGCTTCAAGCGGCTGAAGCATGTGCCGCACCGAGCCCTCTGGGAGATCCGAGTGATGACCAGTCCCGCGTATCGGGTCCTGTTCGCACCAGTGCCCGGCGAGTCGGCATTCATCGTCCTCGACGTGGTCGCCAAGTCAGACATGGCACGGAACCCCGCCCGCGCCATCGACCGTGCCCTCGTGATATTCGACACCTGGCTCACCCAAAGGAGGTCGCCTCAATGAAACTCTCCACAGAGACCTCGTTCTCATCCTGGGAAGATGCTCGCGCACGCCTCGCGAAGCATCCCGGCATCGCGAGGGCGCTCGCCGAGAGTCGCACGTCGCGCGATGTGGCGCGCATAGTGATCCGGGTGCGAAAGGCACTCGCCCTCTCGCAGACCGAACTCGCCCGGCAGGCTGGCGTGACTCAGTCCTACATCGCAAAGCTGGAGTCGGGTGCTGCGAACCCAAGCCTTCGCAGCTTCGATAAGCTCCTTGGACTGTGGGGGTACACGCTGACGTTCGACGCGGTCGAGAAGGGGTGCGATGACGAAGGCGCGGAGGCCACCAGAGTCAACCGGGTAGTGGTGTTTGACGCGCAGCCAGGCGCCCGATAGTCCAGGCCGCCCGCTCCGGGCTGGGGAAGACGGCGATCCCTGCCGTCGTAAAGCTGTCCCTGACCGTATCGACCAGCGCCCGGTACCCGGCGTTCATCGTCTCCGTCGCGCCGAGCACGACACCCACCGGCTTCGCTGACGCCGCGATGATCGCCGTCAGCCGGTTGCATGCGTGGACGAGCCGCTCATCCCCGTCCGGGCGGCCGAAGAACCAGTCCTCGCCGATATTGGCGATGGCGAAATCGTAGACATCGTCCTTCAACATCAGTTCAAGCAGGCCGTTCGAACTCAGGCCCGACCCGGCGAGGATCGACTGGTCCACCGGGTTGCCGATCCAGTCGGCAAGCGCAGGCGCCCGCTCGCGGACCTTCTCGCGCGTCGCGGCCGGGAGCGGCGGCACCTCAAGGCCGTTCTCCTCACAGGCGTCGGCCGACTGCACGCTGCGCCCGCCACCTCCCCCGACGACCGCCGCCCGGCGCCCTGTGATGGGCTTCATTAACGAGGCGCCGACCATGAGGTCGAGCAGCTGCTCCTGGCTGCGGGCTTCGATGGCGCCGGCCTGGCGAAGGGCGGCCGACCAGAGTTCCGCCGCCCCAGCGAGGGCGGCCGTGTGTGAGGCCGCCGACCGGGCCCCGGCCGCCGTCCGCCCTGCCTTGTGGACGATGACCGGCTTCTTCGCCGCCGCAGCCCGGGCCGCCTCGAAGAAGGCGCGGCCGCCGGGGACCCCCTCGACGTAAGCGCCGATGACGCTCGTCTCGGGGTCGTCCGCCAGGTAGCGGAGCATGACGGCGGGCGTGATGTCCATGCCGTTGCCGTAGTTCGCGACCTTGCCGAAGCGCAGCCCGCGGGCGTGCCCACGGAGGACGACCTCGACGGCGTTGTTGCCGCTCTGGCTGAGGAAGGCCACCTGGCCGCCATCCGTCGGCAGGTCGGGGCGGAAGGCGAGCCCGGCCGCCGGGTGATAGAGGCCCATACCGTTCGGGCCCAAGATCCGCACGCCGGCGGCAGCAGCCCGCCGTTCGACCTCTCGTTCGAGCCCGGCGGCCGCCTCATCGCCCGTCTCGCTGAAGCGTGCCGTGAAGAGGTGGAGGAACCGCACCCCCCTCGCGCCACACTGGTCGATGAGCTCCAGCACCGCACCGGCGGGCACGCAGGAGATCACGAGGTCGATCTCGCCCGGCACCGCCGCGACCGAGGGATAGGCTTTCAGCCCGGCGATCTCGTCCGCCTTCGGGTTGATCGGGTAGACAGGGCCGGCGAAGCCGAAGACCTGGAGGGAGCGCACGTAGTCATGCCCGGCGCTATCGACATTGGTCGATGCCCCGGCGACAGCGACTGAACGCGGGCGAAAGAGGGCGGAGAGGTCGGTCGCATCTGGCACGCGTCGATTATAGAGGCGGACTGGATTCACGGTGTGCGTACCGGGGGTCACGCCGATCAGGGCTCCGGAGCGGATGAAGGGCCTCGCCGTAGCGCGCGCGTGAGCAAGCGCCGCACTGGCCAACCGTCATCGGTCCCCGAAAGCGGACGATCCCCGGCATCGCCCCGGCGCACCATCCCGCGCTCCTCCACCGTCCTGTTCCTGGACCAGATTCGCCAGCAAACCGCCCCCTCCACGCTTCACACAAGACCGTGAGCCACGCTCGATGGGTACTCCCGCGGCCCGGTTTCGCTTAGAATGGGAGGCACCATGACGCAGCTCGCCACCTTCACCGAGCAACTCGCAGGCAAGGAACGCATCTCCTACGAGGAGTTCCTGCGCCTCACCGACGGCATGCACGCCGAGTGGGTCGATGGGGAGGTAATACCGGGCGTGACGATCTCACTTACCCACGAGATGACCCATAATTCCCTTCATCCGATCCTATCCGCGTTCGTCGATGAGCGATCGCTTGGAATCGTCGTGAGGGACCCCTTCCAGATGAAGACCGGGCCAGGACTCCCCGGCCGCGCACCCGATTTGACCTTCGTCGCCAACGAACACCTCGACCGCCTCCACGAAACCTACCTCGAAGGGCCCGCCGACCTCGCCGTCGAGATCCTCAGCCCCCGGAACGCCTCCACCGACTACGTCGATAAGTACCGCGAGTACGAATCGGGCGGCGTCCCCGAATACTGGATCATCGACCCCGTGAACCACACCGCCGACTTCTTCGTCCTCCGCGACGGCCGCTACGAACGCGCCTATGCCGACGCCGAGGGCATCTACCGCAGCACCGCCGTCCCCGGCTTCTGGTTCCGGGTGGGCTGGCTATGGGAGCGGCCACCGCTCAGCAAGGTACTCAGCGAAATCCTCGCGGCGCCGGCTCCGTAACCGTTGGGCGTACTATAGGAGGCACGATGACGCAGCTCGCTACCCTCACCGAGCAACTCTCAGGCAAGGAGCGCATCTCCTACGAGGAGTTCCTGCGTCTGACCGACGGCATGCACGCCGAGTGGGTCGATGGGGAGGTGATTCCCGGCATGGCGATCTCAACGACGCATGCCGATGTCCATATCTATCTGCTTGTCGTCCTCGGCGGCTTCATCACGGAGCGCCCCCTCGGTAAGGTGCAACACGACCCCTTCCAGATGAAGACCGGGCCAGGGCTGCCCGGCCGCGCACCCGACCTGAGCTTCGTCGCCAACGAACACCTCGACCGCCTCCACGAGAACTTCCTCGAAGGGCCAGCCGACCTCGCCGTCGAGATCCTCAGCCCCGGGAACGCCTCCACCGACTACGTCGATAAGTACCGCGAGTACGAGACCGGTGGCGTCCCCGAATACTGGATCATCGACCCCGTGAACCACACCGCCGACTTCTTCGTCCTCCGCGACGGCCGCTACGAACGCGCCCAGGCCGACGCCGAGGGCATCTACCGCAGCACCGCCGTCCCCGGCTTCTGGTTCCGGGTGAGCTGGCTCTGGGAGCGGCCGCCGCTCAGCCGCGTGCTCAGCGAGATCCTCGCGGCGCCCGCTTCGTAGCCGCTCCGCCCGGCCGCCACCAGGCCGCCGCCCTCCTGCGTTCGGTCGCCGCTGGCATATCGAGCCCCCTCCCGTTATGCTCCGTCGGGCATAACACGGAGCCACCTCATGACGCGTCCACGGTTTTCGCGGGGGATCCTGCTCCTCGCGCTCCTCGCACTTCCCCTTCTCGCCGGCGCCTGTGGCGGCGATGATGACGCGCCGCCGGCGGCAACCGCGACCACGGCGCCAGCACCCACGGCCGTCCCCTCGCCAACGCCGAAGCCCAAGCTCGGCGGCTCCATGATCCTGGCGACCACCACGAGCACCCAGGACTCCGGCCTCCTCGACGTCCTCGTCCCGATCTTCACCAGGGACACCGGCGTCGAGGTGAAGGTCATCGCCGTCGGCACCGGCGCCGCCCTCGAGATGGCGGCCAAGGGCGACGCCGACGCCGTCCTTGGCCACTCGCCCGCTTCCGAGAAGAAGTACATCGACCAGGGCGACCTCGCCGAGGGCAAGCTCGTCATGCACAACGACTTCGTCATCGTCGGGCCCGCCTCGGACCCGGCGAAGGTGAAGGGCCTGAAGGACCTCGCGGCCGCCATGACCGCCATCGCCGCCACCGGCTCCTTCATCTCCCGCGGCGACAATTCGGGCACGCACACTGCCGAACTGAACCTCTGGAAGGCCGCTAGCATCGACCCCAGGGCAGCCGTCAAGAACCGCGAAGAGACCGGCCAGGGGATGGGCGCCACCCTCAATGTGGCCGACCAGAAATCCGGCTACACCCTCACCGACCGCGCCACCTACCTCGCGAACAAGAAGAACCTCAAACTCGAAATCCTCGTCGAAGGTGACCGGTCGCTCCTGAACATCTACCACGTCTACATCGTCAACCCCGTGAAGCACACGAAGGTGAAGACCGAGCAGGCGCGGGCCTTCATCTCCTTCATGGTCGATCCCGCCACCCAGAAGACGATCGGCGACTTCAAGAAGGCGGAGCTCGGCCAGGCCCTCTTCTTCCCCGACGCCGGCAAGCGCGACGAAGATGTCGGCAAGTGACGCCGTCCGTCTGAATATCTCCGCCGCCCGGTGGCGCTGAGTGGAGGCTCTCTGGGAGGGGCTGCGTGAGGCGCTCCGCCTGATCGGGTCGGGCGACGCCACGCTGCGCGACATCGCCCTCCGGACCGTCGTCGTCTCCGGCTCGGCGACCCTCCTCGCAATGGCTGTCGGCGTCCCGGCTGGTTACGCGCTCGCCCGCGGGCGATTCCCCGGGCGGACCTTCCTCCTCAGCGCCGTGAACACGGGCATGGGCATGCCGCCCGTCGTCGTCGGCCTTGTCGTCTGGCTGCTCCTCGTCCGCAGCGGCCCCTTCGGCGACCTCGAGCTGATCTATACCAAGCGGGCGATGGTCATCGCCCAGTTCCTGATCGCCGTGCCCCTGGTCGTCGGCTTTTCAGCCGCGGCCGTCCAGTCGTTACCGGAAGAGCTGCCTGACCTGCTCGCGGTGCTCGGGGCCGGCCGCCTCCGTAAGCTCTGGATCGTGGCGAAAGAAGCGCAGCTCGGCATCCTCGCGGCCGTCATGGCCGGCTTCGGCGGCGTCATCTCTGAAGTCGGCGCCTCGATGACCGTCGGCGGCAACCTCGCCGGGAACACGCGCGTACTGACGACCGCGATCGTGACCGAGACGAGCCGCGGCCGGAACGCCGACGCCATGGCCCTGGGCATTATCCTCCTGGCGATGACCTTCGCCGTGAACCTGGTCCTCACCCTTGTGCAGCAACGCCGCCCGCGATGGACGTAGTCTTCGAGGGCGTCGTCTTTCGCCGCGGGCCGCGGACCGTCGTCGATGTGCCCGCCCTCACCTTCCACGAAGGGCGGACGACCGCGCTCATCGGCCCGAACGGCGCCGGCAAATCGACCATGCTGCGGCTCATCTCCGCCCTCGAACGGCCCGCCGCGGGGGTCATCCGGTTCGGCGGCCAGCCTGCCACCCCCGCCACCGCCCGCAAGCACGTGGCCTACGCCTTCCAACGCGCCGTCTTCCTCACCGGCACCGTCGGGCAGAACATCGACCTCGCCCTGCGCCTGCGGGGCGTCGCGAAGGACGAGCGCGCCGTGAGGCTGCACGAGGCGGCTGAAGCCTGCGACATCGCCCATCTCCTCGGCCGTTCGGCCCACCGCATCTCCGGGGGCGAGGCCCAGCGCGCCAACCTCGCCCGGGCGCTCTCCCTCCGCGCCCCGATCACGCTCCTCGACGAGCCCCTCTCCGGGCTGGACGGCCCGGGCAGGCGCCAGCTCCTCCACGACCTGCCCGCCCTCCTCCGAAGGTTCGCCACCACCACGATCGTCGTCACCCACGACCGGGACGAGGCGCTGCGCCTGGCCGAGGACCTCGTCGTCCTGATCGACGGCCGCGTCCGCGCGAGCGGGCCGCGGCCCGAGGTCTTCGGCGCGCCCACCGACAGCGCCACCGCGGCCTTCCTGGGGTACAGCCTGCTGCCGGTCGAAGGGGGTGTGCTGGCCGTGGCGCCGCGGGCTCTGCGCCCCGGCAGCGGCGACTTTACCTTCAGCATGGAGGTCGAGGAGGTGCTCGACTTCGGCGTCCGCCGCGAGGCCTGGGGGACGATCTCGGGGGTGCATGTCTCCGTCCGTCTCCAGGCCGCCGACATCGTGGCCGGGGGCCGACTCCAGGTGTTCGCGCCGGCCTCAACCGTGCGCCGCTTCCCAGCCTGACTACGCCGTCGCCGCACTTATTCTCAACGCTTCGGCCGTTGACAGGCCCAACCCACGGGCGTAGCTTCTAAGAGCTATGGATGTCCTGTATCGCATCCAGATTACCTGACGGCGGCAGTCCTCGGACGCCGCCGTTTGTGATCTCAGCCGGTCAAGGAGGGTCTCTGACCTATGCAGTCCAGCCTCATTGGGAAAGTCGAAAAGGCCAAGGTCTACGCGAGCGAACGGCATCGCATGCAGATCGACGGCCTGCACGTCAAGTTCCACGGCGAAAACAGCGACCACGAAGTCGCCATCGCCGACGGCCGCTGGAAATGTAACTGCGACTTCTTCGACACCTGGGATGTCTGCAGCCACACCATGGCCCTGGAGCGCGTGCTCGAAGGCATGGTCCCCCGTCAGGAGCTCCTCGCGGCGACCGCGTAGTGGCTCTCGCCGCCGCGGGCCGGGAACGTGTCCCCGGCCCGTTGGTTCCTGCCGCCGGCCTCAGCCCAGTGTGAACCGGGCTGTCGCGGTCTTCAGCGCTTCCGCTAACTGGCGCATCCGTGTGGCTGTGGCCGAAAGCTCTTCCGACTGGGCCGACAGCTGCTCCGTCGAGGCCGACACCTCTTCCGCGCTCGCGGACGTCTCCTCGCTCGTCGCCGAGACCTGGAGGATGGCTTCCGTCACGCGCGAGGTGCCCTGGGCCATCTCCTTCGCCCCCGTAGCCGACTGCTCCGCGCTCGAGGCAATCCCTTCGGCCGTCCGGACCAGGCGCTGGGTCGTCGCCGCGAGTCCTTGTACGTCTGCCGCGATCGTCTGCATCTGGGTCGCCGACTGCTGCACCGAGGAGATGATGGTGTCCAGCGCGGCGCCTGCCTGGGTCGTGATCTCCCGCCCGGCTTCGACATCCCGGACACCCGCCGCCATCGCCTCCACGGCGTCGCGGGTGCCTGTCTGGACCTTACTGATCAGCGCCGCGATCTCCTTCGTTGAAGAACTCGAACGTTCGGCCAATTGACGCACGTTGTCGGCCACGACGGCGAAGCCACGGCCCTGTTCACCAGCCCTGGCGGCCTCGATGGCGGCGTTGAGCGCGAGCAGGTTCGTCTGTGCCGCGATCTCGTCGATCGTCTTGACGATGGCCCCGATCTGCTGCCCGTACTCGCCGAGCTGGTTCACCGTGGCCGACGCCCGGTCAACCGCCTGGGCGATGGCAGCCATGGAACTGACCGCCTGGCGCACAGCCTGCTGCCCTCCCACGGCCGCCCGCTGGCTCGCCTCCGCGGCCTGGGCCACCTCGTCCGAGGCTACCGCCACAAGGCCGATCCGGTCGCCCATCTGGACGGCCTCGGCGCGCGACCCCTCGGCCGCGCTGGCATTCTCGCCGGCCGCCGCCGCCACCTGTTCTGATCCGGCCGCGACCCGCTCGATCTCCCGGGCCGAATCCTGGGCGATACCCGCGAGCGACACCGCCGACCGCGTCACCTCGTTGATCGCGCTGGCGATCTGTCCGGTGGCCGCGGCCATCTGGTC